>DATDWZ010000046.1:0-12143 GCA_036517295.1 Minisyncoccota bacterium | reverse complement strand
ACCGCGTATTTGAAGACTCGATTTTCCAGGTCCTGTATTATTTGTTCAGAAAGTAATCGCGAGATTCCTAACTCCGAGGTGATCAGTCCAAGAAATGTTTCCGGTGTGTCTAATCCCGTTAACACAAAGACTATATTATTTGTTAGGATATCAGACTGTGTAGGGCTAAGGGAGTATTTCTTTGCAATTTCGCCGACTATGCCCGACCAAACTCCGGCAAGTATCATATCCTGAACCGGTTTTGGTAAGTTTTTTACATATTCAGGCAAATCGTTCGGCGACTTTGTTTTTATTGCCGTTTTTATTTTCTTGGCAATCTCCTGTTTTTCCGCTGGAGACATTTTCTGTGGTTCCGTACCAGCGAAAAACTTTTCTGTCCATTGTTCAAGTTGGGATTTTTTATCGACAATAAAGGTCTTGGTATTTATTTCAGGTTTTTTGTTGATAATATCTGACCTTATACTTTCTTGAGGTTTCACCACTTCTTTTTCTTCCAGTGCCGGCTGGTAGTTTTTTTTATAATTTTCTATTTTATCGAATATGTCCATCTTTAGGTTAGATTCCAACATAGACAGACTATCTCTTTTTTTATTACTCAGTTTTGAAATATTATCTATCGCCGTGCTTAGAGTTTGTAGACCATACATAGCATACAAAATTTCACTATCGGCCGAATCGGATTGTTCGGGGGTTAAACCGATTTCATTTAGGTCGCTCGAGATGATATCTGTAGTTTCACTATCCATAATAAAATTCTGGACTTCTGGTGGAAGTTTTCGATAGGCTTCTTTTTTTTGTGCTAATGTGAGTGTCATATTGATGGGAAGTCAATCATGCCTTTATCTGCGTCTAATAACCATGCTTGGGTGGCCGGACTTCCGTGAGTTAGAAGAGCTGTTCTGAGGGTGTCGATATCAGTATCAGTCATATCATCATAACCAGCCATGCGTCTTAAGGTTTTAGATGTATATAGGGGTAATACTGCGGGATCCAAGGCGATATTGACTCCTCCTCTACCGGCCACTTTCATGTATCTGACCAAAGTCTTGTAGTCAGCCTTTCTTATTTCACGCTGTATATTTGTAACACTGCCGGAGGCTAAGGCATCTTTAAGAGGGCGCATTCTCTCATCCCTCACATTATTTTTCTGTGAAGTGGTGAATTTACCACCTTTGTTTGTGGCTATGTTTTCTACCTGGCTATCTTTTAGTTGTGATATAAATTCTCGGCCTTCGATGCGGGTAGGGTCAAGGTAGGCGGTGTCTATCATCTCAAGTTCTGAATCAGAAAGACCCTTTACTCTTGATCGAGCGTCATCCATTCGTTTTATATCTGCGATATGAGTTGCTGTTCGTGCGCCAGGAGCCACTGCCGTTGCCGTTGCATACGCTGTCAAAGCAGTAGGATCGTGAATTGTTTTGATTTGTTCGAATCTGTTATTTTTAAGATGAGTCTTATCTTCTTCAGAGAATTGTTCGCTCTTGTTAAGTGCCTCCAGCTGTTTAACGCTGATAGCATTTGCAAAGTCGAGACTCTCCAAGAGTTTTCTGTTTTCCGCAACCAAAGTTTCGGTCTGTTTGTCAGAAAGTTTGGCAAGGGCTTTTTCCATAGCATCCTTTTGATCTTGAGTTGCACCGTCTTTTGAACCCGCATCGATAGCTTTCTTCGCCTCTTCCAAGGCTTGCGTATTCCTGAATTTATTGATTGCTTCTTGGTTGGCTTTTTCTTTTTTCTTCTCTTCTTCCATTGCTCCTGCCCGACCACCCTCACCAGCTTTTGCATTACCCATAAATGGGATTCCTTCAGTTCCTCTTCCGAGGTTGACTCCGGTGGCTTTCGATAACGCTTCTCCTCCAGTACTTCTGCGCATATCATAACTACCCTTAGCCATAGCCAGTCGAGCTCTAGCTCTCTGCCCCTGCAATCCTCCCTGCGCGACCCTAGCCTCTAGTTCTTCGGTAGTAGCTTTGCCCATGCCCATTCTTCCAAGACTCTGTCTTCCTAGCATACCTGCTCCTCCCAATATCGCTCCGCCAGCAAAGGCCGTAACTTTACCGCTTGCCTGACCAATCAGGCTGGATCCCCTGGTCGCCGTTTTTTTGGATATTACCAGTGTGGTGATGATAAGGCCTATAATAACAACAAAGTTAAAAATAAGGCTGATGCTGTCGTTTGCAGAACCAGCAGAACCACCCGTTCCATTTAGCAAACTACCCCAATTTCCGCCTCCCGTGAGGAAACCATTGTCGGGGGATATGAGCGTAAGCACAACCCAGGTTAGTAGCATATAGATGGGTGCGAATAGTAACTGGCCGTTGAGAGATTTCCACCAGTCCATACTATATTCATGCATGAAAGGCAAAGCCCATCCCATAAATGCAATTGGCGAAAGCATGAGGAGAACAACAAGAGTTATATATCTTATAATAAAAAGACACGTCACGGCAAAAAATACAAAAGAGACAATAATAAACAATACCGCTCCCAGAAGATTAAAGATTACAAGATTTAAATCTCCGCCAACCACGGTAGCCTCAAATGATTTTACGGAATACCAATCCGCTAAACCTAGAGAATTCATAAACGGTACAGATAGTCCGCTTACCGCTTCACGTGCACCACCTGGAACACAGCCTGGGGTAGGAGTAGGGTCACACGGAACGGTTCCAGGGGCAACCGAGCTATTGAGGATAGAATCATAAAAACCTATAGTTGCTATGTTCGAAGCATCTATCAGGACTTTTGTAAAAAATAAACTGAAATTTACGAGGAGAGAGGCGATGACAATATAAGTGACCATTTTTTTGACCTTATCGCGAGTGCTCTGGCCGATGATTAGTTTTGTCGCTTCGTAAACCAGCAAGAATATGAAACAGATATTCATCAGGTCCCGCATGACTTTCCAGGCAATATTTATACCTTTTAAACCACCAACACCACTTACTCCATTTATATGTTCAGACATATCTACGATGGTGTATTTCAAAACATAGTTCAAAATTATTCCTGCCATCCATAAAATAAGAGCGGCAATTCTTAGTATAAAAGCGGAGACAAGTTCTAAAAATGATACAAATAAACAGTCAGGTGAATAATCTCCAAACACTCCCTTACAAAGTTCTGACCCTTTCGCACCGTCGATACTCGCCGAAGTGTTTTGTGTACCATTTGCATTAAACGAGTCAACAACGATTGTCTCTGTAGCTGTTGAAGTCTGACTTCCAACCACACAGCCTGTTTGAAGTACTGCTTGTACTGAATATGTCCTTTTTGCTCCAGTTGTTTTGTTAGTGGCTGTATATGTACAAGTTCCCGTCGTAGCGTCTGCATTGACTCTGGACATTGGACTAAAAAGCCCAACCACCACGACCAGTATTAGTATCCCAGTAGTAGAAAATGACATAGCTCTTCGAGCATAGCCACTTATTTTGTTACTTAACGGTGTTTTCAAACTATTCATATCAATAAAATTTTGTAAATCTTTCTCATGTCATTTTCACTACTGGACTAGTCCCGTAGTGAAGTTGGCATCTGGTCTTATATGTTGCCTTTGCAACAATGCCAACTTCTACTACGGGGGTAAGGTAAAAACTTTTTCATTTCACTTCTATTATAACGTAATTTTCTCTTATCCACATGTTATTTGACTTTATTTTTTAGTTTGCTACACTACATGTATAAGTGCCTTCGGGCCCGCCCTCGTAAGAGGGAGAACAAGTCGAAAAACTGTCAGAGCATGTCTTTGACAGTTTTTCGTATCTGTTCAAAAATCTTTTTATCTAAAAATTCTATCCTTTCTACCAATCTCTTTGCGTCAATTAATCTTGGTTGGGAAATGATGACCGAGGCCTTTTTATTATCTACTATTCCGATAGAAACTCTCATCTTGTGTTTATGTGTGGATGTGGTTAGAGGAAAAACCAAACACGTATTCCTGCTAAATCCTTTGAAAATTAAAACCGGTCTTTGATACTCTTCTCCATCGCCATCCTGTTCAGACCCAATATTTAAACCAAGAGAACACCACCAAATTTCTCGCATGTGGTAAAACCTACTTTCACTTTTATGATGAATATCTTTTTTTATTTTATTCCACTTATCAAAATCTTTTTTCATTGTTTTTTGAACACAGCTACTCTAACCGTCGGGTTCCAGGTTGCTACGGCATAGTTTCCGTTTCCGTCGGTTGCCGCGTGCGGGGTGTGGGTTCTCTGTCCGGGCCAGAGATTAAATTCCGAACTGGCCAAGTTATTTAATCTCACGGCCACCCCATTATCATCCTTCGGGGTTATGTCCGTAGCCACAGTTATGGCGCCGGAAAACCAAGCATTTACCCCCCAAGAAACGGCAGTTCTATCCTGGTCTATCGTTTTTATTAGGCCGGTCGATAGTATGCGTGAGATTCCCGTCGGCAAACCGTTTTGGAGAAAAACCGAGGTCCCGCCTGCAAGTGGTCTCCTATAGACCCTCCAGTTTGGGCTTTCCAATTTCTGCCAGGCAATATATCCATATCCCAGGGCCACGGGATCGTTGCCTGCTCCCGGTCCCAACGATTCCGTCGAGTCTAAATCTTTTCTCCACAACTTGATATCTTCGCCCGATGGTTCTCCATCTCGCCAAGCCATCCATAATGTCCCGTTAGATACCGTCAATCTAGGGAATCCTCCGGCTCCACCACTAGTAGGAATAATCTTTTCTGTCTTCTTGTCTCCCAAGTTTGAATCGAAACTGTATAAATTAATAGTTGCCGAGTTCGGACCTCTATATGCGACCCACAGTCTGCTGTTGTACCAAACCACATCCGGGAAAGCGCCATCACCGAGGTCTGTGTATGTTGGGATTGGTGCAGGAGTGGTGCTGGAAGTGCCAGTCGGACCAAGATTCGGAGCGAATCGTGTGGTTTTGTATTCTATTGAAGAAATAGCGGAGAATTTTCCGTCGCTTGTATTTGGGGCGATGACGGGAGCGAAGTTTCCAAACCCTCCGACAAACGCTACACCACCACCAATTCGTGTGCCACTTGAGTTCAAAATAGCATAACTGTTTCCTGAATCGTTCTGGTTCTGAACGATGACTGCATAGTTGTTCGATCTTGAGTTGTATGAAACATTAGCAGTTTTTCCTACACTACTCAAAGTAAATATCGTTCCGCCGTCTGCCATGTTACAGCTGTTCAGGATCTTACCTTTTGTTGTCGGTGTTGTTGCGTCACTCCATCCGACCAGGTATTTTCCGTTTACTGAGTTATACGCGAGGGTAGTGTCGAGACCCACTATGCTCGTAGTTGTTTCAGGACCCAACACCCCGGTCATTGCGTTAACCTTTCGCGTTGCCAATTTCGGCGTCGGGTCGCTTCGTCTGTCATAAGCTACACAGTATTCATCCGCACTTTCGTTTATGGCTAGTGAAGGAGAGTTCGAGTTAACAGCGAGGCCTTGTCCTACATTTATAACTGTTCCAACTGTGCCAGTCGAGTCAATCGTTACAAGGTTAATGTCCACATCGGGATGTCTGTATTCCCAAACGAGCACAAACTTTTTATTTTTGGAATCATATCGAAGTGCGGAGTTAGTGTAAAAGAAAGACGCTCCTCCCGGCGGGTCTTTGAAGATTGTAAAGGCGGATCCTCCAGATGTTCCGTCTGCGTTTATGAGCCTTCCGTAAATCGTCCCTCCGGAAGGGTCAGGGAAACCTAACCAAACAACAAGATATTTATTTATGTTGGTAGCATAGGCAATTTTTGGACTCATAACCTGTACGCCACTTGTCTGGTTTATCTTGAACTGGGCACCCGTCGCAGTACCGTCATTTTTCATTATTCTTGCCCATATTTCATCGAGAGCGCTTACCACCATCCAAGTGTTACTTATCGGATTATAGGCAAGTTGTCCCCTGTTTCCCGTAGTTGCATCAAAAGAAGTTACTGTTGGTGTGGGTTCAGGTGATACTCCGCTCTCAACCTGAATCAGTTTGCTGTTGGATTCTATGTTCGGTATGTCGCCGTTCTTTGGTCGATAGATTACCACTCTGACATTTCCTGTAGGGATACTCGCTGGAACCAAAACGGTTGTCTGTGTTTTTGCCGAGTTTACCGAGCCAACGACACTCTCTCGTGTTCCTCCGGCGTTGTCGTTGTAGAACCTGACCACATCGGTTAAGTTTGTTCCGGTTATCGTGATTGTTGTTTCTCCACGCTTCGTGTTTGTCGGACTGACAGATGTTATGATCGGGTCGGCGGCGGATGGATCAACGCACTTATTGCCTTGCAAAACTTTTGGCGGTGTACATGTCGGATTTGTTGGCGATGGCGGACCACTTGGCGATGTGCACAATCTTCCAGCCCACTGTTGCATGATGATGTTTGTTCTTTCGGAAACATTACGATGCCCTGCTCTAGCCAGTCCGGAAATCATGAAGCCATAAGTCTCACCCGTTCTCGGAGCAAAATCCGGACTGAAACCGGCGTTACTCCAGACAGAGCCATCGTCTCTACACTCCGCTTCGCTTCCATCTCTGTAATAGTATTCAAAAGTAGCTGCGTGCCATTTGCCCCCTCGCCATATAAATACCCATGCGCTGGCCGGAACACTCCCATCACTCGCGAGGCTGGTTGGTTGTGTCCAAGCCGAAGGCCACGGCATAGTGTGATTGAGACATATAGTCGAGTTTCCCGGGAAAGTTACAGAATTTAGGGTTACAGAATTCGAGGTAGACCAACTTCCTATGTCGCTGGCGTCTTTACCACTATCAATTACAACATTGCTGAAGTCACTGGCGATAGGCGCTGGTGGACCAAAATCATTACCCGCGCCACAAACACTAGGTCCACTGGGTGGACTTCCACTACCATCGTCGACCTTACATGTCGTTACCCCGTTTGTATCGGTTGTACAAATTACTTGTGGAGGAGGTGGAGGAGGTGGAGGAGGAGCCGGAGGAATCAACTGACAATCAGTTACTCCGGGTACGGTATTACCCTCTTCGTCTATGGTATCCGGCGGTGTGGTGCAGACTACTCTTCCTCCAGGATTTGAAGGAGTCTGAGGAGGTGCGTTTGCTAAGCGGTCCGTAAAAGATTGCCCATTTTGGTCAGGTTTGCTAGCTCCTCGGAGTCCGTCACCAATTCCTCCAACAATACGGTCGATCAGTTGACCCAGAAGGGCGCCGATTATTTCATCTATTTCATCGGCCGCGTTTATTCTGTCGGTTCCGGAATGCAGCACCTTATTGAGTGAACTTGAGATTACACTACCGGGGGTCGCAGTTTCTTTTTTGACTTTGCAGTCACCGACTTTGTATCCGTCATAAGGATTTGGGGCCGAACAACCAAGGTCTGGGTCGCAGAGGTTTGGATCGGTGATACTATTATCTATATCTGCCTGTGTCACCGTCTGGCCATCTGGGCATGTTTTGAAAGAAAGAAATCCTGCACCCTGAGCAATTTCTTTGTTTAACTGTTCTGTGGCCGCACCGACCTGTCGCCCCAATGTTCCTTGATAATCAAAGTATGCACCATATGGATTGTTGTTACTGTTTTGTGTCACTTCAAACCAACCCTCCCAACCACCCTGACGGAAATCTTGGGTGAATTGGTCGTAGTTATCTTTTACTTTACTTAAGGTACAAGAAAAGTTTTGATTGTCGTTTATATAATTTTTCACCAAAGCCAAACGAACTTGGGCCTTAAAGGGGCTACATAGCTGATTTAGAGCCGTAGAGGAAAGTACTTTTGAAGCCGTATCGTCGCCCACATCAAGAAAGAATTGTTCTGGATTTGTTACATATGCTGGGTTACCTTCAAAACCGGAGTTTATCCAGTTAACCGTTTGTGCGGCGATTTTTTCAACCATGCGGTTTGCAAAGAAATAAGCAACAGCATCGAGACCATATTCTTTGACCGCATTAGATGTTTCAGCAGTAGCACCAATAGCCGTAGAGACTTCTGTCGGTATATCAAATACTGGCCACTGAGCCTCTGTTTTTTGAGGAGAAATAAACAGTAGAGACAAAGCAATAATGCCTACCCCATAAATTTTTTTAGAATGCTTCATTGGGTTTTAGAAAAAGGCATAACCATATGTTTATTATACAATAAAAAGCTTTTCATAACCTAGCTTTTCTGTTGAAAAGTACTGTCTGCCGTTATTCCTATTGTGTACTGCCTGTTTTTTGCACAAAATAGGCATTAATTTTTGTAAGGGCCGATTGGAATTCAGATAAATGCTGACTGTATCCAGCCATACCAGAAAGACTAATTATCGGGTCAGAGAAAGATTTTCTCATGGTCTCAAGATCGTAGACTAGATTGCTTATCGAGTTAAGAAGAGACAGGTGTACAGAAACCGCGCTTTTTGGCACCTCTATTTTAAGGAGGTCCCCCATAAGACCTTTGCCAGCAGTAATAACTGGGTCTATTTTTGAAAGATTGTTTGGGGTGTCGGATTGGAGCGAAGTGTTTATTACCGTAAGCGGATTGATTTTTATTTGAGAAGAGCGATTTTGCAAAAGGATATTTATAGAGTCGCGGTACTTCTTTTGTGTTTCAAGGTCAAGCTGGTTGGTTATGTTTAGATTGGAAGAGATATAGACAGGTCCACCGATTTTTGAATATGCTGGAGAGGTCAAAAGATTCTGCAGAATATTTTTCTTGTCTTCATCAGTCAGAGTTTTACCACCTCTTTTAGCAAGTAGGTATTGTGATAAAAAGTCGCGAGACATCTGGGCCGTTAGTGTGGTGTCGTCAAAGACCGTCGGGTCGGATTTTGTTAAAATTGTTGTTTGACCCTGTGTTTTTGGATCAACAACGACAAGAATCTTTTTCCAATCATCGGTCGTGTCTGTGGATATTTTTCTGACATTCTCTACTACCACAGCGTTACCACCCTGATTTTTCAAAGTGTTTGAACCGGAACTTTTTTGAAACAGGAATGTGGAAATCACCACCCCAAAGCAGATAATAAAAACCGTAAGAGTTTTGTTGCTAGCCATGTTTACATTATATCTTTATATGTCGTTTCTTCCAACTAAATCAGGTCGTACAAATGTCCAAGCCAGTATATGAGAAGATACGATGAGGCGATGCACGTCAGCAGTATGAATCGCAGGACAAAAATAGGTTTTTCCTTATACGGTTTTTTTACGATCAAACGATAGCCTATTATAGCCATGGGTAGAGCAAATACATAGAGAAAATAAAAAGAAAGAAATATCGGAATAAGCAATATGCTCAAAGCGAAACACAGACCGACTATTTTCGGACCATTTTTCGGAAAAAGTGTAAGTAGAGTGATTACCCCGTCTTGTTTGTCACCGTCGACATCTTTCATATCCTTGAATTGAATAGCTAGAGTGACCATAATGAGAATTCCCATAGTTAGGAATATCGGAAAAGTATAAATTTCTTTGTGTACGGAGACGAAAAAGAATCCGGCAAGTATCGTGGCGAGACAGGCGACAGATATTAGAAAAGCTGATATGCCAGGAAACCTTCGTAAGCGCAAAGGCGGAGAGGAATATATATAGGTGGTAGCAACACACATAAGACTCATAAAAAACGGATAAAATCCGGCACTCCAAGAACCGAGAAGTCCTAAACCAAGCCAAACATATCCGCCATGACGCATATCCTCAGTGCTCAAAAGTTTTTTAACTAAAGGTCTTTCCTTGTTCGATATTTTATCTATATTTATGTCGGCGATGTCGTTTGTATGTACGGCATACATCCATAAACCTATCCACGAGAGGATGAGGCAGGCTATTCCTAACAGGTCAGTCCAGAAGAATTTATTGCCGAGCTGGTTCATATATGCAAATCCTATTCCACAAAATAGCGAAGCGATATAAAAGTTTATTCTCTCCAGCCTGATATTACCCATGACGGATTTAAATTTCTCCGGCTCCATTTTTCGAAATAACAACCATCCGAATATGAAAGAAATCAATAGAAGTATTTGTGACATTAACTTATCAAAACCAAGTTCAAAAAATCTTCCGCTTGAAACCGAGGCTACTCCTTCTCGTAGTGTGTTATGGGCTACAGTTGATTGGCTGATTATGTTTTGGAAGTAAGAGTGTATATCCGTTGGCGTTCCGGCATTTGTATGAGAAATGGTATACATTATTCCCGGCAAGGCTCCTACTAAAAACCCTAAAATATAAGAGAACAAGACCGCCAAAATTGTGCGGGTGACACTTTGGGTCTGTTTCCAGACATACCAGCCGATGCCTATTAGTATCAGAATTATTCCAATCCTCATACCATAGGTTGCACCGCTGATGAGGTTCGAACCGAAGAATGTAAAGAAATCAAAAAGTAACTGCCCATGGCTGTCGAAAATATATGACATTCTATATCCTCTACCTTGGCTCAAAACAATATCTAATATTGGTGCTATCCATATTATTGGTAGGGCAAAAAGAGTGATTTTGGCCGAATCTTTGTAGTTTTTTATAAAAAAGCCAACGATAATTATTGTGCCGAGAGTGACCGAGAGAAAAAATAAAGAATAATGTACGAGAGTATATGGATCGGAAGGAATAATTCCACTAGATGTTGGACTAGAAAGAGACTCGAGTATGAAACGGACAAAAAGTATTCCCAGGAAACCCAAAATCCATTGGGTAGTGTTTATCGATTTGTTTCTTATTTCTTCCAGAAATCTATCTAGCATTTCGTTAGTATATTACAAAGTTGTATCCAAGTCGTTAGTGGTAAATCTTCCGCTCTGGCTTTCGTGTTGATTTTGCATTTTTCAAAGGCTTTTAGCAGTTGGTCCTTTTTATATAAATCTGCCAGATTTGGTAATAATTGTTTGCGTTTATGGGCGAATCCGGCGTGAATAACGGTAAAGAATAGCTTGGCTTCTAGCCCGGCCAGTTTGTCTTTTGAAATATTTTCAATGCACAGTACGGCCGAGTCGACGTTTGGTTGTGGAGTGAATGCTCCACGACCAACAACTCGCGCTATTTTCGGTTCACCAAAAACTTTTACGGAAAGCGACAACAGACTCTCCTTTCCATCTTTCGCAACCACCCTTTCGGCAACCTCTTTCTGTACCAAAAGAGTCATGGATTTCGGCTGGTGGTCACTTTCCAGAAACATCCTTATGATCTGTCCGGTTATGTAGTATGGAATATTAGCCACAACCTTGTACGGCTTCTCGGTTATATGTGGTAGACCAAGATCCAGAACGTCAGCATGTATAAGTTCGAGTTGTCTCACGGATATCTCTTTGGCAAAAGTTGTTTGCAGTTCAGGTATAAGACGGTCATCTTTTTCTATAGCTATAACATGTGCACCTGTTGCCAATAATCCTTTCGTCAAAATTCCCTCTCCTGGTCCTATCTCTACCACTACATCTCCGTCCACGACTTTTCCGGCAGAAACAATGTCCGCGATTATTTGTGGAGAGTTTAGAAAGTGCTGTCCTAAGGACTTTTTTTTGAACATAAAGAAAATTTTTAATTCTTAATTTTGTAATTTTTAAATAATGTCTAATGAATTAATTTTTAAACATTAAGATTTATTTATAAAATTAAAAATTCAAAAATTATAAAATTGATTAAAAATCTATACTGAGCAAAGGCGCTTTCTCTGTCTCTCCCGAGTACGAAACTTTCTCGCTGTATTTGGCCGGAATATCGTCTATAAATTCTGACGGAGAATTTATCTCTACTCCCCCAAATATAGTACGCGTCTCGGCATGTGTCAAAAAAAGCTTTTTGCCGGCACGGGTGATGGCGACATAAAACAGTCTCCTTTCTTCCTCGGCATCTTCTCCCGACTTTTTACTCTCACTCATTTTTTTATGTGGAAACAGGTCGGCTTCCAGTCCGCAGACGAAAACATACTTAAATTCCAGACCTTTTGATGAGTGTACGGTCATCAGTTTCACTCCGTTTTTTCCCCCATCCAGAGAATCCTGGTCCGAGGCGAGACTCGTATCAGTCAAAAATTTTTCTATACTTTCCTCGTTCGGAAACTCATCATACTTTGTGGCAAGAGTGACAAGTTCCATTATATTCTCGAGCCTCTCCGTATCTTCTTCCAGTCCAGTTTTATACATATCCTCCATACCGGATTTTTTGATTATGTATTTCAAGGCATCACTTGGTTTTTGTGAGAGTAGTATAGTTTTGAACTC
>DATDWZ010000045.1:0-12555 GCA_036517295.1 Minisyncoccota bacterium | reverse complement strand
CAGATTTTTGTTGCGTCGTATACGACAAAAGAAATTGAGTGTGATGGACAGAAATATTCTTATAAAAAAATAAAAGATACCATTCTCACTAATCAGATTGGCATAGAGTCAAGAGAAAATTACAGCATAGCTTCGCCTGAGAGAGCATTCTTGGACGTTATCTATCTCAACAAGAATTATCACTTTGATAATCTCTCGGCTTTGAATTGGGAAAAAGTATACGAAATTTTGCCTATTTATGGTGGCAATAAACGTATGACAAAGATGGTGAAAATGTACCACGAAGCATTTAAGAAAGACTTAAAATAATAATCATATGGCTCTTGATACTTCAAAACATAAAAATATTCTCATAAAAATCCTCAAGGATATCTATACTGATGCAACCATCAGTCCAATTTTGGGATTCAAGGGTGGAACAGCCGCAGCCTTCTTTTACGGTCTGGATCGCTTCTCGGTGGATTTGGATTTTGATTTACTGGATTCAGACAAAGAGGACTACGTGTTTGATCGTGTCAAAGCAATTATTGAAAACTACGGTATGTTAAAAGAGGCGCGCAAAAAAAGATTCAATATTCTCTATGTTCTTTCTTATGACGACAAGGATATCAATGCTCAAAACGTTAAGGTGGAAATAAATCGTCGGGAGTTTGGCTCAAAGTATGCGGTGGAATCATTCCTCGGTATTTCTATGCAGGTAATGGTCAAGGAAGACATGGTTGCTCATAAGCTTTGTGCCATGTACGAGCGGATCGGCAAAACGAACCGCGACATTTTTGATGTTCAGTTTTTCCTTTCTCATGATTGGCTTGTCAATAAGAAGATTGTTGAGGACCGCATGGGTGTTTCGTATGCAGAGTTTTTGAAAAAATGCATTGAGGCAATGGAGAAATTTGATGACAGCAATGTGCTTTCCGGTATGGGTGAACTGTTCACCGAGAAACAGAAATCGTGGGCAAAAGCAAAGCTTAAGTCGGAGGTCTTGTTCTCGCTCAGACTGGCTTTAGAAAAGGAGAAATAATACTTATGCCAAAGGAAATCGTCAACAAAACTGAGAAAGAAACCTACATCACGTGCAAGAAATGCGGCACTGAGGTTCTTTCTATTACGCACGGTAATTTAACCCCATGTAAGTGCGAGGCTATTTCCGTTGATGGCTCTAAAGAGTTGGTGAGAGTTATCGGTAAACTAGAGGATTACGAAGAAATCCAAAAATAAATTTATGTTTGAACAATCATTCAAAAATATAGATAATATCCTCCACACCGACTCTGGGTCGGCGACTGAACTCGACTATGTGGAGCAGACTTCGTGGATTCTCTTTTTGAAATACCTCGACGATTTGGATGAGATAAAGAAGACGGAAGCTCAACTCGCTGGTAAAAAATATGAATACATTCTGGATGCAGAGTATCGCTGGGATGCATGGGCATGTCCAAAAACTAAAGATGGTGAAATAGACCATCACAAGGCACTCACTGGCGACGATTTGAATGACTTCGTGAATCAAAAGCTATTTCCATATCTGAAGAAGTTTAAAAATCCTGATGCTGATGCGAATACTATTGAATATAAGATTGGCGAGATTTTTAGTGAGCTGAAGAATAAAATCTCTAGTGGCTACAAACTACGTGAGATTCTGAACGTGGTCGATGGTATGCACTTTCGTCTTTACGAAGAGAAGCACGAACTCTCGCATCTCTATGAAAACAAGATCAAAAACATGGGCAATGCCGGTAGAAATGGCGGTGAGTACTATACCCCACGACCACTCATTAAAACCATCGTTCAAGTAGTTGCACCAACAATTGGAGAGACTATCTATGATGGCGCATGTGGCGCGGGATTCTTAGTGGAGTCGTTTAATTACCTTACACAGAATCAGGCAAAGCTATCGTCTGCACAGATGGCGACACTGCAGAATAAAACATTCTATGGCAAGGAAATAAAGTCACTCGCATACATCATAGGCATCATGAACATGATCCTACATGGCATTGAAGCGCCGAACATCAGGCACATGGACACGCTGGCACAGAACATCAACGACATACAGGAGAAAGATCGCTACAGCATAGTGCTGGCAAACCCCCCGTTTGGGGCAGGAATAGGACGAGAGGTTCAACAGAACTTTCCGATAAAGACTGGTGAGACAGCATTTCTATTCCTTCAGCATTTTATAAAGATACTGAAAGCAGGAGGCAGAGCTGGCATCGTCATCAAGAATACATTCCTTTCAAACACTGACAACGCCTCTGTGAGCTTGCGTAAACTCTTGTTAGAGAACTGTAACCTGCACACCGTGCTTGATTTGCCCGGAGGTGTGTTCGCAGGTGCAGGTGTGAAAACAGTGGTGCTGTTCTTTGAGAAAGGAAAACCTACGAAAAAGGTGTGGTTCTATCAACTCAATCTCGAGCGAAACTTGGGCAAGGGCAACCCTCTGAATGAGGCGGACTTGGCAGAGTTCGTGAAGTTACAGAAGACGAAGACAGACAGCGATAACTCGTGGAGCGTGGATGTGTCGAGTGTCAATCAGGAGACATTTGACCTCTCTGTGAAGAATCCAAATAAAGGTGGTGAGATTGCTTTACGAGAGCCGAGGGAGATTTTGGCGGAGATGAATCAACTAGACAGCAAAAGTAAGGAAATTCTAAAAACCATTACGAAACAGATATGATTTGAGTATCGACTTGCTTTTTGCATTGCAATAATATACAATAAGATTATTAATAAATAACTCACGAAAAACATGCCAAAAGCAACAATCAAATCAAGCTCAGGAGCCGTTATAACCATTGAGGGTAGCCACGAAGAAATCTCAAAAATCATAGCTGATTTTGAGAAGGCAGCTGCGGTTACACAATCAAAAACAGAGGCATCAAAAAGCCATATCAAAAAAAGACAAGACAAGAAACGCCTTGCAGCTTCAGGTCTTATTATCGAGTTAAAAGATGATGGTTTTTTTGATAAGCCGAAGTCTCTACTTGAAATCTCACAAGCTTTGGAGGAAAAAGGCAGAATGACCCCGGTAACTTCTTTGTCGGGGATAATGATTAAACTCGTTCAAGATAGGATTTTTGCAAGAAAAAAAATTGAGGGTAAAAATGGTAAAAAATGGGGCTACGCTAAATAAACAGATATGAAAACAAAGACACAAAAAGCAAGTGTTGCCGAAAAAATAATGAAAGTTATTAGCAAACGACTAATGACTGCCGAAGAAGTAAGGAAGCAGCTGAAGGATCAATTTGGGTACAGTATCAAGCCCGAGGACATAAGGGTAAATTTGTTGTATTTGTTGAGGAGAGAAAAAATCAAGCGAACGAAAGAAAATAAGGTTTATAAGTACCATATTTAATTCATGCTTGATTCAGTTAAAAATGAGTTAAAAAATAAAGTTAAAGATGATGGTCTTGTTGATAATTTATTTACAAGTTTTCAAAAAATCTCAGAAGAATTTATTGCACAGAAGCCGATAGACTTATTACAAAATACTGGTCTTTTTGTGGAGTCAACGCTACGGGTCGCTGAGCATATTGTGTTGGGTATACATACTCCACTCAGTAGTAAATTTGACGTAGATAAATCCATTGCCAAATTAGAAAAGGCTCAAGGTTTCGAAGGGCTTAGAATTTTCGTTGCTCGTTTGAGCAGATCGATTTACGATTTTAGATCAAGAAAGAAAGCGGTCCATTTGAAAGCTGTAGATCCCGAGCTCATTGATGCCAGTTTAATTTTTAATATTTGCACATGGATTTTTATTGAAATTCTAAAAGAAAGTGGGGTATCTAATTCAGAGGATTCAATCAAGTTGCTTTTCTCTAGAAAAATTCCACTTGTTCAAACTGTGGGTGGAATACTTAGGACAACTAATCCAAAACTTCTTGGAACGCAAAGAATATTACTTTTACTCTATTCTGCTCCTAACGGGTTAACTGAAGAACAACTCTTCCATGGGACAAAACAAAAAATCAGAGATAGAAGCCACCTTGGAAAGAATCTGAAGAATATGGATAAGACAGATCTAGTTCATAAGTTACCGAATGGTAATTGGACATTATTCGGTAGAGGGTTGATTGAAACTGAAAAATTGATTACAAAATTTTCATAATATGACCTGGCAAACAAAACAACTTAGTGAGGTTTTAGAATATGAACAACCTACACCATATATTGTTAGCTCTAAGAACTACAGAGATGATTACAAAACGCCCGTTTTGACTGCGGGGAAATCTTTTATTTTAGGACGAACGAAAGAGAAGACAGGTATTTTTCCATCAAAAGATCTGCCCGTAATTATTTTCGATGATTTTACAACAGCAACAAAGTTTGTTGATTTTCCATTTAAAGTGAAGTCCTCTGCAATGAAGATATTGCGGCCAGCCAAAAACATATCTGATGCAAAATTTCTTTTTTATATGATACAAAATATTACCTTTGATCACACCGGAATTCATAAGAGGTACTGGATATCAGAATATTCAAAGATTGAAGTCCCATTCCCATCTATTTCAGAACAAAAACGAATTGTAAAAAAATTGGATAAGGTTTTTGAAAATGTGACAATAGCGAAAGAAAATGCCGAAAAGAATTTACAAAATTCCAAAGAGCTTTTCGAGTCGTATTTGCAGAGCGTGTTTGCGAAGCCGGGAAAGGACTGGGAGGAGACAAGTTTAGGTGATGCTTATGATGTCAGGGATGGGACACACGATTCACCACGGTACCAAAAAGAAGGATATGCTCTAGTCACCTCTAAAAACTTAAAAAGAGATTTACTTAATTTTGACAAGATTAAATACATTTCAGAGAAAGATTATCAGAAGATAAACGAGAGAAGTAAGGTTGATAAGGGCGATATTCTGTTCGCTATGATTGGAACAATTGGTAATCCTGTTGTTGTGGAAGTTGAGCCTAACTTTGCCATAAAGAATGTGGCTTTGTTTAAAATCCCAAAAGAACAGAATGCTTATTTTTTGAAATACTTTCTCGATTCAAAGTTTGTTATTGATAAAATGATGAGTGAAGCAAAGGGAACGACACAGAAGTTTGTAGGATTAGGATATTTGAGGAGTTTTAAAATAAAGTTGCCACCACTGCTTGGGCAAAAAGTAATTGTAAAAAAGCTTGAGAGTCTTTCGTTGGAAACAAAAAAACTCGAGAAGATATACGAACAGAAGCTTGCTGACTTGGAGGAGTTCAAGAAGTCGCTGCTAAACAAAGCTTTTAAGGGGGAGTTGTAGACTTTGTATCTTTGTTGACAATCTACTTGACAATTGAATATAGATTGGTTTACAATGGAGTTGCTTATGACAAATAAGGATAAAATACTAGAGTTAATCAAGCAAAAAGGGAGGGTCACATCTAGTGAAATAACTGGCAGTGTTGGCGTGTCTCGCCAGTATGTAAATATGGTCATTTCCGCACTGATTGCGGAAAAACAGGTTATAAAACTTGGAAGCACTCGTAATGCTTTCTATGTTTCTTCAGATTATGCGCAAAAGCATCCAGACGTTCTTCCAACAATCTTTAAAAAGAAATATATAAATGTATCACTTGAAGAACATCAGGTTTTAATGGAGCTTGAGAAAAAGTTTCCGCTTATTTCAAATATTCCAGAGAATATTAAAAGTATCTTTACTTTTGCTTTTTCTGAGATGTTCAACAACGCCATTGAACACTCTGAATCAAAAATAATTTCAGTAGAAGTATCACTTAGAAACAACAAACTCTCGTTCATCGTTGAAGATTCCGGTATTGGAGTCTTTCGAAATATAATGAAAAAGAAAGGGTTGCGTTCTGTGATCGAGGCTATCCAGGATTTATTGAAAGGGAAAACAACCACTATGCCAAAATCTCATTCAGGAGAAGGCATTTTTTTCACATCAAAAGCATCTGACCTATTCATTTTAGATAGCTTTGGGCATCAACTTAGTATTCAAACTCTACTGGGCGATGTTAAGGTTAAACAGATTTCAGCTTCTAAACGCGGTACTCGGGTGATTTTTGAAATTTCCGTTGATTCAAAACTTCATCTCAATGATGTATTCAAAAAATTTACTAACTTAACAGATAGTAGTGACTTTGGATTTGATAAAACTGAAATAAGAGTAAAGTTATACACAACAAGCGGTGTGCATATATCCCGCTCGCAAGCTCGTAGAATTTTGACTGGTCTAGAAAAGTTCAAGATAATACTTCTTGATTTTGATAAGGTTCCTGTTGTGGGGCAAGCATTTGCGGATGAGATATATAGGGTATTCCAAAATGCGCATCCGGATATTCTAATCCAGGAAGAAAATATGTCGGAAGGCGTGAAGTTTATGGTGGAGCGGGCGAAAAATGAGGCTAGAAAATAATTATGAACGAATCAGAGACACGAGCTGAATACATAGACCCGAAGCTTCTCGCAAGCGGATGGGGTGATGTAGATGGATCAAGAGTCCTTCGTGAATTTCGTATTACCGAAGGCAAAATCCAGATTGGTGGCAAGCGAAGCAATCCAGAAATCGCTGACTATGTTTTGATATATAAAAATCGCAAAATTGCCGTGATTGAAGCAAAAGCTGAAAATCTACCGGCAACTGAAGGGGTAGCACAAGCCAAGTCGTATGCAGAGAAACTGCACATTGACTACACCTATGCTACAAACGGCAAAGAGATATATCAGATCTCAATGAAATCCGGACAGGAGGGACCGGTCGAGAAATTTCCTACACCTGACGAGTTGTGGAGTAAGACCTATTCAGATCAGAACGAATGGAAGGAAAAGTTTTCTGCTGTGGCAATAGAGGGTGACCATGGCAAGCGTTACTACCAAGAGCTGGCAATCAATAACGCACTGGATGCTGTAGCTGAAGAGAAGACACGAATATTGCTCACAATGGCAACCGGTACAGGAAAGACGGCTGTAGCGGCTCAAATTTCTTGGAAGCTGTTTCAGACACGTTGGAATCTCAAGAGAGACGGAACTCGCAGACCGAGAATTTTATTTTTGGCCGACAGAAACATTCTCGCCGATCAAGCATTTGGTAACGACTTCTCTATATTCCCTAGTGATGCGAGGGTGCGAATAAACCCTCTTGATATTCGCAGACGTGGAGGTGTGCCTATGGGCGGAAGTATTTATTTCACGATCTTCCAGACGTTTATGAGTGGCGCAAATGACACGCCATATTTCGGAGAATACCCACCAGACTTTTTTGATTTCATTATTATCGATGAATGTCATCGTGGCGGTGCTAATGACGAAGGCAACTGGCGAGGTATTTTGGAGTATTTTTCCCCAGCAGCACAGCTTGGTCTGACAGCTACACCAAGACGACAAGGCAATGTGGACACCTACGAATATTTTGGTGAACCTGTTTATATTTATTCACTCAAGGAGGGCGTGAACGATGGATTTCTTACGCCATTTAAGGTTAAGCGTATTAAGACGACTCTCGATGATTATATTTTCACGTCTGACGATCAAATCATTGAAGGAGATGTGGAGATGGGAAAAATCTACAAAGAACCCGAATTTAATAGAACAATTGTAATAGAGCAGCGAGAGGTGAAGCGAGTGCGAGTTGTACTTGACGAGATTAATCAAAACGAGAAGACGATTATTTTTTGTGCAAACCAAGGTCACGCACTTTTGGTGCGAGACTTGGTCAATCAGATGAAAGACAGTAAGGATCCAAACTACTGCCAAAGAGTTACGGCGAATGACGGAGCTCGTGGTGAGCAGTATTTGATGGAGTTTCAGGATAATGAAAAGACTATCCCTACAATTCTTACGACATCACAGAAGCTCTCTACTGGTGTAGATGCAAGGAATGTACGCAACATTGTACTGATGCGACCTATTAACTCGATGATTGAGTTCAAGCAGATTATTGGTCGTGGGACCCGACTCTTTGATGGCAAAGAATACTTTACTGTCTATGACTTTGTGGATGCCTATCACCACTTTGCTGACCCTGAATGGGATGGCGAGCCAGTAGATGAGACTACAGAAACAGAGCCTCCTACATGGCCAAAAGATCCACCGGGAACACCTGGCGACCCCCCACCTGAACCTCCTGACGAGCCAAAAAGGAAGCTCAAGATAAAGCTTCGTGATGGGAAAGAGCGTGAGATACAGCACATGATCTCTACGTCTTTTTGGAGTGCCGATGGTAAACCTGTTTCAGTTCAAGAATTCATGGACAATATGTTTGGTGCGATGCCTGACTTCTTTAAGAGCGAGGAGGAACTGCGAAAGATATGGTCTGATCCCGTGACTCGAAAGGCGTTTCTTGAAAAGATCGCCGCTATTGGCTATGGCAAGGACGAGCTGGAGATGCTACAGAAAATGATTGATGCAGAGCAGAGCGATTTATTTGATGTATTGAATTACGTTTCGTTTCTAAAGCCGACTATTTCGAGAGTTGAACGGGTTGAGCAAACAAAAGAAAAGATATTTGAAGGCTTGGACGAAAAGCAGAAGGAGTTCTTAGATTTCGTACTGGCCAAGTATGCAGAAAAAGGTGTTGAGGAGCTTGATGAGGAGAAATTGCCTGTGCTCTTGAACCTGAAGTATCACGCCATTGCCGATGCTGTGAGCGCTCTCGGCGAGGTCGATTCTATTAGATCAGTCTTCTTTAATTTTCAGAGAAGTCTGTATGCGAAAGCGATTGGGAGATAAATTTATTTATGCAACTCGAATCCCTAGTATCACAGCAGAGCTGACTACGAGGCGCGACGGGGTAAACTTTCCGCACAGGGTTCTTGGTGGCATTTCCCCGGCCGACCTGCTCGTCGAAGCCTCGGCACCGGCGGGGAAATTATTAGAGCACCACCAATCTCCCAAATAACATCCTTACAAACTTGAGAATATAAGTATGTATTTATATCTATGCGGCCAAAATACGATTTAGACAAAATTAAATTTGCTACCGATGCGCCGACTTTCGAGAAAGCGGTTGATTTGTATGAGAAAGGAAAAGTAACGCAGTTTAAAGAAGGAATTAGCACGTATTCGGCTGTAGTTATCGGCACAAAGCCGTATCGTGTCTCGGTGGAGGCGCGGCGGTATGATTACGGGCACTGCGAATGTTATCTTGGGCAGAACGATACGCTTTGCAAGCATATGGTAGCGGTTGCCATTCGCGCAGCTACTGGCGGCAAACCACTTTCAGACGAAGATAAACGGCTTGTATCGAATGTCGCTTGCAGTGGTCGATTGGGAGAATTAAGTAAGAGTGAGTTAGCGACCACGAAAAAAGAAATCACTGGCGCCATGAAATATATAAAGCCATACAATGGTCCTTCTCGAATCTGGTTTTCGTATCAAAACTCTCTTTCCGAAGGATGTAATCGTCTGTCCAAGATCATTTCCGACTTGCCGGTAAGCCCGCAGACAGCAAAGTTCTTGATTGATATGCTTTTACGGCTTGATAATAAACTCTGCCATAGCGGTGTCGATGATTCCGACGGCACGGTCGGCGGATTTATTGAGGAGGTTGTCGTCATACTTCAGGAATACGCAAAACTCGATTCAGCTTGTATACAAGCGTTTGGCACATTGAAAGACAGAGAAACCTGTTTTGGCTGGGAGGAACCGCTTTTGAAACTAATTAAAAATTGATATAGTGACATTGGATGCCCATGATGAATATGATGTGGGGAGCCCGCCTGCCGGACGGGCAGGGATGGTCGTCTCCCTTTAATACTAATCAATCAAACAATTCTATGATGAACTTTGGATTTACGCCTTTCGGCGGGTTTGGCTTTATTTTTATGATCCTCTGGTGGGTCTTGATAATCGCTGGCATTGTCGCGCTTATCAAATGGCTCACTAGCCAGTCTCGCAGTATCAACAATCACGGAAAATCGGCTCTTGAAATCTTGCAAGAGCGATATGCCAAGGGAGAGATAGACAAAAAAGAATTTGAGGATAAGAAAAAGGATTTAAGTTAGGCTCCTATGAAAATCGGTATTATTTTACAATCCAATAATCCGGAGCATATCTGGAACACGTTTCGTTTAGGGATCGCCGCGCTGAAAGAAAATCACTCGGTGCAAATAAATCTTATGAACGAGGGCGTGGAGGCGGAAGATATTCCCGATTCCGAACAATTTGATATCTCCAAGAAAATTCATGAGTTTAAAGACCTTAAGGGCGTGATTTTCGCTTGCGAAACTTGTTTGAAAGTTCGTTCTAAATCCGAGAGTAAAGTTTGCCCGGTTACCACCATGAGAGATTTAGTGAAAATGGTTGAGGAATCGGACAAAGTTTTAGTGTTCGGATAACGAGTAAAAAATTATTATGAAAAAATTACTTATCGCTTCATCAATATTAGCTGTTTTAGCCGGTATTGTTTTAGTGGCGGGCGGTATCTGGGGCATTTATTTTACATATAAAAATGTATCCGAAGAAAAAATCGTAACTCCTAAAGATTCCGCTATTTCCGAAAAACCCGTCCGCGGGCCGCTTACGCTTAAAGCACAGGCGGATATAATTAGAGAACACACTTTGCGAATAACAGACGGTAAAACATTTTCAGAAATGCCTCGCCAAATACCAAAATTAGACGACAATGGGAAATCCATCTTAGATGCAGAAGGCAATCCTGTTATGGTGGCAAATACCGCTCGTGATATTTGGATAACGGCGACAACTCTCATCACCGCATTACATCTGGGGATTTTGACCTATGTCTTTTCTGGTATGGTTTTAATGTTCGGTTTTATTTCAATATGGACGGGCGTTGTCTTTTACGCCTTGAGCCATGAACCCCGTTAGAGGCCACGATCGCTTTTTTTGGGGATACAAACAGATATTATCAAGGTTGAAATTGTAAAAAAAATAATATAAGCAGGTCGTATCTTTTTGACCGCGACCTGCCTCTAACGGGGTGAACGACGAAATGTATGATCATCCGCAAAGAACTCCCCACATGGGATTTTTGCTACCAAACAATATATTAGATTGATAGCATTTGATCCGTTTGCTGTCATAAAACTATTATGAAAACTATAAAATCTATTTTTATTTCGTTCCTATTTATTCCCGTTTTGGTTTTTGCTCATGAGCCAGTGGCGTTGCCAAACGCGGGACTTACCCCGGAGAGCGCCTTTTACTTTGTTGATAAGATCGGCGAGGCGTTGCGGGAATTTTTCACTTTCAACCCGGAGGGCAAGGCACATCTCCAGATTGATTTTGCCGCTGAGCGTATCGCCGAGATTAAGATTATTTTGGAAACGAAAGGTGTAAATGCGAAAGGATTGGAGGTGGCTCAATCCCGGCTTCAGGCAAACATTGCCAAGGCTGCCGGTATTGTTGAGGGCGAGAAATCCAAAGGAAAAGATGTAAGCGAGCTCGCCAAAAACATTAGTGAGGATTTTGACGCAAACAAAGAGGCCTTGAAGCAGGCCCTCAAAGATCAAGAACACTCTCTTGAAGCAAAAGAGGACGAACTCAAAGCAAAAATTCGCGAGGCAAGACAAGTGGGCGACGCCACCCAAGTTGAGGCATTGGTAAAAGAACTCGGCGAGATAAAAGCTCAAAAAGAACTCTTGAAGCTCAAAGAAGAAGAGCGAGAAGAAGCGTTAGAACAGGAAGAAGAAAAAATTGAACGAGAGATGGATAAAAAAGAGGACGCCGAAAAAGCCATAAAAGAAGCTGAAGAGGAAAAGCAAGAAGTATTAGACGAAGCCGCCGAGGATGAGGTGAGCGTTCCTGCCGAAGTGTTTGAAAAATTTGACCGGCTTCTTGCCCAAGCCAAAGAACTCTTTGCCAAAGAGAACTATGTTGGCGCGAAACAACTGGCTAAGCAGGCGGAAGACGCCCTTGAAGAAGTAGAAGATGCAATCGAGGATTTAAAGAAAGCAAAAGAAGAAAAGGAAGAGTTGAAAGAAGAACAAGAAGAACAAATGAAAGAAGTGG
This sequence comes from Minisyncoccota bacterium, assembly GCA_036517295.1. Taxonomy (GTDB): domain Bacteria; phylum Patescibacteriota; class Minisyncoccia; order Phycocordibacterales; family DATDWN01; genus C7867-006. The sequence goes on along the minus strand of DATDWZ010000045.1, from coordinate 647 downwards.
ATGAGGAAAAAGCCGAACGATTAGGAAAAGAGCGGGAGATGTCCGAGGAGGCGGCTCGCAGGGCAGAAGAAAAACTTCGTGATGCAGGCAACGACCAAGAGGATGATTAACACCCTCTTTTGTTATGGTCAAATTCGGGTCAATCTGGCGCCAATGGTACAAAGCTGTGCCCCGATGGCAAACTCTCGCCACAGGGGCATACAGCTCGTAATTCTGGGTAACCCTTCGACAGACTCAGGGTATGTCTCACCAGTAATTCACGATCTTGAAGGGAGAAATATTGCCGGGAATCTGCCAGATTACGGTTCTAAATGCGTGAAGCGCGCGGAGCCAGGACAAAACATCAAGTGCATACGCTTGAAAAAACGTATGTCGCAAGGCGACATTTGCCGAGCTATTGATATGGATAGAAGCTATACGAGCGTGATTGAGGGAGACAAGGTAAATGTTACTATTGCCGTTTTAGAAAAGCTCGCCCATGCGCTTGATGTTTCGGTTGATGAGCTGAAGATTGGCGCAAGACAAAAGCGTGGAAACCAGGTTGGGAATATGAATTAAAATAACTTATGGCAACAATCAACAAAAAAGTTTGGCGAGAATATTTTGACAAAATTGTTTCCGGCAAGAAAAAGCTGGAATTACGCCTT
>DATDWZ010000044.1:0-35629 GCA_036517295.1 Minisyncoccota bacterium | reverse complement strand
TTTAAGGGCTGATTTCGATTAATTATTATGTACACGATGTCAGTTTGACAAGGATTTTAATACATGCTACAATACACCCAGAAATACTGCCCTGGCAGAACCCAGGAAGAAGGAGCTGTCACATGACGACTCAGGTTGTCGTAGACGGTACGTTCGCGAAAAGAAAGCCCACTGCTGAGGAGTGGGAGATCCTGCTGGAAAACAGGATTCCGGAACTCATACGCCGTTACAAGGGCGCCGCTCTTGATCCGGCCGCTATCAACTCAACGTTGCAGCAGGTCATTGAGGGGGTGGTGATCACCGAATCAAAAACGATCGCCATCACTCCTCCGAAGTCGAAGCCGAACGGTCGCTTTGAACTGGTCAAGACGTTCAAGGTCGTCGTGCCGGAAGGCTACGACCGCGCAACACGTCTCGACACGTTCAAGGTAAAGTACCAGAACGACGAGGTTAAGTCGTTCGGGTACTACAACCCCGAGTTGACCGACGCCAACTATGCGGCCAAGGCTACAACAAAGCTCGTCGCTGGGCGGCGGTTCACGGTCAAGGTGTTTCAGATCAAGCGCCGTGTTTCGTCGCTTGGCTGTCTGAAGCATCTTCGCGCAGAAAAGGCCGTTCTCGTCGGCACGCAGGGGGCATCTCTCGCGTGGGAAGAGAAGCGGGATGAACTCCCGGTCAACCGGTGGTCCATCTCGTTTGACGAGAAGGACGCTCTCTGGGAAGACTCCGACGGGTGCCACCGCGTGCCCGTCGTGTACCGGTATTCCGTCGGCAGTTTCAAGTTCAGCCTCGGCTACTTCGAGCTCGACTGGAACGACGACGACTGCCTCCTGTGCTTCTGCGACGAGGAGCCCTCGGACACTGTGGCAACCGAGTAAGTCCTCGGGCTCTTTATATTCTTTGACCCTCCGCGTGAAAAAGTGTCATGCGGAGGGTCGGGGATTGCAACACCCATTCACAATTGTGTGAGTGAGGTGTTTTTTGGTACACTAAATGTTAGATATTAGATTGGTAGTCGGCTACGGCTTAGTACCATCGAATTCTCGTAAAAGAAATCCGTCAGTATTTGCCGGATATGTCTTGTGAATAAGTACGATCTTTTATGAAAAAATAAAATAAGTCGGTGTGGTAAGCTTGTGAGCGGGATTATATCAGGGCTCCAAATGAAATACAGAGGGTGACTGGTGTTACTCTCGGTGGAATGGAAGGTCTATCACACATACCAACAGGCACTCCGACGGGTACCACCGCGTGCCCAACGTGAACCGGAATTCCGACGGCAGTTTCAAGTTCAACCTCGGCAACTTCGAGAACGACTGGAACGACGACAACTGCCTCCTGTGCTTCTGCAACTCATTTACTTTCTTCTCCCTCTAGGGCTTGCACGCTCTGGAGGGAGAAGTTTTATTCGTGAGGCTTTTCTTCCAGCCACCAAGCATGCGGCCGATTTCGTCTAGTTGCAAGATAAAATTTGCGTATTGCTTGTGACTGACTATTTTATGCTCCCACCCAATTTGGAAAAAGAACTTTAACAGATCACATTTCCCGATAGCGCTAGAAACCAATGAGAGTTTTTCAAATGTATCATACGCAAAACAAGCGCGAAATATTATCTCAAGGATTGAGAGAAATGTTTCATCAATCCTAGCTCCAATGGTTGCGCGGTCTATTGGTTTCAAGTTTACTAAATGGCTATGCCACTGGCTGTAGCATTCTTTCGCACGTACAAGTACTAGAGGGACTTGGTTGGGGGGGGGTCTTAATAGTTTCTACATGTTCAGTCATACATATCAAGATATCATATCTTTAGAAAATTTACTCGCAACGTGGGAGCGTTTTGTGTGCGGGAAACGTAATAAAAGAGATGTGATCAATTTTCAGTTAAAACTTGCAGAGAATTTACTGGATTTACACAAATCCTTAAAAAATAAAACGTATGTGCACGATATATATTCCGCTTTTAACATATCCGACCCAAAACCGAGAAATATTCACAAAGCCACAGTTCGAGACAGAGTGTTACATCATCTGATATACAAAGAGCTGCATCCGTATTTTGAGGACAGACTTATTTATGATTCGTATTCATGCCGGAAATATAAAGGAACTCACAGAGCGCTTGGTAGGTTCGGCTATTTTGCCGGAAAAGTTTCAAAAAATTACACTAACACATGTTATGTTTTGAAATGCGATATCAAAAAGTTTTTTGCTAGTATAGACCATTCGGTTATGATGAAAATACTTGAATGGCATATAATGGATGAAGATTTAGTAGGTCTTATTTATAAAGTAGTTTCCAGTTTTTATTCCACGGTACCAGGAGTTGGTTTGCCTCTTGGAAATCTCACATCACAACTCTTGGTCAATATTTATATGCACGAATTTGATATGTACGTGAAGCAAGAATTACGTGTGAAATATTATATTCGGTATGCCGATGATTTTGTCATTCTATCGGATAATAAATTGTACCTAGAAAGTTTGTTGTTAAAGTTTAATATTTTTCTAAAAACCGAATTACAACTAACTCTGCATCCAGACAAAGTGTATATAAAAACCTACGCATCGGGTGTTGATTTTCTAGGTTGGATTCATTTCCCACATCATAGACAAATCAGAGCAACAACAAGAAGAAAAATAATAAAAAGTATGAAAGGCCACCCAAAACCAGAGACCGTAAGTTCATATAGAGGATTATTGAACCACGGGAATACATATAAAATCAGAAAGAGGTTGGGAATTGTTTTGTATTGAATAAAACAAAAGCTCGGAATTCCGAGTTTTTGTTTTATTTCACCATTGCGACTATTTTCTTGAATGTCTCAGGATTCTCTAGAGCGAGTGTGGCCAGGATCTTTCGGTCGAGTAGGATTCCTTTCTTTTTCAAACCACCCATGAGTTTACTGTATGAAGTACCAAGTTCTTTTGCCGCGTATGAGATTTTCACGTTCCACATTTCTCGGAAATCACCCTTCTTGTCTCGTCTATGAGCGAAGGCCGATGCTCCGGCGTGGGCGATAGCTTCGGAAGCCTGTCTCTCCTTTGTCGAACGGCCGTGTCGAAACCCTTTTACTTTTCGTAATATGTTTCGTCTGGCTTTTAGTGCACCAACTCCTTTCTTTACTCGTGTCATGTTATCTTTGTTTATTATTTATTCTGCTAATTTTTATCTTTGCTTTTGGAACTTCCAAATTTAACCAATCTCTACGTTGAAATTCTCACATAATCCTCATCGTACGACATGTACGCCTCGGATTCTGTTCAAATTTCGCCTTGACCTTGGCTAAATTTGAAAGTCCTTCACGTTCGCTATTTCTTAATATAAAAAGCGACATCTTTGTTGCTCATAGGGAAGTTAACGCCGCGGTTTTTGGCTAGTTGTGAGCGTCGGCTTTCTTTTGCGTTGAAATGGTTGCGACCGGTTCTTCGCGCAGTAATCTTGCCGTTCTTTGAGACCTTGAGTCTCTTTGTAAATGATTTGTTTGTTTTTGTGCTCATATTTTTAATTTTTTCGTATTTCGTATTTCGTGCTTCGATTTTTATGCCCGTTCGATTACTATCGAGAGACCCTTTGGACTAGGCTTGGCCTCATCCGCGATTTTGAATTTCTCGGTGATGAGTGACAGTACGCGGTCCATTCGTTCCCGAAGGAACTTTTTGTCCATGTATTTAGTCCTTCCCGGTAAAAAAAGGTCCACCTTAATACGATTTCCTTCTTTCAGCCATTCCGAGGCTTTCCTGGCTTTTAGGGCCAAATCGTTGTCTCCGGTGCCCACTTTTACCTGTATATTTTTGACTTCTACCGTGTGGGCCTTAGTTTTTGCCACTTTCAGCTTCTTGTTTTCCGCGTACTGAAATTTACCATAATCCATAATTTTTGCAACCGGCGGAACGGCTTTTGGTGATATTTCAATGAGGTCCAGTCCGGCTTCTCGGGCCTTGTCCAGGGCCTCCTTGAACGAGACAACTCCGAGATTTGAGCCGTCTTCCATGATGACTCGTAGTTCTGGTGCAGTTATTTGGTTATTTATTCTGACGTGTAGTGACAATTTATGTGTTCAAATAATAATAAAGTTCTAAAAATATAGCATGAATCGAGGCTTATCGCAACGCTATTGTATTTTAAGTGTTTTAAAGATTGATTCAAGATAACTCTTCTCCGTTTCTCTGTTTATCACGCCGGGAACCGCTTCGGCCGCTTTCATATTTTCCACATCTATCGCGCCGGTAAAGACGGTTATGAAATCTTGTCGTACGACCAGTGTTTTATCGCTTGAAACAGGGAAGTAATATGTCGTAAAACCGCAACCCTCAGCTCCTTCGAATATGGCATATCCGGAGAAGCCTCCAGATGTATATGAATCTATAAAGCCGGGTGACGCGACCACATTTCCGTTCACAAAGTTTTCTTCGGGGATGTATGGACTCTCGGTTTTCATAGTATCAACTAAATTTTTATCCGAAATATGAAAAGTGACATTAAAATCCGTCAGTGTGTTTATGGTCGTATCACCCTCACCCTTGAAATCACAATAGTCGTGATGGGTAAAAGGAACTTCGTGGTGTAGCGTGATTACACCATTTATTGTATTGGCCGAGAGGATTTTCGGATAGGTGAACGATATTCCAAGACTTGAGTTTTTGTATGTTGCGATATTTGGGTCGGCCGGAACCCCCCGTGTTTTTTGGGCATACCAAATTCCACCCACAATAACCCCCAATACCACTATTATCAAGAGAATTTTTTTCATCCCGTTAGAGATAGGAAATCACACGTATTTCATCGTGATTCCTAAAAAAATTAAATTGTGACGCTCTAATTATCATATTTTTTTATTTTCGTTTATCTCTAACGGGATTCATCGGGTAAATTATAACACGGATTGTATTTCCATCGTTTTTTTGCTACTATGCCTGGTAATGATTTCGTCACAGATTAAGGCGGTTTTGGACGGACTCCGCCTCTCAAAAAGCGACGGACTATCCCGTGGGGGTAATGGGCCGATGATTTCCATTAACAAACTGACCGGCAAAGTGGGCGGTTTTTACGAGAAGATTCGGTATCTTATCGAATACAAAGAAGCTCATACGGTAAGAAGGAGTGCTATCGAACGCATTTTGGTACGGGTGTCAAGAAGCAGAAAGGAAAAGAGCATCGGGTTTTCCATATTATCAGACCTTATTACCGGAGGATACCTGCCGAACAATAGTGTGGTCGAACAAACAGCGAACGACCTAGATACGATTGTAAACAAATACGCGTTCCTCCGGCAGTCCGGTCTTCGTGGCAAGCATGCTTTCAGTTTGTGCGCCACGGAAATAGAGGGATTTCTCTTTCCCCAAGCGGTAAACGAACTTGTAGCCGAATGTTTTTATAAAGTCATTTCGGCCAATCTGGTCTACGCTGACCTCATAAGAAAGAATGTCTTGGATACCCAGATTTACATCGCCTGTAGACGAAGCCTCTTAGATGAAGATAACTCCATGCTTATGTATGCCGTTATAAATAAAAACCTTCCGGAACTGAGAAATCTTGATATAAGTCTTCCGAACTCGGGAGAAACGGCCACTCGTTTGATATCCATGTTGTCTATGGTGGAGTCATCTCTCACCGACCCTTCGGGCTGGCGCATTACTACACAACTGAAGGACCATGCCATTTCTTTTTCCGTAATCAGAGAAATAATAAATGATTTCGGGGCATCGAGTGAATCTATTTTCGATGATCAAGCTAAACTCTCCGCGAAAATAAAAGAAATTTTGGGTAAAAAGTATCAGACGCAAGGTTCTATCGCTACAAAAAGTGGAAACAGAGCCGTCGGGTATATTTTGCTGACCAAAATCATCCTAGCTTTTATTCTCGAAGTGCCTTACGAGAAATATTTTCTTGGCGCTTTGGAGTACTTGCCTTTGACCACCAATGTCGTGTTTCACCCCCTACTTCTTTTAGTCATTGTCAAAACTATTCCACCGCCCGGCCCGGAAAACACAAGCGCTATAATCGCTAACATAGACAGTATCGTTCACAACAAAGACATAAAACCGATTCACATAAAACCGGTCAGAATGAAAACCGGAGCCAATATAGTTTTTGGTTTTCTGTATCTGGTCTTGTTCGTCGTTTCCTTTTCGGTCATCCTATGGGTGCTAAACGCTCTATATTTCAACATCGTCAGTATTTTGTTGTTCCTATTCTTCTTGACCCTTGTCAGTTATTTAGGCTTTAGAATCAGATACAACGCCAACAAATGGAAAGTAAACACTCGTGATGAAGGTTTCTTGAGCCTGCTTTGGAATTTTTTCGCCATGCCGATAGTTCACACGGGCCAGTGGCTATCCAAGCGGTTCGTTACCATCAACATTTTTATTACAATCATGGACTTCATCATCGAAACGCCGTTCAAACTTATTCTCGGCACCTTTGACGCCTTCATCTCGTTCCTGAAAGACAAAAAAGATAATCCTTATTAATTCACCAAACAAAAACTCCTAAAATGGAGTTTTTGTTTTATTGTGGAGATGCTGTCTAAAAGTTGGAACTCCCTAAAGGACTATGTAGACATTTGGTATCCCATTATTAAGTCTCTGGAACAAAAACGGCTAGAAGCCCAACGATATGATTTAGAGTACAAGATTGAGCTTATTCCTTCAAGGGTGGTTTAGGGCAGCTCGTGGGGCTTTCAAGAGCCTTATTAGGCATTTCTGTCTACTCTTTCTTAATTGGTTTGTAAATGGCTCTAAAGAGGGTTAAAAGTTTGATACCTTGTTCAGTAGCTTTCTCATCTGAAATATCTTCACCAAATTGCTCTCGCCAAATTTTCTTAAAATCTTCAAGGGCTTTTTTGGATAGCATAGTGTTTTTTGTTTACTTTTACTAAACCATTTTTAGGTTAGGTGTTGGCATCAGTGCGAACAATGCTTGAACCTGCTTTATTATTTTTTCGCGTAACTCGGTATCAATGATAGATTCTTCCAATGCACCCATAACCGTTTTGTGTTTCTTGTATTCTGCGGGACTTCTCTTAATGAGGATTGCTAGATGCAAGTAAGCAACAAAGGCAAAACGTACATATTCTTTATGTTTGTAGAGCAAATTAAAATCTGGAGTCGGGATATTATTGTTTGCTCCTGGGCTTTCCTTTGCAATTTGTAAAAAGAATGCCCCGTGCACAAAATCACTTCGTGATTTATACAATTCTTTCTTTATCTCTTTTTCTATATCAGGAAATTGCCAATGTAACAAAACCGCTATCCGTTTGCATAATCTATATATTACTTCTTCATTTCTTGAATCATCCGCAGTGAAAAGAGCTTCCAGGATGGTCGTCATTTCTGCCGATTCCCTCTGCCAACCAAAAGAGCTTTTCGAGTTCTCGTAATCTTTGAGACCAGTGAACAAGAGCGCAGCAACAAATAACCTCCAGTCTTCTTTATCCCAACTCTGTATGCGGTCAAGATGCCAACTCCCGTATTTTGATTGCTCAAATAAGGTTTTGTAGAAAACAACAAACTGCTTTGTGCTGAAAATTGAATGGTCTTGAGTGTGAAAATAAATAAAGGGGTCTTTATCGAATTTTTGTCTAGCAATACCCATATCATTTACGTAAAAGAGTGGGTAAAGAAAGTTCGGTGAGTATAGGTTCAGAAGAAACATTGTTTCTGCATAACCGAAGCCCCCCTCTTCAATTGTATCAGGGATGAGTAGACCCCACGATGCTTTTTCGTATTGCTTTTCAGTTATCCCGAAAATACCTACCGTCTCACTTTCTAGCTTGTAGTTACGTAGAACTTTTGCATTTACAGGAGGGATTTTATTTTTGATTTCCTCGACAAACTCGTCAAACGTAAACTTCTTCAAATCCCAACATTCATAACCATCCTGTATTTCGAGGATTCTCTCGGATTGCTCTATGGCTTTGCCCGTGAAGGCAAAAAACATTGTCTTTGTTCGGTTCATATTATTTAGTCCAATCAATCTCTTGTAATGGAGGGTGAACGGCTTTCATTTCATCATACATAGCTTTGAGAGCCAACTTTGTTTTTTCTTTGCTTTCGCTTGATACAAGCTCGTAGCTACTGAATATAGTCCGAATGTTTCCTATGTATGTTTGCATCCCTTTCATCCAAAGATTTTTGAGTCGTTCAACAACTCGAACAAGCTTTTTTGGTTCTTTTGCTAGAATAGGTATCATTTCTTCTGTTCCATTTATCCAGTGATGGTAACCTTCCTCTGGTTTAGTTTTAAGGTATTCTTCAAGAGAAACAAGAGCGCCTTCATATAGCATTACAGCATCTTCTGGAGCAATCCTTGCCAATTCCTCAAAGATAAGTGCAAGTTTTGACATTGTATTTTTGGAATAATTACCTTCAAGGAAGAGTGGTAGATATTCTCTAATCGCTTCATAAGGTAAAACCTTATCGGTAAGTAGTTTCCATAGATGCCAAGCAAGCGAACTACTCATTGAGTCAGCACCATTTTTTATTTGCACCTTTAACAGAGCTACAAACTTTTCTGAATTAAAAGTGCCGCCGTAGTATTGAGAATCTTTTTCTCGAAAGAAGGCAAAATAAACAAGAAAAGCGGCAAGGTCGTGTAGCACATCATCGTGGTTTGTTTCCAAAAATAGATTGAGCATCTCTTCGGCTTCCTCCTCATTCCAGTCTCTGTTTCTATTGAAAACGTGCAGAAGCGCTTGCATCACGCGCGGGTGTGAACGATTTGCTCGCACCGTATCAAGTGCTAGCTGGCGCACATACGTTCGTTCCTCATCTTTCCAAGTGAAGGGAGATTCGTCTTGGTTTTTTCTTGCACGTCTGTTCGCCCAAAGCGGTTCGAGAATATAGGATGCCTGAATGCGAATATATAAGTTATCTTCTTTTAAGTATCTCGACATAATGTCAATAATTTCTGTGTAGTATTCAGGCTTGTTTTTTACGATAATCCTCATCATCAACCAACATAAATGACCCCTTACTGTCGTGATAACATTCGCATCTTCTCCACGTAGTACTCTGGTGTGATAATTATGCTCACCCTTTGGGTCATCCTGGTCATTTGTACCGTCAGGTCTTGGGTCTGCATCGTTATGAAGCTGTCTCACAATCCACATCGCGTCTTCAATATGGTCTTTTAGCAGCAACTCCTCTCCGTAAGAAACCAGGTTTTCTTTTGCTCCGTTATCATCAAGCCAATCTATGTTGCCTGTGAGAGTAGTAACAGCTTTTACATATTCAAATGCTTCGGGTTTCTTTTCGCCAAGTTGATAACGAGCATATTGCAACATCAAGTTTAGAGGTGCTGGGTCACTCAATGGTTGCTTATTTTGTATAGCTTCAACAACGGTACGGTCATACACCAAGACAAATTGTCCCTGTCTTGGCTCAAAAAAAATCTTGTCTACATTTTGATACTGCGAAAAATCAAATCCAGATAGAGCACGAATAGCATCTGCCCCGTCCACAAACATTGCCCAACTCACAACGAGTAACACTCTTTCGTGGTCGGATATGGCAACCTGTCGGTTTTTCTTCGGGAGCTTTCCAGCAAAAACGGTTGCCGCAGTTCCACGCGAGTCTATGCTTCTTGCTCCTCCCCAATGGTAAGAAAAACCTACTGTGTTCAAGTCTTTTACTCTGATAAACTCGAAACCATCGTGCTCAAACTTATCTGCTGCCCCTTTGATTTTTATTGCTTGTTCTATTTTCTCGGCAACCTTCACAGAGTGCGCAGAAATCTCACTTTTTTTGACTACAAACTCTGGGGTAGAGATGAAGTATCCTTTTACTCCACGAGAGAGAAGCTCTTTTTTGAGTTGTTCGAGGAAAGAGCCAAAAACTTTTTGTCTTCCAAGCTGTTTACCATCTTCTACAAGACGAAAAAGCTCGACAGCAATTTTTGTACCATCTTGATTTTGAAGCTGATAATCGAAATTTTCATTTGTGGAAGGATTTACTACAACGTCCCTGTCAGTTATCGCGTAAGTAGTAGCGCGTTCTTGTCCTAAAAAGTTTCTGAATCGTTCGATAGCTTCTTCTTCCCATTGTTCTTTTGTTTTTGCCATTACTCTTGTTCTACTCGCCCCATACTTCGGCGATTTTTGATTTAACCTTTTGTTCAATACTTCTAACTTCTTCTTTTAACGTAGAAATCTTTTTTTCCTCATCTACGATGGATTTAACTATCTGTTTTTGCACTTCAAGTGGAGGAAGAGGGATTTTGATTTTTGAGTATTCGGAAATCCAATATCTTTTGTGTTTATGGCTCACAAACTTTATTTTTTGCATTGCGTAAAACAAAAATCTTATATCTGCTTTGTCTTTTTTGGCGTGGAGTATTTTCATAGCAGACGACTTTACCTTGAAGGGAAAATCAACAAACTTTATCGCAGTAGTAAAATCGTCAAAAATAATAACTGGTAGCTCTTCTTTGAAGACCCCCGTTTTTTCATTCGTATATCCTAAAATAAAAGTTTTTCCCGCAGTTAAAACTGGAGTCGTGTGACTATCATCATAATCAACAGAGTCCACAATGTACTTCGTTGGTTGCTCATAATCCAACACCTCACCCAGTTCCACCATTTGCCATTTGCTATTGTTGTTTTCTGTAACGCTTCGGTAACGGTCTCCAGTAAGGTCATAATTTTTGTTTTCTATAATTTTTGATTTGGGAATTACCCAAGAAAATAAGCTACCTTTTTTCAATAAAGGATTCTTTTTGCCAGTTTTTATTACTTCACGGTGTGCCTGCAAAACTTCCACAGCGTGTGGCAAATCATTCCTATCTATTGGTCTTCGTTGGACACCAAGGTCGAAACCGTCATTGAGCACTTTGATGAAAAGTATTTCCTTCGATTGCTTTGAAAGCTGATTATCAAAAAAGAGTACATAGGTTCTGACTCCAGAATAAGGATTGAAAACTCCCGACGGCAGAGAGACAACTGCATAAAGTCCATCTTCAAGAAGTAACTTTCGCATTTGTTTATATGCATTATCTGCAGTTCCAATGACCCCCTCTGGCACGATAATGCCCGCACGTCCTTTGCTATTCAGATGTTCCATAATGTAATCTACGAAAAGGACTTCGGAGCGGTTGGCTTGCACCATAAAGCGCTTGTGGGGACGTATTCCTCCAGTTGGAGTCATAAAGGGAGGATTTGCCAGCATCACATCGAATCGTTCATCCCATCTCTCTTCGCTGGATAGAGTGTCATATTCGTGGATATTAGGGCTTGGGAAGCCGTGGAGATACATATTCACCAACGAGAGCTTCACCATATCGGGTGAAATGTCGTAGCCAGCAAGGTTGCCCATCAAGCGCTTCTTTTCATCTGGTGTAAGTGGTTTATTTTTGTTTGACTTCAAAATATGCTTATACGCAGAAATAAGAAATCCTGCTGTACCGCACGCGGGGTCAAGTATTGTTTCATCTTTCTTTGGGTCAACAACTTCCACGATGAAATCTATAATATGTCGCGGTGTCCTGAATTGCCCTGCATCACCCTGCGAACCAAGAATGGAAAGTAGGTACTCAAAAGCGTCTCCAAGATTTTCGCTGTGGTCGTATGAAAAAGTATTTATGTCTTTCAAAAATAAATTGAGTGTTTCTGGGTCGCGGTATGGTAAAAAAGAATCTTTGAATACATCACGAAATAGTTGCGGTAAGTGAGGATTTTTTGCCATCTTTGCAATTGCTTCTACATAAAGATTTAAGCGTTCCTGTCCGCCAAGTTTTGCATCCATCATTTTGTTCCAGGCGTATTTCTCAAAACCGTTTGTAAAAAATTGCGTCTTACCTTTTGGTAAAGAAGCAGCCTGCTTATCCATATCATCCATAAACTTATAGATAAGAGCCGTGGTGATTTGCTCCACTTGGGCTTTAGGGTCTGGGACTTTTCCAACTAAAATATCCCGCGCTGAATCTATTTTCTTTTTTATTTCTTGAGTAAGCATAATTACATATAGGCATTAAGCGAAACGTAGTCTTTCACATATTCGGGTACTTTCTCAACCCATCCGTTCACAGCTTCGAGGTCAGCCATAGTGAGCTTTGGGTTTGTTGCGAGACGGGTATATTCTCCCTTTTCAATAATGTCTCGAATCTCGTTATCAGTAATATATGCCTTGAGATAGTTTTTTATCGGCATAGCGTACTGATTCTCTGGCTTGTTTATTGCAACAAACTTGTCAAACTCTTCATCAAGCAATTCATCTTTTGATTTGAATGTCTTGATACTTCCGAAGGCTTTATCTATGAACTCTCGCAAGCTGATGCGTCGGTCAGCCTTTACAGACCTGCGGAGTTTTTCAAGACTGAAGAAATCGTCTGGTTTATCAAAAATCTCACCCTTCACGTACTCTTCAACAGTGGCAATGTCACCTTCTTCGTATTTCTGCTTAATGAATAGGTTTTCTGTTATCGCTGTTTCAAACTTTTCAAAAAGTTTGCGGTCAATTTTCATTCCCTCAACACCCACAGCTTTCTCTGTAAAAGTTTTTAATGGGTCGGGCTGGGTAATCGTAATCTCATCTATATTGACTCCTTCTCCACCACCACCTGTATCCATACCTGTTTTTGGTGGCAGATGTAAAATCTCGTCGTAGTCATATTTTTCCTCGAAGTATTCGCAGTTGGCGAAGAAATCAAAGAGCTTAAATTTATCTTTAGGCACTTTTACTTCTTGAACTTCACCACCTTCTTTTTCTAGGTGTGTGAACGTGAACTTACGTGTACCACGCCCTTTTATTTGAATAAAATCAGTCGGAGAAAAAATAGGACGCATCAGGACAATGTTCAAGATATCTTCACAGTCGTAGCCAGTGGTCATCATTCCCACTGTTACACACACACGAGTTTTGCTTGAACGGTAGCTATCCAAAAACTTGCTGTGCCCGTTGAGATTATTATTTGCAAAGTTCACCGTAAAACTCTGTGCATCAGAAATGTTGGAGGTAATCTGCACAGCAAAATCTGAATTGTATTTGCCTGGGTAAAGCTGGTCAGCAAATTGGTTGAGCATTTGTGTAACCTTTGATGCGTGCCTTTGGCTAACGCAGAAAATAATACTCTTGCCAACTTCTCCAGTTATCGGGTCTTTGAGCGCATTCTCAATAAATGTTTTGCAGAAAATCTGGTTAGTCTTATCAGAGAAAAACTTTCGCTCGAAATCTGTATGGAAAAAGGATTGTTCCTCTTCTTTTCCATCCTCGTTTTCAATCATCATCGCATAGCCCTTCTCCGAAAGAAGCTCGGTAGTAATCTCTGTTCTCGCATCTGCAACGAGAGGATTTATCAAATACCCATCTTTGACACCATCAAGTAGTGTGTATCGGAAGGTCGGTTCACCAGTCTCGCATCCGAAGGTTTTATATGTATCAAAAAGCTGGCGACGTTCCCAGGCACGAGGGTCTTTTAGATTCAGTTTTTCTGGGTCAATTCCCTTAAGATAATTTTTTGGTGTAGCAGTGAGTCCCAATTTATAACCCACGAAGTATTCAAATACAGCACGGCTGTTTCCGCCAATCGAACGATGGGCTTCATCGGAAATAATCAGGTCAAAATCAGTAGGGGAAAAGAGCTTCTGATATTTATTATTAAAAGAGAGGCTCTGTATTGTCGAAACAACAATCTCGGCTTTGCGCCAATCACCTTTATTTTCTTTGTACACAACAGTTGTGTAATCTTTTGAAAGCCACTTCTTAAAGTTTTTTGCCGCTTGGTCTTCCAGCTCCAGGCGGTCAACAAGAAACAAGATGCGCTTTGCATTTCCAGACTTCAAAAATAGCTTGATGATTGCAGCGGAAACAAGCGTCTTGCCTGTACCTGTTGCCATCTCAAACAAATAACGGTCATTGTTTTTTGAAGCGGACTCTTGAAGAGATTTTACTGCTTGAAGCTGATATGGTCGCAAAAACTTAAGTGCTTCTGTATCAATGAGATTTTGTCGCTGTCCCTCATCAGCCCAGCGAGGGTCGCTATGATAGTCTGTTTTTTGGGTGAGTACGATGTAATCATCCTCAACCTTTTCATCCGCAAGACGCTTGGGGTTCGGTTTGAATTGTTCAAAATGCTTAAGAGAGTCTGGTTTCGGAAATTGAATGACAACGGAGGGGTTGCCACGTTCCAAGTCCCAGAAATAATGGAGGTTCCCGTTTGAGAGAATTACAAAACGGACATTTAGGGATTGAGCGTAGCGACGCGCTTGTTCTTTACCGTCGAGAGGGTCTTTATCTTCGGACTTCGCTTCAAGCACTACATATGGGAAACCTTTTTCATCTAGTAGGAGAAAATCAATAAAACCATTTTCTGTTTTTTCAAAGTCGTTTCCAAGTGCATCAATCGCTTTTTTTGTTAGTTTAACATTCGGCTCTAGAGAAATGTTCGCTACACCGTTTTCATCGTCAAAAAATATCCAGCCAGATTTCTGGAGTAGGTCGTTTATTTTGATTCTGGCTTTAGCTTCTTTTTGCATTGTACATTTTCATTTTCATATTAAAATATACTAACTCCGCGTATTTGAGCTGTCTCTTAAAAATTTATCTACATCACTCTGTTTGATTCGCCATCTTCCTACCTTTGAAGCCCTGATTCGCTTATTGTGAATGTATCGGAAAATAGTTTTGTAGCTTAATCGTAGTTGTTTGGCTACCTGTTCAATGGTTAGAAATTTATCTGACATATTTTGTTTTGTATTGTTAAACAGCATAACATTTTGAGTCCAGTATAGTCAAAAACTGTCCAAAGGACTATACTGAACCAATTGAATGAAAATGAGTATGAATATCACAGGAAAACTAGCCACACTTCTTCATCTTATTGAAGATTCTTTACTTTACTTAAAACCTGAAGAAAATAGAGTCGTTTTGTCCGAAGCAAAAATCTTAAAACAAGGTTTAGATAGGCAGGAGATTAAAAGTTGTTTGAAGTATTTATCCGACAATAACTTTGCTCAAAATGAAATTGCATACGCCTCGGAAGAGACTCAATCAACGAATGGCGTTATATACGCTACACATACCTCTACGCGTACAAGTAAATACAGCCAAGTTGATTACATTCTTCACATCAATAGAAAAAAAATAAATCCACTTATACTTGAGGCGAAAAAGATTTTGATTAAAACAAAAGTATTAGATAAGAAGTATTCCCATCTTATTGAGAAAGATACGAGAGGAAACTATTTTTATGATGGTAAAAAAATTGAAATAAGCAAGGAGCCTTTTTATTATATAGCTTTTGATACTTTATTTTCAGATGGAGACCAAGATGGCTTTTTATCTTATAAAGATTTTGAGAAACAGTTTCTTAAAAAAGATGTAGTACCAGCTCAAGATGATTTGATAAGAAACAAACGTATCAATAATGCACTCATAAATGGGCAAAATGGTTTTTTTCGATATGCCAAAATAAACGGCAAACAACTTATGAACAAAACGCTTGATGGGAAGAAACTGATTGAAATCATACGAGGGCAGGGACTACGGCTTAATAACCAGAAAATATAGAAAAATAAAAAAGTCTTGGTATTTCTTGGGGACAACTAAATACAGTTGTCTTTTTTCTTCTCTTTGTAGGGTCTTTTTCTATATCAAAGTCTTAAAACAAGAAATTCAGAGCAATAGGTAAATAAGTGAGAATAAGAATGCAGTAGCCAATAAGTCTCGGCATCTGCATCGCAATGATTTCTATTGAACAATGCAGAAAAACTTTAGGAGAAAGAGCTGACAAGCTCACGGATGAGCAGTTAGTGATTCTTCGTAACTCTTTATATAGCACAGTGAATTTAATTTTTGACCATCTTCAAAAGAAAGAAATGAAAAAGAATAAAAAATATCAAAATGAAAACATCATTCCAGCCTCAATTTAATTGTTCAGACTTACATATAGCTGCTTATCTGATAGCCAACGGTTTGCAGCTTATTGATATTGATAAAACTGACCGCAAGCGTGCCGTCTTCATCTTCTCCGATACAGAAGATAGAGAGGAGCTACTCGTGGCTTTTTGGGCAAAACAAGCAAAGGTAGAACCTCGTGCATACATAGCAGCTATCAAAGAAGTAAAGGAGAGGTTATATAGCTAAAAAACCAAATGACTATGAAAAAGAAGATGGTTGTATATAAAACAGTTGAGGAACCAGTAGACTATGTGCCTTTTGTAATGGTGCCTGGCTCAATTTTTAGAGCGTATAACGCAGGAGAATTAAATAGCGAACAACTCTTGGTATATTTGATGCTTTCTAAAAAAGTGAACCCACACAATGGTATTGGAGCTACTAACTATGCCGAGATTGCCGCTTGGTTAAAGCTAAAGACAGATGCGCAGAGTAATAACCACATAAACAAACTGATGTTGGATTTGAGAGATGAGAACGAGATAGTGTGGTTTTCAAACCATAGCGGAAGCAGAGCTTTTGAATACCAACTAGCAGAATACAAATTAGCAAAAAATTCTGATAACGAGCCGCCGAAATGGGTTGATATAGTACCTCACTTTCCAACTACAGAGCAAAAGCAAAGCAGAGTTAATACCATATCTTTACCCAAACCTCCACCAGAACAAAAGCCGAGGCATCCACCACCAGAGCAGAGGTTACAAAGGTCGAATGGTGAAGGAATTAAAAGCCTCGGAGACATTATTAGTGAGCGTGAAAGCAGACCTCCCTATACAGATACCGAATCATAAAAATACACAAAATCGATTATGAAAAAATACGTAAAATCGCAAAATCGTTTTCTCTTAAGTGAAAAGCATCCGAGCGAGTATCCAATTAAAAGCAACGAAGATGTTATCTGTGTTGATATTGCTTCCGCTTTAGGAGAATCGGATATGCGATTCATTCTTGCGCGGAGACATCAACTGGGTATAGGAGCCATTGAAGATACCTATGCTGTCGTAAAAGACGAAATGCGCAAGGGAAAGTGTGAAAACCCGCGCAGACTCTTTAATTTTTTGCTCACGCAAAAGTTAAAAGAAAAGAAAAAAATTAACAATTAACACATAAAAACAATATGAATGAATTAGGGGGCGAATTACTTTTAATAAAAATTACTGATGTTTTTATTCAAGAGATAGCATTGATAGAGTTCGGCGCTTATTTAACAGATGAAGAAATAGGTGATATTCAACTTGAAATCGCAGCAAAACTTCGTGAATACATCAAAAATGCCATTAAAGAAGTCGGGACTTATAATGGCTTGATTAGAAAAAACAAAACAATCCTTTGTTCAGATATGTATCATCGTAAAAATCTTTAATTAGGTAAGGGTGTCCCCCAAAAAAACGCAAAGTTGGTTTTGAAAACACCCACCACCCCTTTTATGGTTTTCCATAAATTAGACCAAAGAGAGGCAGGCTGACGCCCTTTGATTGGTTTCTGTATGTAATTAGATAACACGGCTATACAGAGCTATGTGAGTACAGTGAAAAATCACTATGCTGTCCTGTGCTCGAAGAAACACTCGTACAGTAGGACATACAAGAGAACATACAAGCATAGATGAAAAAAGCCCCGTAGGGCATCAACAGCATTAAATAGACATTTCAGTTGGTTCGTAGATTACAAATACCAACTTTCAGCGATATTTGAATCATATCAAATCCTCGGGACACGTCAAGCGAACAACATACATAAACAATTGCTTCATTCTACAGCATTAAATGTCTATTAACAGCGAAAGAAAAAATTATGAACCAATTACCAGAGGCAAAATCAAACTTAACAGACGAAACCGAAATACTTGGCATCAAAGATGTTGCGCAGTCCCTCGGTGTTTCCAAGGCAACTATCCTGCGCTGGATTCAGATGCACAAGTTAGAAGGTTTCTTTCGTATTGGGCACAAGTGGCTTATGCGAAGGGCGGATTTAGAAAATCTTATCAATCAAAAAATAATTAACTCTAAATAAAAAATATGAATCAGAATCCAAAAATGACACCAATAGGAAATCTTATGTACTACACTTTTATTCTTGGTTCGGTCTTTCTCCTCCTATACGGGCTGGGTGGTACGTCTTTGATTCTTAATGCTATTGGGCTTGTAGTTGGTGTATCAATTTTAGGATTGATTTTGTGGGCAATCTTTGCAATAGGAGAACGTTATGGATGGTGGAAGGAAGGTTTCAAATAAAAATATATGAAACTCATCAAAATATTTAAGGTAATTGTGTCCATAATTTTTCAACTTATGTTGGATATAATGGGCTTCGGTATCTATCTAATTTTCGCAAGTATTTTTTTCACAGGTATTTATGTAATTCTCCTAGAGTTCAAGGGTTCAATCTACGAACTATTGGGTTCCAGCTTCGTTACTGGTTTGTGCGGGGTACTGGCTTATCCTCTCATTGAAGAAGTAAAAAGACTTCCTGATGATTGGCGAGATAGAGTCGAAACCTTCCAAAAATCCTTATAAAATAAATGAAAAACTTACTTGAACAATTTTTGCATTATCTTGCCGTAGAGCGCAGCTTCTCGCCACGCACCATAGAGGCATACCGTCACGACTTAAATAAGTTTATTGAATTTTTTGAGTCTCTAGGTAAGACAGATATTCTTACTGTTACAAAAGAGGATGTCAGACATTTTCTTTCTGCACGTGCTCAAACAAACGGAGCTGTTACAAGAGCACGTAAACTTTCTGCTATCAAATCACTTTTTAAGTATCTAGACCACGAAGGAATTATCTCCGCAAATCCAGTAAGCGGTATTGAAGCCCCAAAACTTCCCGAAAGAGAACCGACTTACCTTACTCAAGCCGAATATCAAACTCTTATAACTACAGTAAAGCGCGAAGCAACTCCTTTTTACATTGCTCGTGATTTAGCTATCGTTGTTCTTTTACTTGGTACAGGCATACGTTTATCAGAGCTTGTGGGGCTTACTCTTGATAAAGTAAACCTTGAGCATAGTGGTAGAAGTATAAAAGTTAGAGGCAAGGGAGATAAGGAGCGAATTATTCCTCTAACAGATGAACTTGTTGGTATTCTTGAACTTTACTTAAAAACACGTCCAGATGTATTCAGTAATCATCTTTTTATAAGCAGGCTTGGTGAACAACTTTGTGCCCGTAGTGTATATGGTCTTGTTAAAAAATATCTTAAGGCAACTGGTATTAAAAAAACCAAAATGGCTGTCCATTCTCTGCGCCACACCTTTGGAACTTCGTTGATGAACAACGGGGTAAACATTGTACTCATCCAAGAACTTTTAGGTCATAAAAAACTAGAAACTACCCGCCGCTATTTACATATAAATAGTACAGATTTGCGCAATGCTGTGGATAGTTTAGTTTTGGATAAAAAATAATATGGAAAAAGACCTAGGTACATTCCAAGAGTCTGAACAAAAAGAGTACGCGTTGATATATGCTCGCGTGTCTTCTGTGAGTCAGGACTCAAATAGTCAAGTTTACCGATGTAAAAAGTATGCTTTGGAAAAAGGCTATGAGTTTGAAGCAGAATTTCCCGATAAGTTTACTG
Source organism: Minisyncoccota bacterium (assembly GCA_036517295.1). Lineage (GTDB taxonomy): Bacteria > Patescibacteriota > Minisyncoccia > Phycocordibacterales > DATDWN01 > C7867-006. The sequence goes on along the minus strand of DATDWZ010000044.1, from coordinate 16,159 downwards.
GAGGTGGTGATTTTTGGAATCGTCCTCAAATGAAGAGATTATTGAAGTATATTGACGACAATCCTGGAAGAAAACGTGTGCTTGTTGTTGATGACCTTAAGCGGTTTGCAAGAGATACAGAATTTCACATTAGGTTACGCAAGGAATTTAAAAGCAGGAGTGTAAGAGTTGAATGCCTTAATTTCAATTTTGAAGATTCTCCAGAAGGTAAGTTTGTTGAAACCGTATTTGCCGCGCAAGGAGAATTGGAACGTGAACAAAATAGAAGACAGGTCATTCAGAAACAACAAGCACGCCTTGAGCGTGGCTATTGGTGTTTTGATGCTCCGCCTGGCTTGAAATACATAAAAGACCCTATTCACGGAAAACTGTTAGCTCACGATGAACCCAAAGCCAGCGTTGTGCGGGAAGCCCTTAATGGTTTTGCTTTTGACAGGTTTCCAGACCAAGTAGATGTCCAAAAGTTTCTGCAAAGTAAAAACTTCTTTCATCGGAAAAAACCAAAGAAAGTCTATCTGGAACAAGTTAAAAGGGTACTCACACAAATTCTTTATACTGGTCATATTGAGTACAAACCTAGGAAAATTACCAGGCGGGACGGGCACTTTCAAGGTATTGTCAGTTTAGATGTATATAATAGGATTCAAGATAAGCTGAATGGCACTGCAAAAACAAAAGCCAGAAAAGATTTACATTTAGACTTTCCTGCACGTGGGTGGGTCTTGTGTTCTGCGTGTCATAGACCTTTTACTGCAAGTTGGACAACAAAACGTAAAGGTTATAGGAAAGCCTATTATCGTTGTGGTAAGACAGATTGTTACGAAAAGAATAAAAGTATTCCCAAAGAAGATTTGGAGGGAGCACTTGGTAAAATTCTCAAAAAAGCTCGCGCGTCAAAAGAAGTGCTCGCACTTACACAAGAAATTGCGCTTGATGTGTGGAATGAAAGAACCTCTGATTCAAGGCAGTCAGCGATTGATGCCCGAAAAGTAATTGAAAGTACAGAGCAAGAAATAAATTCATATGTTGATAGGATTGGTAAGGCTACAAATGAAGCGGTGCTTAATGCCTATGAAAAAAAGGTTGAAGAGCTTACAAATAAAAAACTTCTATTAAAGGAGAATTTGGACAAGCCAGTTTTGTTTAGTGGCGTAAGTTTTGAAACCGCTCTTAATGAGGTGTTCGGATACATAAAAAACCCTTATGGTATATGGGCAGATGGGATTTTTGAGGATAAAAGATTAGTCTTAAGAATGGTTTTTACAGAGAACTTGGTATATAGCAGAAAAACTGGCTTTGAAACCGCCAGTTTTTCGCTTCCAGTAACGCTTTTTCAGCTATCTGTGACTCCAAAGTCACATCTTGTGGAGAAGCCGAGAGTTGAACTCGGGTCCAAATAAGTTTTGAAATGGTTCTACACGACATATTTGATTTCAAGTTCTCAATTCATATCCTTTAAATCAACAAAATAGATATGAATCCAGTTTTCTTTGTGTCGGAGGTTCGCGAAACTACAAAACTCCCGAGTCCGAAGTTATATCAATCACTTGCCGGAACAGACTTGAGGCAGTGACCGACCGCTAGGGTTAATCGCAGGTTTAAATCCGGATTAAGCGTAAGCGGTAGCGAATGTCATCCCCATAAATGGAGAAGGCACAGCTTTTGCAAAGGTGTTTTTAGCATCTATGCTTTGGGGCCTATTAAAGAGTTACCCCAGCTCTGTCGTGCGCATTGTCAAAGAATTTATCTGTCTAAACCTTTCATCCCCAATATCAGAATACAATTTTCAATTTCTAATTATCAATTTTCAAACAATTTCCAATGAATCAATTTTAGAATTGAGACATATTAGTCATTGTTTAGAAATTAGAAATTGAAAATTAGAAATTACTTATATTCTCACATTGAGACTGAACACTAAATAGCAAAATCTCGTTTGATCTGTCGGTTCACATCCTTCTTCTTAATCGACTCGCGCTTGTCGTAGTGTTTCTTACCACGACCGACTCCGATATCAATCTTCAACACTCTTCCTTTATTGTACACCAAAAGTGGCACTATTGTCAATCCCTTGGTCTTTTCTACACTGGAGAGTTCTCTTATTTCCGCTTTAGTCAAAAGCAGTTTGCGGTTTCGGCGAGGATCATAGTCTTTTGGTGCGTTTTTCTCCTGAAAAGGCGGTACGAAAGCCCTGATGAGAAAAGCCTCTCCTCCGCGTATCGTGACATATGAGCCGTCGAGCGACCCCTGACTCTTACGCAGAGATTTTACTTCAAAACCAAAAAGCTCCAGCCCTGCGGCATATTTTTGAGTGATTTCGTAGTTAAAATGGGCTTTTTTGTTGGTTATCAGTGACATAACGATGAAATTATAACACAATTTAAACATCTTTTAATTTGGACGATTTCGTGTATCCCGTTAGAGATTACTCAGTTGATTTATAGTAGCTTAGGTGATATAAAGATGAAGCTTAGATTAATCATTATATAAACATTAACTACGGAAATGCCTCGTATTCTCGAGGGATTTCCTATCTCTAACGGGATGGATACTAGAGCCTACTTGGGATAGATATACTTATAGAAACACCAAAAATGTCTGAAAAAAAGAAAATCATAATAAAAAAGACAAACAAAGGGGGAAAAGAGCCCGGTGGCTCTATCTTTACATACATAGTTTCCGTGCTGGTTGTATTTATTATCCTTTCGTCCCTCTACTCTTTTATAGAGAGTAAGATTTCACAGAAGACTGAAGAGATTTCTATTTCTCAAGTCTCGGCAGACATAAAAGCAAAACTGGTTAAAGAAATAGTTGTTAGGGGAGATATTTTGGATATCGAGTACTCGTCGACCACACACAAGACATCAAAAAAGGAAGAGAGAGAAGCTCTGTCACAAACCCTTGTGAATTATGGAGTGACAGAAGCGGAATTGTCGGCAATCAAAATAGATATAAAGAACGAGAACGGTTTCGGATACTGGTTCGGCGCCCTTTCACCGATTATTTTCCCGATTTTGTTCATATTGGTTTTCATATGGTTCATATCTCGACAAATGAAGGGCGCGGGTATGCAGGCTCTTACATTCGGACAGTCAAAAGCCCGCATGATACATCCCGACGATAAAAACCAGCGAGTGACTTTCAAAGACGTTGCTGGTTGTAAAGAAGCAAAGGAGGAACTGTCCGAAATTGTGGACTTTTTGAAAAATCCGAAAAAGTTTCTGGATATAGGTGCACGAATTCCAAAAGGTATTTTGCTTATGGGCGCCCCGGGAACGGGCAAGACTTTGCTCGCTCGCGCCGTTGCGGGGGAGGCTGGCGTAGCGTTCTTCTCCATCTCCGGTTCTGAATTCGTCGAGATGTTCGTTGGGGTTGGTGCGTCTCGCGTGCGTGACCTTTTCATGATGGCAAAGAAAAATTCTCCGGCGATTATTTTCGTAGATGAAATAGATGCTGTTGGCCGAGTGCGAGGAGTTGGAGCCGGTGGAGGAAACGACGAACGAGAGCAGACCCTGAACCAGATACTAGTCGAGATGGACGGTTTTGAGCCGAACGAAAAAGTCATAGTTATGGCCGCAACAAACCGTCCGGACGTTCTTGACCCTGCACTTCTCCGCCCAGGTAGATTTGACCGTCGAGTGACCCTAGATTTGCCGGACAGAAAAGACCGTGAAGAAATTTTGAATGTGCATAGTAAAGAAAAACCTTTTGCTGAAGATGTGAACCTCCAAGTTATTGCCGAGAGAACTCCCGGATTCTCCGGTGCCGACCTTTACTCTCTCATGAACGAAGGGGCCATACTTGCCGCACGAGAAAATCGAACAACTGTTGCCCAATACGACCTCATCCGCTCGATTGAAAAGGTTATGCTTGGTCCCGAACGCAAGAGCCACATTCTTTCAAAGAAAGAAAAAGAAATCACTGCCTACCACGAAGCTGGTCATGCAGTTCTCGCTTCGATACTTCCGTATGCTGACCCTGTTCACAAAATTTCTATTATTTCTCGCGGGCGTGCAGCCGGATATGTTTTGCATTTGCCGATTGAAGACAGAAAATTACAATCCAAAAAAGAATTTTTGGACGACATTGCTGTTTCTCTCGGCGGATACGTTACGGAGAAAATGCTTTTTGATGATTTAACAACCGGCCCATCGAACGATTTACAAGTTTCAACTGCTCTTGCTCGCGATATGGTTACAAAATACGGTATGTCAGACATAGTTGGCCCTGTCGCTCTTGAGGGTCAGGGAGGTAGGGTGCTTTTCGGAAGGGGAGTTGAAGAGAAAGAGTTCTCACAGAAAGTTGCCGCTGATATTGATGCCGAGGTATCACGAATCATGCGAGAAGCTCGAGAAAAAGCCGAAAAAACTATTACTGAAAACAGAAAACTTTTGGACACTATTGCAAAGAGACTCATAGAAACCGAGACTATTGAACGGGCAGAGTTCGAGACCATACTGGTGGCTAATGGCATTATCCCGAAAAAGAAGCTTGATATAGAACACCAAATATAAGCTTATGTAGAGTAGTATTCCAGTAAATTCATTGACTTCTTACTATATTTGATGTAGACTGTTGTTTGAAATCAGCCTGTCCCTGGCTGATGCTCATTCCAGGAGATTATACTCTATGGCCGAGATTCACACGAAAATCCTCCGATTCGTCGGGGGGAAGCCCGTTCGTTGCGGAGGTGCGATCGTCGAGGTTGAGAGCGAGGATGATGGTTGTCTGGTCCTCGACTCCGTCTGTACCAGGTGCCGGGCGATTGTGTCGTCGGCGCCCATGGTCGTCCGCGATGATCACGGTCCGGCGAAGTCCGTCGGACTTCGCGTTTGATCGATCTTCTGTCGTCACGTCTCGGGGCCGGAGGGGTCACAACCTCTCCGGTCTTTTTCATACTTAAATTATTTATTATTTTGTGATACTATAACGAAACTACACATCCGCCCTTAGCTCAGTTGGTTAGAGCACAGAGCTTATACCTCTGGGGTCCATGGTTCGAGTCCATGAGGGCGGACACGTAAACAAAAACAGCGACTGCTCGCTGTTTTTGTTTACGTGTCCGAGACGGAGGTATGTTTTGTCGGCAGACAAAACAACCGAGTCCGGGTCGGGAAAATCTTTGAGCGACGGCGAAAAGATTATTCCTGATGACACGGCTTGTCCGAGCCGGGACCACGAGTACTTAGTGCTCGCAGATTGTGCTCGATCGAGAACACCTAGTAACTCGTGATGACATGATTCGTATTCTGATCGCACAAAAATTCTATAGAATTTTATTCGTGACAATAAGCCCACAATTGACAGAATATATTAATCTATATATAATTTTGAATAGGACTATGAGCAATTTTCAGAGGAGACTGCCATGAGACGATCTGATTTTCTCGCACGGTTTGGACTGGCTCTCAGAGACTTTTCCAGCCGTGAGAATAAAAGCGAGCTTCATGCAATCAACGACGCCATTCGCGCCGGCCTACCTCTTCTTGCCGCACTTCCACACTCGCAGACAACACAGAGTTTGTTGGTCGCGGCCGAGTACCCTGATCTCAGGGAGGTGGAAGGGGCGAAAGCGTGGAAGGCGTTGCCGTGGTGGACACGGACATTCGGCCGACTCTAAAGCGTCGACCGGAAGGGGCGGGTTGCGAGAGCGACCCGCCCTAAATGCTACTCAAAATGGATTTTTTCGTTAGTTGTTTCTAGATAGTTTTTATTCAATAATTGTTGCTTGAATTTGGAATTTTTGCTTTAATTAGAGTAAGGGTCACTCCCGAAACTAATTAATTAAAAATATGAATAAGAGAAAATTTTTTGGAGTCTTGGTAGTAATATTTGGTTTGATTATGGTTGGAGGAAGTATAGGTTCGGTTGAACAGTATGGCGTAGCTGCGCCGATCACCATGTCATTAATTGTGATCGTTGGACTGTTGATGATATTTTGGGATAAGTTTAAGAAAGGAATGCAATAAGAATCTAAACAAGATAAAAAGCCCCTGCGGGGCTTTTTATCTTGTTGTTAATTTTTCGGATTGGGCAGAACCCATTTTTTCCAGATGGCTTCCGCTGGTTTGTTGCGGATATTGGAAGTTAGATCATTGCGTGGACTTGCATACTCTGGAGCCATGAGATCATCCCAAGCAAATTTTGCCCCAGTGCCAATTCCTGTAAACCTAGTTCTTTTCGCGAACGCCTGAAATAACGCCTCAATAGCATCGGCTTGTCCTTGCCAATCGCGTTTATAACCAGCCTGCGCCACTTCTGTAAAATCTCCCCACTCCATCCCTCCTTTTCCGTTATTTGCTCCGGAATAGCTTCCCACATTTTCCACTAAATAGATTGGTTTTTTATAATCCGCAAAATCTGCTTCGATACTATCTAAAATTATAGACCAGGATGTTCGCATCTCAGCAACACTAGCTCCCTCACGGACATTTAATAATGGTAGGTGGAGAATAAGCACGTCAGCATCATCGATATATTTTGGCCGCGGGTTTTGACGTAGTCCGCCGTAACTATTAAAGTTAGTAGCATATATTTTGCCGTGGTATACGTCGCGTACAGCTTTAATGATTTCGCTGAATTTTGCATCCGCATAGTCGTAAAACGGTTTTGATGTTGGCATTCTGTATTCTGGCGTGATATCTATCGCATAAATACCTGCCTTTTCAGCATCGGCAGCCCAGCGTACCAGGATACTCTGTAGTTGACTGAATTCGGAGTCCAGCCACTCTTTTGTCTTGGGCTCATCTCTACCGAAATCATCGCCTGCTTTTTGCTCAGCAGCATTACCACCAGAACCACCTCCCGCTGCTCCACCGGTAAATCTTCCGAGTAAGCTTACATTAATATATTTACTATACTCCGCTCCAACATTATATGCGATGATTGATTTCAAAGCGTATTTTTTCGCTATACGGGCAATGTCCTTCATCTCACTGGAAGTAATAGCAGCATCACGCCACTGTTTATAAGGCGAAGCAGTTTCCTTTAATGTGATACTTTCTTTATCATCACCGATAAAATCAATAAAACTAAATACCATCACTTCTTTTCCGCCGATACTCGCAATACGAGCGAACGTGCTGTCCAGATTCCTTCGAGTGTCTTCAAATAAATTCATATTATAATTAATAGTCCATGTATCTTCGGTGGTAATCAACGGCACAATATTTTCTCTAAAATATTTTGGTGCAGACATATCATTCCATTTTTTAACATAATCAAAAACTCTTTTTTCTAAAGATTTTACTTTGAGTTCTTTAATGTCAGAAGTTGACTGATCGCTCTGCCGTAAATATTTATAAGAAAGGGTATCACCAGTCTTGGCCGTTACCACCTTCTCCCAACTTGTCTCGCTCATTTTATCCATTGTCTGCAAATCTTTTCCGTCTATCGCTAGAATAATTTTATCTCCGAACTGCGTATTTTCCGGTACCGTCACCCAAAAAGTAAGTTTTGCTTCTTTGCCCTTTGGTGCCTTATCAATCTTAGAAAATTCACAAACACGCCTTGCTTCCATAAGAGGTAAAACATTACAAGTCGGTGGCCAAAAATTAAATCGTATTGCCATGAAACCAAAAACAACGAATATTAATAAGATAGTTAAAGGAATCCCCAAAACCCAAGCCATTACTTTTAGAAATTTTTTCATAAAGTTTTAAGCTAATCTAATAATCCTTAGAAAGACACTGCTGTCTTTTATTGTGTGATTTAATTATATACCTTTACGGCTAAAAGTTGTATATGTGTCATTCAAAGTGTATTTTTTCGCTTGATGTTTCGAGATAGCTTTTTATTTGCGGATATTTTCTGAACTCCGGGTCTTCTTCGACGATTCGGGTTGCTTCGGTTCGTGAGGCTTCCACCATTTTTATGTTCTTGATTGCTTCCATAGCAACATCGGAGATACCCCATTGTTTTTGTCCGTATAATTCTCCAGCTCCTCGTTGCTGTAAATCAAATTCTGCCAACTCAAAACCGTTTTTTGCTGTGATCAGGGCTTTCAACCTATCCTTTGTCTTCAAGCCCTTACTTTCTGTAAAAACAAAACAGTATGCTTGGTGATTTGAGCGGATAACACGACCACGGAGTTGGTGGAGTTGTGATAAGCCGAACCTTTCCGCGCCCTCGATAACTATCATGGTGGCGTTAGGCACATTAACGCCGACTTCAACAACCGAAGTGGCCACCAATATTTTGGTTTTACCCGAAGAAAAGTCGGCCATCACTTTTTCTTTCTCAATTGGAGTCATTTTTGAGTGAAGAATTGCGATGGCGTATTCGGGAAATACATGCTGTCGTAGCCTATCGGCCTCAACTACAATAGACTTTGCGATTATGGCCATTTCTTTTGTTGGGTCCGGTTCGTCAATTCGCGGACAAATAACATACAACTGTCTTCCGGCTTTTAATTCAGCACGGATGTTTTCGTATGCAGACTTTCTCTCGGTCGGTAAGACTATTTTTGTAATAATTGGTTTACGACCATGGGGCATTTGGTCGAGGAGAGTCAAATCTAGATCGCCGTATATTGTCAGAGCTAATGTGCGGGGGATAGGTGTTGCGGTCATAGAAAGCAGATGAGGAGTTACATCGGTTTTACTAGTCAGTTTCTGTCTTTGTAAAGTTCCGAAGCGATGTTGTTCGTCTATAACCACAAAAGCCAGGTGTTTGAAGGCTACAGATTTTTGTATCAGCGTATGTGTGCCTATAAGTATCGGCACTTCGCCGTTAGCTACCCATTTCAGGAGTTGTGTGCGAGAAATATTTGTTGGTTTGGACGGATTTGATTTTGAAGGATAAATTTTACATCCGCTTCCGGTTATGAGCCCGACTTTTATAGGCAGGTGTTGAAAATAGGAGATGAAGTTTTCATAGTGCTGTTTGGCCAGGATTTCCGTTGGGCACATGTATACTGTTTGCAAGTTCCCAAAGGTCTTTCCTTTGGGAGAGGTTTGGGTGACGGCATAGATGGTCGTAGCGGCCACGGCTGTTTTTCCGGACCCAACATCACCTTCGAGAAGACGAGACATGGGGTGCCCTCGTTTGAAATCACTAACTATGGAATCGATGGTGTGAAGTTGGGATTCGGTTGGTTCAAATGGAAATCTTTTTACGAAGTCTGAAATATCTTTTTCTTTTACCTCAATTTTAAATGCGCTCTGTTCTTGCCAGAGCTTCTTCTCCTTCTGTTTTTGTAGTTGAATGAAAAATATTTCTTGGAATGCAAATCTTTTTCGAGCGGATTTACCGTCATCCTCCTTTTTGGGTGCATGGATCCAGATGAAAGCGGTTTTTATTCCCGGCAGATTATATTTCTTTAAAATCTCTTCCGGTATTGGATCAACCAAAATGTCAAAGAGTCCCTTTGACATCATAATTTTTTGTACGGCGTGGTATATCCAGTGAGAAGATATACCCCGACTTTCCGGATAAACAGGATACAAACTATGTTCTTCGCCATCGCGCCCGAACAGAGATTCGCCGACTCCGTTCGGTATCTCTGTGACGCGTTCTATTTTTGGGTTGCTCATATACAACTCGCCCCCAGTAGTAGAGCCAAGCTCACTACGGGGCTTCGCTTTCCGCTCGCTCACCTTTCCCTCGACTCGTACCAACTGTCCGTTGTGAACCATTTTGGCTATGTACGGTTGGTTGAACCAAACGAGTTTTATTCTCCCACTCTCGTTTTCCACCACTCCCTCGGACATGGGAATTTTTTTAATCCAGGCCTTACTCGTTTTTAATCCGGAAATTGTTCCAAATAGGGTCGTTTCATCGCCTTTTGCCAGACTGTTTATATTTTTCACTTCTTTCGTGTCCCCATATCGCGACGGGAAATGATATAGCAAATCCTCTATGGTTAAAATGCCCATTTTTGAGAGAGCTTTTTTTTGTATTTCCGCGAGCCTGAATTCTTTCTCTAATCTAGAACTCAAATCCATAAGACTAGTTTATCATGAGTTTTGTCTGATATAATGCAAGCCATGACTTCACGGCCGACGACTATTGTGTTGATAGGAATCACGGGTGATTTGGCTCGCAAGAAACTTTTGCCGGCTTTGTATGATTTGTATATAAACGATAAACTGGAAAACACAAAAATCGTTGGGTTTTCGCGCAGAGAGTTTGGTGAAAAGGAAATAAAGGACTTCGTTAAGGAGAATTTACCTACCGAAAACTTTGACGAAGCGTTTCTGGATTTAATAACCTATGTTCAGGGCCAGTTCGATGACAAAAATTCTTACAAAAAACTTTCAGAACACTTGTCCGATACTTGTGATAAAGAGTTGGGGGATTGTAGTAACAAACTTTTTTATCTAGCCGTTCCGCCTAACTTGTATGAGACCATCTGTACAAACATCTCCACATCAGGCCTGTCTATTCCGTGTGGGGGGAAAGAAGGTTTTGCCCGGATTCTCATAGAAAAACCTTTCGGAAAAGACCTGGAAACGGCGGAAAAACTAGATGAACTTCTAGGTCGGCTATTTCGTGAAGACCAGATTTATAGAATTGACCACTATGTGGCAAAAGAAGCCCTTCTCAATATCATAAATGTTCATAGAAAAGAAGAGAGTGTGGCTCACAGATGGAATACGGAGCATGTCGAGAAGGTTGAGATAGATTTGTTTGAAACGGCTACGGTTGGAAGTCGCGGGTCATCATACGACGGAGTTGGTGCTTTTTGCGATGTCGGGCAGAATCATTTATTGCAGATGCTTTCTTTGGTGGCCATGGATATTCCAGACTCTTTCGAGCCGAAGCTGATTCAGAAATCTCGAGCTGATATTTTGGAGCATCTCGTGCCGACTACGGAAAAAGATATTCGGGAGATGAGTAGGGGACAGTATGAAGGATATGTTGAGGAACCGGGTGTGGCAACGGATTCCACGACGGAAACATTTTTCTCGATTACGGTGCGTGTCGATGATGGAACGATGGCCGGCGTGCCTTTTGTTTTAAAATCAGGAAAAGCATTATCTGAAAATCTAACTCAGGTGGTAGTGACTTTCAAAGACGGAAAAAGTTTGGCCATTTCCGTTCCTCCGGAAAATAGTTTGCCTGCTTACCAAAAAATTCTTCTCGATTGTATTATTGGTGACCAGACAGTTTTCATATCGACGAGAGAAGTTTTAGCCGAGTGGAAGTTTATCACGCCAATCGTCGAAGCAACCCAAAAAAATAAGCCGTTTTTGTATAAAAAGGGAAGTGATCCGGCAATTTTTTGATTATGATTATAAGATTTTAGATATAAAAAAAGGGGGGCGCACTCACAACGAAGTGATGCGCCCCAGAGAGGGCCCTCTGCGTGAGCAGAGGGCTTTGACCGGCGACTTGGCTCCCCAGCTCTTTACGGCACCTGCCGCAAATTCAAGTTACCAGCTAATTGATAGCCTAGCATTTCCGAAATCTCTGTCAAGTTTGGTTAGAAATAGTAGCATATACGATCAGGGGCCACTGCTTGTATGCAGTGGCCCCGAGTTCGATTAGTGCGGGAACTCCTGAATCGAATCAAAAAGATTTCAAAGTAAAGGCGGAGAAATTGTATCTTTTGCGCGAACCTTTTTTAAGAAGAAGCCCTGAACGTACCCCGCCTCTTTTTTCTGGGGGAATGGTGGCGGGGTGCGGAATACGGTCTCGCCCGCGTGGAGGAGGGGTCTGGGGAGGAATCCGCGCGGGCTTCGGCTTTATTTTTTGAAAAAATCTGCGCCATTCATGCCAGCAACGCTGGCATGCCGGATTAACTTTTTTCTAACCCGTCTATCACTTTTAATTTTTGCTCGACCTGTTCGCGTGGTTTCAGTATGACTAACGATTGCCTCAGAAAGACGACAAATTTTCACTCTTTGAAATTCTAACTCAACGTCCACCTGGCTCAGAGGAGTTATTTAGTGACTTTTCCTGCTGTTCTAGTAATTCGGCTACACTGGTTTCTGATTCGTTAAGTGATTCATCTTGCGGTTGTATTTGTGATCCACCCGCATCGTTAAATGCATATATTCCACCATATATCCCTCCTCCCGGCACGGCATACAATGTTCCATCCGATGCAATCACAGCTCGATGATCCCACTCGTCGCCGCCTTGAAATACCCATTTTTCAGTTCCATTCGAATTAAGGGCAAAATATCTGGTGCCATCGCTGCCAAAGTATATGGTGCCATCAGGCCCAATAGTTCCCAATAGATCAATAGCCGTACCGCTCTGCCAACGATCTGCATTAGGGCAGTCTGGATCTGATCCCTTTTTGCAAGTTATTATGGGTTTAACATTATAGCTCCACTTTCTGCTACCATCAGCATTGAGCGCTATGAGTTCTCCACTTCCTCGGGCTTGGTAATTATGGGTTGTGGTATCCACCGAAAGATCAGTGGTACCGACATAAATAGTGCCGTCAGAAGCTACAGCAGGTGATGATTCTGTCCAAAAAATATTACTGGACCATTTAAATGAGCCGTCAGGGTTGACTGCATATAGCTTGTAGTCCTTTGCCTCTGGCTTCTTGTAGGGGAAATAAATGACTCCGGTTTTCGGATCGATTGCTGGACTACAGGTTCTTAAATTTCTTACTTGTGAAAAAGTCCATTTTAACTTCAGATCAGTAGTCAAAGCCAGCAAACCCTCAGCTGAACAAACATAAACTGCGCCGTCTTTGCCAATCGCCGGGGTATTCAATCTGCCGGTCATAGGGTAGGTTTTCGCATTCTGGCCCGTATCGGATAGAGAATATATGGTGGTTTGGGTAGTGAAGTATATTTGATTGTTGGGACCAATTTTAATAGCAGACTCTAGTGAGCCATCGATAGCGTACATCCATTTTAGCTGCCCTGATAAGTCCAATGCGTAAATCTTTTTTGCGTTGTTGATTCCACTTGTTCCGAAAACTACTAAACTTGAACTAGTCAAAGCTGGATCAGTCATGATGTTAAGATCATAGAGTCCTCCCAGCACGCCAGATTCTGTTGACTTGCAATTAATATTCCTTGGATAAGCATCCGGAAGTTTATATTCCCAGCGTTTATTCATCTTGGGGTCAAGACTAATAAACGAACCTTCGGAAGTGCCGAAATACAAATTTCCATCTTTATCCAAGACAGGTGTCACGGCTATGGTCTGAAGCCCGCAGCTTGTGCTACCCAATTTGTAGACCCACTTTGGTTTATTTGTTTGTGGCCCTTTAAATGGCGCTTGTCCGGAGCTTTGCGGATCATAACCAAATTGAGGCCAGGTGGAAACAATAACAGTCGCAGGAGGTGGGCTGAGATCTCCAGGAGGAGTAGAAGGAGTCGGTGGTTTTTGCATGACCCAATAAATTAAACCAGCGACTATAACTATGGCCAAAACCGTACCGATTATTAGAATGATCCTCTTCCTAAAATCATTTGATTGTGGAGAAAGAGGTGGTTGTTGTTCGAGTTGATTGATAGGTTCCATAAAATTTTTTCCCAACTGGCGGAGGAAGTGAGATTCGAACTCACGAATCCAATTAAGGATTGGCGGTTTAGTAAACCGCTGGAATAAACCACTATCCGATTCCTCCAAAATTTGAATAAAAAGAGTATAGCAGAAAAATGGAAGATTAGTAAAAATATGCTAAAGTAGGCCCATACGGAGACGTGTCAGAGTGGTCTAACGTGCCTCTTTGCTAAAGAGGTGTGCCCTTTAAACGGCACCGATGGTTCGAATCCATCCGTCTCCGCAGATTTTCAAACTTTTTAATTGGTCTTTACAATCAAAAATAAAAGAGTAGTCTGAGACGTAGATTAAGCAAGTTTCTTTCGGAGAAAAGAATGTCGACAACCGCATTGACACTCGAAGAGTTCGAGGAGCGGTGTCGAGTGGGCGCCGAACTTCTCCTGGAAGAACTTCATGACCCGTCGAAGAGGAAGGAGGAGTGGGGTCTCGTCCTTGATAATGGCGTCCGCCGTAATCTTCTGATGAATTTTGACACGGGCTGTTACGGCGTCATTCTCAATGCTGGCGAGAATGGCTGGGACATGTCGCTTCTCAAGTTCAATCGACCCAAATCCACAAACACGTCCGATGAACCCAAAGAATAATGGGCACATCGGACGTTTTCGGTTTCTAGTGAGCGATTGTGAAAGCAAAAACATCTCGTGCTCCGGCTTCCAATAAAGTTTTTCGCGCTTCCGACAGCGTGCTTCCGGTCGTCACGACGTCGTCGACGAGGACCACGTATTTTCCTTCAACTTGAGGATTGGCCTCGAACGAATCGGCCAAGTTTTTTATCCTCTCCTCTCTCGATTGTGAATGACTCTGCCGTGGTGTTTCTTTTATTTTCTGAAGCCACTGTGGAGCATAGAGCAGGATTCTCTCCGTATCGTTTTCAATAATTGCCCGACAAATAAGTTCACTTTGATTGTAACCGCGCTCACCCCGTCTTTCGTTTGTGATAGGTATGGGTATGAGTAAAAATTTTGCATCGCTATCAAAAAGAACAATATCGGATAGGAGCCCGACTATTTCTTCATACAAAAGTTTTCCGATGTGCTCCAGGGGTAGAGTATTTTCTCTGTATTTTAATTCCCAGATGATAGCTTTGACTCGGTTATCTCTGTAGTGAAAAAGGGGATGGATCCAATCCATACCATCCACGGGCGGAGGTTTAGGTAGGGTATCTATTTTCTCAGGAGTAAGGCTCTTTACGATCGCGAAATTTGTTCGTGGAGGGAGTATAAAATCAAGGATAGAGGAGAAGATTTTCTCTATACTTTTGAGCATTTGTATATTATACTACAGTCAAATTTAAAACTTCTTTATCACCATGACTTTTTAGGACGCGCATAAATTTCTGTTGAAATTTTGCTCTCTCTCGGCTACCCGCCTGCGAAGTTCCTAAAAAGTCATGGTTCACGAAGTTTTAAGTCTAATCCAATGCCAAACTTTTTTACAGACTTCATAGGAAGTTTTACCACCAAAAAGAGCCAAAGTGTTTTAGGTATTGATATTGGTTCCTCTTCCATAAAAATAGTCCAGTTGAGTCGTAAAAACGGACACGCCGTTCTGGAAACATACGGTGAGTTGGCCCTGGGACCCTATTCCGGTAAAAATATAGGCGAAGCAACCAGTCTCACGGTGGATAAAATCAGCGAGGCCGTAGCCGACATGCTCAAAGAAAAAGAGGTCAACATAACCACAAAGATTTGCGGGGTAGCCATACCTTTTTCTTCCAGTCTCATGGCGGTGATAGAAATGCCAAGTATGTCACCGAAACAACTTGAAAGCATGATTCCACTGGAAGCGCGTAAATATATTCCAGTGCCGATTTCTGAAGTGGCTCTAGATTGGTACATTATACCTCAGGATAAAAATATAGATGTTGATCCTAACGAAAAACCGGCTCCACAAAAAGTGGAAGTACTTGTCGTCGCTCTGCACAACGACACTATAATTCGATACAAAGATATTGTTTCAAAGAATATGCTCGAAGCCAGCTTTTTCGAGATAGAGATTTTCAGCACCATGCGATCTATTCTCGATCAGGAACTGACTCCGGTTTTGATTATCGATATGGGAGCGACATCAACAAAGCTCTACATAGTCGAGAGAGGAATCTTGCGCTCGTCTCACATGATAAATCGCGGATCGCAATCTATCACAGATGAGTTGTCAAAATCTTTCGGAATTTCTATTACCGATGCGGAATATTTGAAAAGAGAAAAAGGTTTACAGGGAGAGATCAAGGGAATAAAAGTGGCCGATGTTATTACACTGACCCTGAACTATATTTTCTCCGAATCAAATCGTGTTGTTCTAGCTTATCAAAAAAAATACAACAAAAATGTCAGTAAGGTCGTTTTGGTTGGAGGAGGCAGTGCCTTGAAAGGCGTGGTCGATATTGCAAAAGTTAATTTTCAAACCGATGTAGTGCCTGGGGACCCCTTTGGCAAAGTCATCGCTCCGGCGTTTCTCGAAAAAACTCTGAAAGAGACGGGACCGGAGTTTGCTGTAGCTGTGGGAGTAGCGCTTCGCCGATTGCAGGAGATGGATTAATTTAGCGTATTCTAGTCAATAGCTTGGACGCGTTTTGTTAATAATTGTATTGGCGAACGAAGTGAGATTCCCATGTGTAGTCTTTCGTGATTGTAGTAGCAAGTGTATTTTTCTAAAGCTTCGTTTAAACTCTTCACATCTCTTG
>DATDWZ010000043.1:0-10722 GCA_036517295.1 Minisyncoccota bacterium | reverse complement strand
AGTTTTATGTACGACGAAACCAAGCTTACTATATCTATCTTTGATTTGATTTGATCAACAGATGAGGACATGATTGTGATAATTTTCAATTTTTAATTTCCAATTTTCAATCAATGACCAACGCCCCAATTTTCAATTTTTAAAATTAATTCATTGAAAATTCAGTGAAAATTTTAAATTGCAAATTGAAAATTTAGATTTCTATAGAAATCTGTTTCTTTCCTCGTACACCACCGGTCTAGCTTCTCTCATATCCGCAATCATCTTTGCCTTTCTGCTTCCTTTGAATCCCGTACCTGCAGGAATAAGTCGTCCAAGAATAACATTCTCCATAAGTCCCGACAGTTCATCCGCGTTACCCTTGATTGCGCTTGAAATAAGCATGCGAGTTGTATGTTGGAAGGAAGCAGCGGCGAGAAAACTCTTTCGTGAGAGCGAAACATCCGTAATACCCATAACTACTCCCTCGGCTTTTGCTTCTTCTTTTCCAAAAGCCTTGACTCGAGCATTTTCTTCCGCAAGGAAAGCCAACTCAACTATATCACCCTGGAGGAAGACCGTATCCCCCGGAGTTTTGACTCTCTTTCTTGAGAACATTTGTCGCACGATGGTTTCGATGTGCTTTCGAGACACCGTTTCTCCTTGCAATTCGTAAGGTTTGTTTATTTCGTGAATAATATAATTGATGGTCTTGTCACGGCCCGCGTACTTGAAGAGTTCATCTATATCAGCGGAACCATCCGTTATCATCTCACCCTTTTTAACTTCGTCTCCGACTTTAACCAATATGGTTCGGTTGAGAGAAATCGAATACTCTATTTTATCTTTAGCTTTTGTCCTATCTTCAAGGTTAGGAGTAATAATAATCACTTTTTCCTTGTCCGTCACTCGCACTTCCGAAATAGTACCGCTAACGGAGCAGACAACCGCAGGATTCTTCGGTTTCCTCTTCTCGAACAATTCTTCAACACGAGGCAAACCTTGCACGATATCCCCGGAAATAGAAGCGCCGGCAGCGTGTTTTGTGTTCATGGTCAACTGTGTACCGGGCTCACCGATAGCTTGCCCGGCAACCGTACCGACAGCCTCACCCAACTCAACTACTTTGTTTCGGCCGAGATCAACACCGTAACATTTAACACAAATACCATTCAGAGTTTTGCACGATAAAGGAGATCGAACGCTGACCGTCGTAACTCCGGAAGCCTCCACCATTTGGGCATCCTTTTTTGAGAGTAGCTGGTCCTTCTTGAACAAAATCTTGCCCTCTTTTGTAACAATATCCGCTGACAAGAATCTGCCCTTTATATGCTTGGCTATAGGGATCTCGATTCCTGATATTGCGTGTGTGTCTATGATAACCCCTTCTTTTGTTCCACAATCCTCTTCCGTAATAATAGTATCCTGTGCCACGACGAACATCTTTCTGGTCAAGTATCCGGATTTTGCCGTGTTGAGCGCCGTGTCGGTAAGACCCTTTCGCGATCCGTGAGTGATAATAAAATACTCCAAGGGAGTCAGACCTTCTTTTGAACAAGAAATAATGGGAAATTCTATAGTTTCACCGGCGTTGTTTGCGATAAGACCCATCATACCGGCCATCTGAGTAATGTTTGTCATAGAGCCTCGAGTACCGGAGAGAACCATATCCAAAACGGAACCGTTCTTTGGCAATGCTCCGGGCATCAGTTTTTCAACCTCCATTTTTGCGCCGTGCCAAATCTCGGTTATCATTCGTAGGCGTTCCGATTTTGATATGAGACCGTCGTTAAAGTGCGTGGACACGCCGTCAGCTTTAGCTTTTGCTTTTGCCACGATACCCTTTCTTCCTTCCGGAATCATGACATCATCAATGCCCCAAGTAATACCGGAATGAGTCGCGTACTTGAATCCGAAAGTCTTTATCTTGTCCACGATCGGAGGAACATTTTCGATCCCGTATCTCTCAATGAGATCATCAACTAACGCCGAAATCTTTTTTCTGTCGACTTCTGTGTTTATAAAAGGGTAATCCTTTGGCAAAACGGAGTTGAACAACAGTCTTCCCACCGTAGTGTCGAACAGTTTACCGCCGAATTGGCTGTATTTTTCCGAATCGTTTGCCAAGACTTTTATTTTTGTACGGAAAGATATGACGCCCAGGTCATAGGCGGTAATAGCGGCATTTGGAGATGAGAAGAACTTACCCTCCCCTTTCTCACCGCTTATTTCTTTTGTCATCCAATAACAACCCAAAGTAATATCGAGCATTTTGGCCGATACCGTAGGATCTCCGCTTCCGGGCTTTAGTATGTTTTTATCGGAAGCCATTATTTCACGGGCTTCCATCTGGGCCTCATCGGAAAGAGGAACATGAACGGCCATCTGGTCGCCGTCAAAGTCGGCGTTAAATGCGGAACAAACCAGAGGGTGGAGTTGAATGGCATTTCCTTCAATCAAAATCGGCTTAAAAGCCTGAATTCCCAATCTGTGCAATGTCGGTGCTCGGTTGAGCAAAACATATCTGTCGGAAATAACATCTTCCAATATGGCCCAAACTTCCGGAATACCGTCTTCTATAAGTTTTGATGCTCCGCGAATATTGTAGGCTAATTCTTTTTGTAGAAGTTGGGAAATAACAAACGGCTTGAACAGTTCCAGAGCCATGTGTTTTGGCAAACCACACTGGTTGAGATGTAAATCCGGACCAACGACTATAACCGACCGGCCGGAATAGTCCACTCGCTTACCCAACAGGTTTTGCCTGAAAATACCACGCTTGCCCTTTAGATTGTCTGCGATAGATTTCAGTGGTCGTCTTTGGGATTGGTTTATTGCTCCACTAGCCGAACCATGCCTTATCGAGTTGTCTATCAAAGCATCAACTGCTTCCTGAAGGATTCTTTTTTCGTTTCGCAAAATAACATCCGGAGCATGTATCTCTTTCAATTTCTTTAAACGATTGTTTCGGTTTATGACCCGTCTGTATAGGTCGTTCACGTCCGATGTGGCGTATCTCCCACCATCAAGGGGAACCATCGGTCGCAGAGCCGGGGGCATAACGGGAATATTGGTCAGAAACATCCATTCCGGACGAATACCGGAATTAATCATAGACCCTATAAGACCGATGCGTTTGTTTACTTTTACCGACTCAAGACTTGAAGATTTTTCCAGTTCCTGTCTTAGTTGAGTCAAAAGCTTGTGTAAATCTATTTTCTTGAATATGTTATAGATCGCCTCCGCTCCTATGGATGCCTCAAACATCGTGCCGTATTTCATCCCAAAATTGTAGTATTCGACTTCGTCCAAAACTTTACCCTCTTGGATTGAATCTATCTCTCGTTTTGCGTTAAGAAGCATTTCCTTTACCGCTTCTTTCGTTTTTTCATCCTGAAGAGATTTCACTTTGGACTTGTACTCGGAATCTAAATCCTTCAGATATCTAGTCCTGTCCTCCTCGGAAACTTTTGTAATAATATAACCGGCAAAGTATACGACTTTTTCGATATCCGCTGTAGGAATACCCAAAACCATACTGATGCGACTCGGCATTGATTTCAAAAACCATATATGAGAAACCACCGTGGCCAGTTCTATGTGACCCATTCTTTCGCGTCTTACGATCGAACGCGTTATTTCCACTCCACATTTTTCACAGACGATACCTTTGTAGCGAATACCTCGATACTTTCCACAATAACACTCGTAGTCCTTGTCCGGGCCGAAAATCTTTTCGTCGAAGAGACCGTTCTTTTCTGAACGCTGAGTACGATAGTTTATGGTCTCCGGTTTCGTAACCTCGCCAAAAGACCACTCCTTGATTCTCTCGGGAGAAGCGATTTTCAGCGCTATCGTCTCGAAATCATTTGCGTCTGTTGTTGTTCTTGTTTTCATCCCGTTTAGAGTTTATGATTATTTATTCTAGTAAATTAAATTTATTATTTTTCTGTAGTCCCGTTTTGCCATTTCCAAAGTTTGTAAAACTCTAACGGGATTCATGTCCTTATGTTAATTTATCGCCACTTATTTCTTTCGACCCTTTTTTTATCTGAACATCCAAAGCCAAGCCTCGCAAGTTGTTCAACAGAACATTGAACGACGCCGGAGTATTGAGTTGGGTAATCGGCAATCCTTTTACTATAGAATCAAACGCCACCGACCTTCCTACTATGTCGTCCGATTTAATGGTCAATATTTCTTGTAGAGTGTGAGCGGCACCATGACCAAGTAAAGCCCAAACTTCCATTTCTCCGAATCTCTGGCCTCCGTTTTGAGCTTTTCCGCCGAGAGGTTGCTGTGTAATGAGAGAGTATGGTCCGATTGAGCGCATATGAATCTTGTCTTCAACCATGTGGTGAAGTTTCATTATGTACATGTAACCGACGGCGATATCCTGATCGAATGCTTCGCCTGTTCTACCGTCAAACAGTTTCATCTTTCCAGTTTCCGAGAATCCAGCTGTTTTCAATTCGGCCTTAATCTCTTCACTAGTAGCACCAGCGAAAGGAGGAACTATGGCCTGATAACCGAGAGTGTGAGCGGCAAGTCCAAGATGTAATTCCAAAATCTGCCCCAGGTTCATACGAGACGGCACACCGAGGGGAGTCAAAATAACATCCACGGGAGTACCATCCGCCATATATGGCATATCTTCTTCGGGAAGAATTCGTGAAATAACTCCCTTGTTTCCGTGTCTTCCGGCAAGTTTGTCGCCGACGGAGACATTTCTAAGTTGAGCAACTTCTATATGAATTCGTTTTATGATCCCGGAATCCAATTTATCACCCTTTTCTCGAGAGAAAATCTGAACCTTTATAACCCGTCCTCTCTTTCCCCCTTCCATTCTCTTTGATGTATCTTTTACATCGTGAGCTTTTTCACCGAAGAGAGATCGTAAAAGTCTTTCCTCGGGAGTAAGTTGGGTCTCACCTTTTGGTGTAATCTTGCCGACCAAAATATCCCCCGGACGGACTTCGCTACCGACCTGAACTATGCCATCTTCGGCAAGATTTTTTAGTTTTGCTTCCCCAACATTCGGAATATCACATGTGGTAACTTCGGGACCGAGCTTTGTATCGCGAACATTAACGATGAACTCTTCTATATGTATGGATGTAAATTTACTGTCTTTGACCACTCGCTCGGACAGAATAATAGCGTCCTCATAGTTTGAACCTCCCCAAGACATGAAAGCGATAAGCATGTTCTGGCCAATAGCCGACTGTCCATTCTGACTTGCCGATGTATCCGCCAAAAGCGCCCCTTTTTTCACTTTATCTCCTACAGAAACCGCCGGTCTCTGATGAAAAGCGGTAAAACCGTTGGTTCTTGAAAATTTGATCAGTTTATATTCCGTGTCTTTTCCTTTGCTGTTTTTTACTACGACCTTGTTTCCGTCCGCATGAGTAACCGTCCCCTCTTCCACCGCAATAACCAATCTTCCTGTATTTTTCAAAGCATCCCTCTCAAGACCCGTGGCGACCAAGGGTGCTTCGGGCACGATACAAGGAGTAGCTTGTTTTTGCATGTTCGAAGCCATGAGTGCTCTGTCCGCTTTATCATGGTTGAGAAAAGGAATCATCGAAGTGGCGATAGAAAATGCTTGATTTGTGGCCACATCGATAAAATCCACTTTATCTTTCGGAACATTACTTGGGTTTCCCTCTATACGAACTTCCACTTCATCCACCAAAATCTTTCCTTCCTCGTCAACGGGAGTGGCTGCATGGGCAATGGTATAGCCTTCCTCTTCGGAAGCGTTCATGTAAACAATCTCGTCGGTGACTTTGCCGTTTTTTACTTTTGCGTACGGAGTCTCGATCATTCCGAAATCATTTAACCGAGCATAAACGGCGAGACGAAGAACCAATCCGATGTTCGGACCTTCCGGTGTGTGGATAGGACAGAGTCTCCCGTAGTGAGAAGTATGCACATCTCGGACTTCGAAACCTGCGCGAGTTCGGTTCAAACCTCCTGGACCCAAAGCGGACAGCGTTCTCAAGTGTTCGATTTCAGCCAAAGGATTTTCCTGGAGCATGAATTGCGACAATTGGTTTGTGGTAAAAAATTCTTTTATACGAGCTTGGAGAGGTTTCGGCGATATGAACTGTACGGGCAGAGTAACATCCGTATCTATAGTGGACATTCTGTTTTGTATGTTTCGCTTTATCTGAGCCATACCCGTTCGGATTTTTTGCTGGAAAAGTTCACCCACAAATCGGACCCGTCTCGAACCCAGGTGATCGATATCGTCTTCAACCGCATTCGGAGTGTTGTTGAGAAGAGCGATATGGGAAACTATAGTGACAACATCTTCAAGTGATATGGTCTTTCTCTTGAGCTCGGCACCCTCCATTTTCTTACCGAATCGTTTATTGAATCTGTATCGTCCGACGGGAGAAAGGTCGTATCTTTCCGCATCAAATATAGACTGGACAAATTCGCGAGCGTTGTCGGCCGTAGCCAGGTCTCCATCTCGGAGTCTCTTGTGTATCTCAATAAACGCATCATCTGTATTCTTGCAGTGATCTTTCAATAGAGTCTTCTCGATTGCCTGTGTAGCAAACGCGTCTCCGGCGAAAAGTTTTTTAATAGCCGTATCGTCTTTTGCTCCCAAGACTCGCAACAAAGTTGTTCCGGCAAATTTTCTCTTTCTGTCAATACGAACATAAATCATGCCGTCCGCATCGGATTCTATTTCTACCCAAGCTCCTCGGGAAGGAATAATTTTCGCTCCGAACAGTTTTCGGCCTTTTACATCGGAAGAGGTGAAGAAAACTCCATAGGACCTCGCTAGCTGAGGAACGATAACTCTCTCTATACCAGAAATAATAAATGTGCCATGGGAAGTCATCAGAGGGAAATCGGCCATGAAAATCTCCTGCTCTTTTTCCGTTCCTAAAATATGATTTTTCAGTTTTACTTTAACCTTTAGAGTAGCTTCGTATGAAAGCTTGTTGTCTTTTGCATAATACTCGTCGTATTTGGCCTCTGCCAATTCAAAACCGGTGAAATCCAGAGTAAACTTCTTTTCGGAATAGTCTCTTATGGATGAGAACTCTTCAAAGACCTCTTTCAAACCTTTTTCGACGAGCCACTTGAAAGAATTGAGTTGTGGTTCGACAAAGTTCGGTGTAGCCACTCTGGGCTTCTTGAAACGGCCGAAAAATTTCTGCGGACGAGCTGTTGTTTGCATAAAAAATTTGGTGTTTAGTATCCCAAAAAACACTTATAATAAAGACGAAAACAGACAAAAAACAGACCCTCTTCCCAAAAGGCCTACTTTTTGTATTTAATTTTTAGCGATTGAAACGCAAAATAGTTTGAGAACCAATAAACCTTGTAATTCCCACTTACTTCGGTCAAAACTCAATCGTATGAAGTTAAATGAGAGTATATAGGAGCCCATCTTATCTGTCAAGCAAAGTCAAATAGTTTATCCACATTTTGACTTATGGCTTATAAATAGATACTATTCCCCAAAGAAACATGGGTCACTTAGGGCTCATGGTCGAGGAGGTTCCCGAATTGTCCGATTTGCCACAACTAGCCGGACGGAGATACCGTCCCCGCTACAGAGACGGTGAGTACCTGGTCATCCTCACCACCGCGAAGGGTGGTGTCGTAACTGGTAAGGGGTTGAGTTGGAGCGAAGCGGCAGATAAGGCGCTCGCCATGGAAATCGAGTTGGACCATTTACCCCAACCCCCAGACCGGCCGAGGGCGGCTTGAGCCCCGCCCCGCACACGAATGCGTCCCCGGAAAGAAATTTCCGTGGGACGCATTGTCATATATCTACCAGAAATAGATTATGGTTTTTATTTATGTAACTTATTAAATATTGTAGCAAACACCGCGCCAACTATATAACCCACGATAGAAGCTACCACCACCAACACAATAGACCGGCCGAGGTTAAAAGATTCGACTATATATGGATTATTCAAAGAATGTAGTGTCAATATAAAACTCAAATAAACATCTCCTAACCCGAGAGCCACTACAACAGACCAGACCAGATGAACCAGACCAGAGAATGTGCCGACGACCATACCTACTTTATGTGTATTCATCCCGTTAGAGACAGGTCGCGGCTACTCACCACTTCCCCATCTTTTAATTAGTTATAATGAATAATTATATCAAATATTGTGAAAAGTAAAAGCGACCGCGGTCTCTAACGGGATTCATATCCTTCATTAATAAGTACGGCTCGTTTCTTGTCTGGACCACCCCTATTATACTCACCAACTGTTCCGTCCGAACGTGTAACTCTATGACACGGTATTTTGGGATCATAATTCTTGCTCATAATATTCCCTACCGCGCGAGACGCTTTGGCGTTACCCGCCCGTCTAGCCACTTCCGCATAAGTCATGGTCTTCCCTTTCGGAATTTTTCTCACCACCTCACATACTTTATCCGTAAATGTTCTCATATTTGTTAGTCAATCGTTAATCTCAAATACTTTATTTTTAGAAGTGGCTCCCGAAACCAGAGAAACTTGTGACTTCGATACATCGAAATACTTTGCCAATGCTTTTGCAATAGCTTCGTTCGCTTTTCCATCGACCGGGGCTTCCTTAACCCAGACTTTATATTCAATCATTTTGTTCTGCGAATCATCCAGGCCCAAAGTCGGCTGACTTATCCTCTCAACCTTCTCCTCCTTTGCCCGAGTTTTTGCTTTAACTACTATTCTCACGATAGCCTGATTGTAACACTAACCCAGTCGTCCTCCCAGATTCCCTCTTTTTTACGAATCGATTTTTTAATCGACAATATGTAACTTTCGGACTGCTTGTGTGGGAAGAGCGCTGTCTCCCATTCTGACTTCCTCACCCCCACTTTCATCCGCACGAAACCGGCACCGTATGGTCGGGCGATTTTCTTTATCTTTTGTCCCAGCTCTTTCGGCAGATTGACAAAATGCCATCCTCCATCCCCCGGCCATCGCCAAACCTGCGCTTTAAATTTAAATGTCTTTTCGGGCATAACTAAAAATCGACACCGCTAAAATCCATCTGGTCTACAGGAATACCTTTTGATATTCCATACTTAACTACACTTTCAATATCACTTTTACTGGAGCGCTCAAAAAGAAAAATCCTCCCGCCTTCCCCATCATCTGCGCCAAAAGCCACGATCATTTTATTTTTATCGTTAACATCATATCCGTCCATATACCAAGGTACATCAGGGTCATCATAGTGATGAACCATCGATTTTTGCAACTCTTTTATTTCTTCAAGAGTAACCACTACTTCATCAAGACTTTGCCACTCATCCCTCTCGTATTTTTCAAGGGTAACGGCACCCAGCCTATCCAGAACAGTCAGATCAACAAAGGCCCCTCGCACAACTCTCATTTTATATTTGGTTTCGGACATATTTTAATTTTACCACACACAACTTACTGGAAATATTTTCGAGAAACATCCGCATGTGTCGAGCTTGGACTTGTCAACGACCTGAAGCGATGGCTCTTGACTAGTCGACACCGAGGACAGAGCGAGGTCTCCGCAGGAGAGACTGAGCGTTTTCGAGAAAATATTTCTAGTAAGTTGTGCTGCTAATATTTCCTAATTACTCCTTTTACTATAGCCGCCACTTTCAAATCATACTGCGGATATATGGGTGAATAGTTTTTGTTGGCCGGTTTTAGATAGACCAAGCCACCCTTTCTTTTGAAATACTTCATCGTCCAACCACCGTCCACCTCTGCGATAACGATATCGCCATCCTTCGCCTCGCCCCGCCTCTCCACAACCACGAGATCTCCTTCTTTTATCCCCTCGTCTATCATTGAGTCGCCTTTGACCTCCAAGAGATATGTCGAGTCTTTATTTTTTACCAGATACTCGTCGATATTCAAAGTCTCCGAACTCATTTCTTCGGCCATTGTTGGAATACCCGCTTCAACGAGGCCCAGGAACGGCACCTCGCCGAATATTTTCATAGGCGTCAATTTGCCCGATAAGTCTTTGTCTACCACTTCGTCATCGACGAGTCGGTTGATTAGTTTGAAAACAGCATTCTTTGACTTAAATCCTGCAAGCGCCATGATTTCTTTGTAACCTGGCATCCGGCGGTTTTTGCGATAGAAACCTATTATTTTATTTTTGTAATTTATGTAATTATCCTCGCTCATATTTTTATATTATTGAAAATGTGCTAAGCGACCTACCAAACCACCCCGACTTTGTTTCTCCTTTTCGCAGGCTCGATAGGTTAGAGAGTATAAACTTGTGTCGCCTAGCCTCCCTGGCATACGACATTCCTCGAATTATCTTTTTATCTATAATATCGTTCACAACTTCCAATTCTCTCCTCAACTCTCTTTCTAAATTATATTTGCTCATGATCTTTATGGTTAAACGATTAAATCAATATTCGCCCTAGAACTTGCAAAGACGGATGCAACTCTAGGCGAAATGTGAAAAAGAATCCGAGCCTTACATATGGTAAGGTGAGGATTATTTTTTACATTTCAACAACGAGGTGCGCCGTATGGGAAAGTTCTAATATTTAGTTTAGTGAACTAGAGTTCACCTGTCAATAAGTCGGGTGTGGATAACTTATTTTGAATTAAACCATATAACGTATTCTAGTCAATAGCTTGGACGCGTTTTGTTAATAATTGTATTGGCGAACGAAGTGAGATTCCCATGTGTAGTCTTTCGTGATTGTAGTAGCAAGTGTATTTTTCTAAAGCTTCGTTTAAACTCTTCACATCTCTTG
>DATDWZ010000042.1:0-13895 GCA_036517295.1 Minisyncoccota bacterium | reverse complement strand
GAAAATTATTGCAATCTTAATTAACTTCATCTCTATCTCCCTTGTCTCTGGCTCCTTATTTTTTTGTAAAAGAGCCGAACTCTATAATCATATTACTATTATATATAAAAAAAGTCAATGCTTGTTTGGGTATAATAAATTTCCTCAAAGAAAAAGACCGTCTGGAGTTTGCATATGAATGCAACAAACTCGCAGACGGCCTTTGGTTTCTGGGGTCCCACTGCCTCGGACCGAATTGCCAGAGGCGGGGGAAAGGAGAAAAAACTTTGGTCCTAGGTCGTGTGGAGGGCAACATTTTAAAATTGCCTCCTAATCTTCGATGTAGAGCCACCAAATCTTGGTCGAATCGGAGCTGAACCAGAAAGGTGTCAGCCCGTAAGCGCCAAGAGGAATTTTGAAGCCAAATTGGTCAAGACCATTATAACCGGGAGCACGCACCGCGTACTCCAAGTTTACTGGAACACCGCCAATGTAGGCGATTGGTGTTTCTCGCCATTGGTGGGTGACTCCGGAGGCGTCTTGACTGTCGTCTAGCCACGGGTCTGTGACTCCAGCTCCAGTGGACCAGCCAATCACTGTTTCGCCACGTTTGGCGCGAACGGCGCCGTTGTTGCTTTCCGGCCCGACCAACTGGTAAAAGGAATTGGTGAAAATTCCTTCCCCTTTGGTCGGATCGTTCAGGTGGGGGAACCACTCAAACAGTGTGATATTTTGGTCCGTCAGTTGGACACTCATCTTGTTGGATGATAGACCATTGACGATAACCTGCACATCACAGGTTTGGTAGTTCTCGGTTGCCAACGGCACGATGCCGTTGACCTGATTTTCGCCGTTGAAAATCAGACGAGCAGGGAATTCAAGGTCTCCGCAAAGGAACTTTACATTGGCGCCACCAAGTTCAAAGGTGGCCTCATGGCGTGGGGGCTCACCAACGGCAGCGGCAACTTGGTAGAAACCCAGTTTCTTACCATAGATGCTGAAGATAGATTGGTATGCCACGGGCTCTTCCTTCCCGTTGGCAGCGTTTACCACTTTCTCTATTTTCGGCTGGTTGGGGTTTTCGGGGACCAACCTCACCGAGTATAAGCCCCAATTGCCGGACTGGTCTTGTGCTCCGAAGTAACCATTGTTTTGGTTTCCTGGAGCGAACGCGTAGGAAAAGTTCTGGAATTGGTCGCCAACTGTGGTAACCTCCTGCCAAAAATCTCCCTGCATCAAAGCGAAGCTGGTGGGACGGTCAAACCCTTTTGTTGCATTTTTTACCAGACCCATCATAGATACTTCAACCTCACGAATGAAGTCAAATTTGTGAGAGACCCAACTTTGCCTACCCCTATCTAAATTGTAATATAGTTTCCAGATGTTGGTCTGGAAGTCCCATTTCACTATCTCGCTAGTGAAAGAATAATCACCCCCTCCCCATATAGGGTATAAAAGGTAAATGTTTCCTTTCTCTGCAGAGAGCCTCATGTAGATGGGTAAAGTGGTGTCCTTAAGAATCCGAGTGCCTGAATGGATTGTTGAGACAGTGTTGGTCTCTAGGTTGGCCGATAATATCTTATCGCGCGAATAGAAGAAAATCACATATTCGCCAACAACATACAAGCGTCGAGGTTGGGCAAGCTGATTGTTGTTCAACCTCACTTGCTTTTCAGTGTCCGCGAACACCAACTTTGCAGTTAGTGTTTTGGGGTTTATTAGGTAGATTCCCTGACCATCGGGAGTTACAAGGTAAGCGACCAGAGCCCCTTCCGGGGCGGGGGTGATCTCAAAGAGGCCAGTGATTTGAACTTTCTCACTGTCTACAGAGATGACACTCCCGAGTCCAAAGACTTCGGTTGGCACAGGGTTTACCCCTGCCAAACCAACCTTCCATACTTTGTCGGGCCAGTTTCCACTTTCACCAAAAGTGGTGAAGTAGAGGAACTCTCCTTGGACGGAGAGCTCTGACATAACAATGTCGGATGATGGTCCAAAGACAGAGACGACTGTCTTTACTAACTTACCTCCTTCAACAGAGGAGTCGCCAGAGCTAACTAGCTCTCGGCAACTATCTTCTCTGAAAAGAAGGATGTTTTCGGCTGTCAAGACGACTGTGCCAAATTTAGTCGCCTCTATTGCTAGAGGTTCATCTGTCAGGGTAGGGCAGGCGAGTTGCCTGACCTCTGATACATTTTGAGCGGCCGCTACTGTTGAAAGTAGCGACAAAAAAAGCAAAATGAAAGTCGCTTTCCGCATTTTTTCTCCTTTCCTTATGTCCTGTCAAAGGACATTATCTATCATTACATTAAAGAAAATTATATTAAATGTCAATGCCTTGTATTTTAGAGATTATTTTTATGTTGACACTAAAATACTCAAGGGTATACTAAAAATAGACAGAGTTTGCACAATCTGGACTATTTGATAGGAAGAGGTTAATAAAATGGAGTATTATCACAGATGCCCTAATTGTGGCAATAATGAGGAAGGAGAAAGAATTTGGGAGTGCAAATGTGGTGGGATACATTGCGACTCTTGTTGTGAGGGAGAACACAGAAAATGCCCCCATTGCCACGATGACCCAGGACATTGGGGGTTTGGTCATGAAATCATCGGCTACATCGGTGATGACGACTAGTGAGGAAATTAAGCAGGGTTGGAGATGATTAAATCTCCAACCCTGTCTTTATTTTATATTATAAATAAATAATTTGTGTTTATATTTGGATAATTTGTCATCTAATATTATGGTATCAATCAACTTAAAGTTTTTAATTTCAAAATCACATGAAATAATTTTAACACCATCTTGACATTCTTTTTTAAATTTTTCTCCAAGTTTATTTAAGCATTTTGGATAAAGATAAACATATATATGAGTAGCATTCTGAATATTGGCGTTAAAAATGCTAGTTTTTTTAATTTGTATCTGTTTAAAACATCGAGATGTAAATTTTGCAAGCAAGAATGGTACTAGGGAATACTCAAAACCTATAGCCGACATACTTTTAATTTTAATAACAGCATGACGTAATATTCTTCCGTCTCCACAGCCCAAATCTATTAATACGCTTTTTTCATCTAATCTTAGATTAGAGATAATTTTGTCGATTATAGATTTTTCAGTACTGACAAATGGAGCATCTAAAAAGTATGACTCGATAAAAGTTATTACTATTACAAAACATATTAGCAACAATATAAGACCTAAGGAAATTATGAAAAGTAATTCAAATATTAACATGTTATAGTTTGTTTGATTATAACAAAATATTTTTAATCTGATGGGGGTTTGTTGACAGTAAAATACTCAAGAGTATACTAAAAATAGACAGGTTCACCTGTACTCTGGATAGAAGCGTGCTTGCAAGACGCTTCTTGAGGAAGGGAGAAATAGAAAAAATGAAGATGCCGGATTATCCTCCTCTGTGCGACATTCGGTGCGATAGTGATTCAGATACCGGTCCAGTGTCTGATGACTACAGTGCCGACAGTGATGCCGACAGCGGTGACGTAAGCTGGTAACCAGCTCCACCGTGTTTGTAATAGAATCCCCTCGAAATTTGAGGGGATTCTCTATTTTAAATTCTCACGATTTCTAAAATACTCTAATATTTTTCCATATGGTTCCGTCAGATGATATGCTCTCTTATAATGATTGTTTCTGTTTGGGATAACTTTCCTTAATAATTTAATATCATCTTCAAAAATTTTTCTTAAAACAGCGAAAATTATGATGTGATTTTTGACGACTTCATTTTCTTCTGCTGCAAATTTAGAAATAACAGATTGAATCGTTGTCAGAATTTCAGATTCATTAATGGCCAGAATACGGTGAACTAATTCATGAGACAAAATAACAATAAAATCATCTGGTAGATGTTGACTACCAATTATCAAAGGATTTGACATTGAGCGGGAGGAACCGGAAACAATGAAAATATCTATAACTTCTCTATTAAAAGACAATCCTAATACTGAAGAAATTCCATCAATAACTTTTTTATCATATTCGGACCAAACATTTCTATAGGCTTGTATTCTTTTTTTTAATTTCTCTTTATCGGGGATTACCCACTTATCCCAACCACCAGTAATTAGAGTGGGGTCTTTGCAATTTTGGTGATAAAATTGAAAAAATGGCTCTAAAAGCCTGCCGTGTTGAATGTTAATTTGAACCATTGCCGTATTTTAACACAAAAATCTATTATTTCCAAAAGAAAAATGTGATTTTTGTGATGGTTTAGGTATTCTCAAAAAAGAAGAAGAAGTCAAAATAAAAATCCCAGCCGGCATAGACAATGGAGAAATGATTCGCCTTTCTGGAGCAGGAGAAGCGGTCAAAGGAGGAGCCCCTGGAGATCTTTATATAAAAATTCACGTAAAGACTCATAGAGTATTTCATAAAGAAGGCAATGATCTAGTGATGAATTTAGACGTCAAATTATCTGACGCTCTTCTTGGTGCTAAAATAGATATCCAAACTCTAGATGGACTTTCTTCACTTAAAATACCAGAAGGAGTAAACACCGGCGATATCTTGCAAATAAAAAATAAAGGAGTGCCAACCCAAAATAGAGGTCGCGGAGACATTTTAGTCAACATCCGCGTAACTTTACCAAAAAAACTTTCCAAATCAGCATACGAAGCTATCCAAAAATTGAAAGAAGAAGGATTATAATAAAAAAAACAAATTTATTATTTATCCACACAAATTAACTCTATTATCATTTAGTAGGAGGTATAATAGTATTAATTATGGATATGGATAATGAATTTGGAACAAAAAAAAGTTTTATAACTATTAAAAACTTGGTTGTTTTGCTTGTGGTAGTTATTGTCGTAATAGCGGGAGCGGTGTATTGGGCTAAGTTTCGTCAAGTAGAAAGAGGTATTGTAATAGACCCACCTACTGTGACCACTATTGATATGACTAAAATGCCTACTGGAATACCCACTGATTTGCCTATAGAAGAAGATGTTCAAATTTTACAAAATTTTGAAACTCAAGAAGAGGGGACTAATAAATTTCAATCTACTAGACAATATATAAGCAAGAAATCATTTGGAGAAAATGTAAGTGTATATTCTGATTATTTTTTCAAAAATGAAGAATGGAGTATTAATTCCCCAATAATTGGAGATAATCTAGTTACTTTTGTGGCTGGGGGAGTAAATGGGGAAGAGATGCTTATTAGCATAGGTAAAACTGATTTAGAAAGTCAAACTGTAATAAGTATAAATTTGATTTATACAAAAGAATAAACAAAATATTTAATTTTAAATATAATGGTAATAGAACAATAAAAAAGGGGCAACCTCACTTTCGGTGATTGTTGCCCTGATTAATTTGAGATATTTCACAATTGCAGACTCCTTTTCAGATAGTCAGCAATTGCATTGCAGATTGCACCATCGTATAGATGGTCGACCCACCACCATGCTCCACAGGTGTTTACTTCAAGAAAATAGAGGTTGCCTTCATCGTCTTCCATAAAGTCTGCGGAACAATAATGGATAGAGAGTCGCTTCATAAGAGTTTTAAGCAGGTTCATTGTTTGTGCATCAAACTCACACGGTAGAAATGATTCTCCAGTTGTGGCATTTCGGCGAATATCTTCACGCTGACCCTCATTCGGTTTGCAATATGCCGCAAAGATTTTGTCTCCGACAACCACGATGCGATAATCTTTTCTGCGGACCTTGTATTCCTGGTAAATGACCGGGCAGAATTCAAGTTCTCTATCGTTCTGCAACCAATTTGGCTCAACAATCCTGCTGTAGGCCGCTTGAGTTTCTTTCGGAGAGACAACCCAAGGAGTTGCCAAATTTTTTGCAATCGTGGGTTGATTTTCCACAAAAGAGCGGATGTGTTGCGAGACGTTGGAAATCAAAGTGTTTGGCATATTGAGCCCAACAGATCGCGCATACACAAGTTGAAGGAGTTTATTTGACGCGTACAGCACATTTCGCGGATTGTTAAGCCACGGCACCTCAAGTGAATCAAGAGATGCGAGCTGTGCGGTCCAAAGATTTCTGCGTTGGAGATTCTCGTTGGCAGATGCAGCCTGGTTAAGATATGGAGGAAGTTGCTGACACCAACCGACCCCTATTTCATCCGAATTTATTTCACGTTCATCGCATACAAACGATGTTTTGATATACTTATTGCTAATCGCGAAAGAAACTAGGGACGCTTCGTTCCCAGAATCGCAATTAAACCGAAATACTGGTACGCCATCACGGCGGAGTACATCAATTACTGGATCGGCTTCAAAACCCCTACGATGCGTGACCACAAAGACAGATTTCATTTCATTCTCTCCTTTTCTGTATTACAAAGAGCGGTTTGACTACTTTCCAAATAATATGATATTATAATATATATGTCAAACATAAAAGAACAATGGGAACAAAGATTTTACGATTACACTATTCTCTGGATGAATCCTGCATTCAATGCGCCACATCGAGCTATTTTAGTTTCAAATTTATCAGGAAAATTTCAGCTTCATTCCTATGATTTTATTACAAAATTTTCTCGCCAACTTACAAAAAAATCACAGGGAACACTTTTTGGTTCTATTTCATCGAATGGAGAATATGTTTTTTATCTTAATGATATTGCTGGTGGTGAGCATGGTCATTTTATGCGTATTCCTTTTGCTGGTGGACATGCCATAGACATAACGCCATCTCTTCCTCAATATTATTCTTATGAAGT
This sequence comes from Minisyncoccota bacterium, assembly GCA_036517295.1. GTDB lineage: Bacteria > Patescibacteriota > Minisyncoccia > Phycocordibacterales > DATDWN01 > C7867-006. Next base: position 7,189 of record DATDWZ010000042.1, on the reverse strand, counting down.
GAGCGTAAATAACACTGGAAATTTATTATGTTTTTCCGCATCAATAGAAGATAAAAACAAAATATATCTTGTATCTTTTGATTCTAAAGGAAGTCCTCTAACTCCATACCTTTTATATGAGTCAGCCAAATCTATACAAGGATCAATAATGAGTCCTGATGGAAAATTTACCTGTATTTCTTTATCGTCTAATGGAACTAAAACTATTTCTGAAATTCTTATTTTTGATAATGTAACAGGTAATATAATTTATAAATCTAATATTAAAGGATCATACACCCCTCACACTTTTTCCAAAAAGTCATCCGAGTTGGAGATTTTAGGTCTTTCAAACACAAGTGGGTCTTATCGCCCCATCTTGCTTTATCCTAAGAAAAAAACAATCAGAGAAATAAAAGATTCCTCTTTTAAAGGAGATATTTTTGTTATGGGGTGGATTGAAGACGAACAAAAATTACTGCTTTGTGATGTGTATCAAGCTAAACAAAAACTATTGCTCTATGATTTAAAAAATAAAACTATTAAAAAAATTGGTCCAACTTCTGGTACTTTTGATTTATTCTTTAATTCGATCGCAATTTTACCCGATAAGTCTATCCTTATAAGATGGCATTCATTTGAAACTCCCCCTCAAATATTAAAATTGCATTATCCGTTATACAAAAAAATAACAAATGTATACCTGCCAGTTTCAACAGCTAAAACAAACTCTAAATTTGAAAGTGTTTATTTTCATTCGTTAGACGGAAAAAAAGTACAAATGTGGATTGCAAAACCTAAAAACAATAAAAGGAGTGGTTCCTTCGTTATAGATATTCATGGTGGTCCGCATGGGGTTGTTGGTGACGAATTTTCACCAAAAGCACAGGCGTGGCTTGATAAAGGTTTTGGATATTGTGCAGTAAATTATAGAGGTTCAATTGGTTTTGGAAAAAAATTTGCAGAAGATATCTATGGCAATCCTGGGAAATGGGAAGTTGAAGATATTGTAGCTGCTCGTAATTGGCTTGTTAGGAAAGAATTGGCGGATTCAAAAAAAATTATTCTTTCTGGCTGGTCATGGGGTGGTTATGTTGTTCTGCTAGCCCTTGGAAAATATCCAAATTTATGGGCTGGCGGTATTGCCGGCACCCCTATCGCTGATTGTATTTTTCAATACGAAGATGAGCCCGCATTTTTTCAAGCGTTAGATCGAAAACGCTTTGGAGGAACTCCGACTGAAGTTCCTGATATTTATAAAAGCAGTTCTCCAATAACATATGCAAAAAAATTTCAAGCACCAATACTTATTCTCTATGGAGAAAATGATGTTCGTTGCCCACCACGACAAATCGCTTATTTTGAGAAAATTTTAAAAAAAGAAGGTAAAAAAATTACTGTAAAAAAATTTTCATCTGGTCATGCTGGTGAATTTGCTAACACAAAAATTCGTGTTTCTAATATAAAAGCAGCGCTTGATTTTGCAATGAATATAATAGGTAAAGCCCCTCTCAAAGAATAACTCCGAGAGGGGCTCAGTCGAGGATTACTCCTCTTGGCAGTGCTTGACGGGGCTCATCACAATCGAATTGCGATGAGACCAGGTTTGGGTGCTCGGATCGTACTGCCCGAGCTCTACTGCGGGTGTTTCCGGAACCGGTTCGAATAGCCGATTCAAAAGAGACGTTTGCCCCTGTTGGTTTTGCATAGTTTACCTCCCGATTAAGCTCCTATGAGAGCCATAGTAAGCTAAACATCAGCTTCCAAGTTTAAGATAACAAACATTATATTTTTTTGCAATCTAAAATTAAAATAGCAAATGCACATATTCTGTAGAAGAATCATTCCAATCTGAAATTGAAAAATCTTTTTTGATAATTATAAATAAAAAAGACCGTCTGGAGTTTGCATATGAATGCAACAAACTCGCAGACGGCCTTTGGTTTCTGGGGTCCCACTGCCTCGGGCCGAATTGCCGGAGGCAGGGGAAAGAAGAAAAAACTTGTTGGTCGTGTGGAGGGTGGTCACTTATCATAACCACCTCACTGTTTGACGATGAGCCAGAAAATATCACTTCTCCGCCCATCGTATGTTTCAAACCACATAGGAACCGAATCCCGAGGAGCCGGTGGCTCTCCCGGTAACGAAATCCGAGGGGTGATCCCCGAAGGAATCTGGAAGTTGATTTGACATAACCCCATAAATCCAGAGGTTCTGCCAAGCCAACTGATTTCAGGTTGAACTCCACCAACATACAGCTTGAAGCTGTAGTTGATGGGGACTCCGGGGTAGGGAGTGGGTACTCCATCGGCTATGTTGGCGAAACCACAGCCAGTGGTCCACATAGTGACTAGTCTGTCACCACCAATTGGGTGGAAGGACGTTGTCCCATCGTTGGGTCCTACATAGATTTGTCTTCGGTTTCCTTGTTGATCCAAAATGGGGTCACCGTTTTCATCTAGAAGGTCGGCCGTTATGACTGGGAACTTAAATCCCGGCTCAATCTCGGTGCCGTCTGAACGAAGGACCACCGTCATAAAAGGCTTTGGTAGGGGATTGTCATCCAATTCAATCCAAACTGGAAAGGAATCTTCATTCAATCCTTCCAGAACCACTTCTACCTCTTTCAAACCCTTTAGCGAGTCTGGGAGGAAGAAGTTTATCTGCCCTTCTCCGTCCTCAATGAACGAATAGAGGATAGGTGCGTCCACTCCGTCTACGGTAATCGCTTCAGGTAATTGGTCCCCGGTGAAAAAGAGAGTTGCAATCTCTCCAGCGGAGAACTTCTCTGTGACAAATGTTGTGGACGAAACCACTCGATTGATTTTGAGAGAAGGTGGTTTCCAGTTACCGGACTTTTTGAACCAGTATAGCCCTTCGGCGGTTCCTGATTCGTTGAAAGAGAAGAATAGCCCAGTGTCTTGGTAGACACTTGTTATTCCAGTTCGTCCGAGAAGATGACTTTTCAAGGAGTGTATAACCCCTAGGTTTCCTGGAAGTGTGTTACCACTTTGAATCCAAGGAATCAACTCTTCACCGTTCCACATCATCAAGTTGATCGAGCCATCTCGGTACTTAACAGGAAAAATACCAAAGTTTGGGTTGAAATCGCGATAATACAACCGACTAAATGGAGTAGATGAGTTTGGGTCATCAGTCCATCCAAACAATGGAGTGATCTTGCCGTCGGGCGCCAGCGAAGAGTAACTCTCACCGTACGTTCCGTTTGTGCGAGAAATCGATCTCAAGACTATCTGCCCTGAATTTACCAGAGCATCAGCTTGAATCCCTAAAGCGCGAGGGCCTCTGTCAAACTTATATAGATTCCTCTCAACCCACCAGTAAAGGTTCCCTTCACTGTCGCCAACAACTTGACTGATTCTAACAAGCTCGTTCCCGATTTCTCTGTGTAAAGATAACAGACGGAACACTCCTGTCTCTGAATCAAATTCATACACACCATTTTGGAATGAATATGCTAGATCCAGAGGGACGGCAAAGGTGGTTTTTGAAATTGGCCACGGTGTTTTGTAGTCATAAATGAAAGTTTCTGAACCGTCACTTAAGACCACTTTTATACCTTTTTCACCCCCAGCAAACAAGGGTTTGACTTTTAGGGTTTCTGGGTCAAAAAAGAAGCTTTGAGCATCTTCTGTGGGCCAAGTTCTGGTTATCATCACCATTCCATACTTGTTAAGCGAGGGGTATGTTACAGATATTGTTCCATCGGAATTAAACTCTGCGAGCTTGGTGAGTTCTCCAGAATCATCCCAAACCTTTTGGAAACTTTCTCCTCCTTCCGGAAGGAAGTAGAGAGAAGTGGTTGGAATAGTGGTCGGGTTGACGGCCAAAAGAGCCGAACCCCATTCGTGTGTCCCAATCCAAAGAGGGATTTGGGACCCCCCTAGAATTTCAGGCGGGAGTTTGTTGGTCCAGTTTTGAAGCTCGGCGCCTCTGAACTGAACACTTTCTTGAGCTTGAGCGGTCGCTACTACCGCAAGCAGTAGCGACAAAAAAAGCAAAATGAAAGTCGCTTTCCGCATTTTTTCTCCTTTCCTTATGTCCTGTCAAAGGACATTATCTATCATTATATTAAAGAAAATTATATTATATGTCAATACTTTGTATTTTAGAGATGATTTTTATGTTGACACTAAAATATTAGAGAGTATGCTAAAAATAGACAGAGTTTGCATAATCTGGACTTTGGATAGGAGAGCAACAATTGAGCTTTCCTTGAGGAAAGGAGGTATAGAAAAAATGGGTATTCTAGATTTTCTGTTTGATGATTCTGGGCCTAGTAGTAAAGCTAGTGGTGGTGATTACACACCATCAAAAAACTCGGCTGAAGCGCAAGCAAGTGCTGACTACATGTCAGAATCTTTGAACACTGGTAAAGATCCGATTCCTGACATGGCTCCTGATTGGGCAAAAGATATCGGTCCTAAGAAATAGCAGGGAGCTATTGGGCGGGCAATGAACTTGTCCGCCCTCACTTTTGATGCATAATATATCTATATGTTTGGTAATAGATTTGAAAAAGAATTTAAAATGATTGAAAAAGCTCTTGAAACAGAGCAAGGTGAAAAGTTATTTAGAAAATATATTACTATTTATGTTGAACAAGTAGTAGATAAATATATAAATGATAATAAAATTGAAAACATACTAAGAGAAAAACTTATAGAAGCCGGGTGGACACATTTTTCTTTAGCGTTAAAAAAATATAAGGAGAGGACAGATTTAATGTTGCAAGGTAAAAATGATATTTTTTACTTTAATTCATATTTTAATTGGTATATTAGGCAAGGTATACTTGAATATATAAATTTGATAAAAAATAAAATTTAAATATAAATGTTATCAACACTAAAAGATTGATAGGTGGGGGGATTGGAATTAAAATGAACATATAAATATGTTTAATATTTCTATTAATTTTAAGAGGGTGGGGTTTTTGTTGGTTATGTTTTTTGTGGTAGCTACCGCTTTTTCTTTGTTTGCTAATGATGCTTATGCATCTGATCCTGAGTGTGATTATGGACCTCCACGCACATGGATTCAAACAAGTAACTTTCTTGGATACTGTAATGCCGATGGGACTTTACCTCAAGAAAAAGTTTGGAATGGTTTGATACCGGGATATGTATATATAGATACATATTACACATCAAAACAGTATGACTATGGTCCTGAAATTTGTGGGATTAATACTTATGGTGCTTGCCCGACTAGTATTTGGGGGTGTTATAAAGAAGCTACTTACTACATAACAGGTTCAGAGCAGGTAATGTGTGATGATGATGGAAATATTTATGATACACAATATGGTAGTTGTCAAGTCAAAAAAGAAATTGTAGATAAACACTGTGACGATAGAAATAGAGGGTGTTACAATACCGACATACCAGGACCAGATTTTTCATTGTGTCCAGATGATTATCTATATTATGATGCAAATAAGGATGTGACTTGTACTAAAGATTTTTATACTTGTAGTGTTACTGATTATGGGGGTGAGATAGGAAAAATTGGATACTGTTTAGCAAATAACATTTGTCCGGACCCTCCTCCTGGTGGAGGTGAGCCAAATTTTTCCATTAGTCTTTCTCCTTTGTTGCAAATAGATACAAAAGGCGATGCGGTTAGTTATACAACATATACAGTTACTCTTACAGCAATAGATGGGTTTTCAAGCAGTGTTTCCTTGACTTCTCCTAGTTGTCCGTCAGGTGCCACTTGTTCTTTTGATGGGGGGTCAACGGTTACTGTTTCTGGCCCTCCCGAGACAAAAATTTTGCGTATTACAGATTTAGATAATGTAAATACAAACACTTATGTTGTCACCGCTCGTGGTATCGGCGGTGGACTTACCCGTAACGGAACAGCTAATTTGCAAGTCAATGATAGTGGTGGTGCCGGTGTTTGTGACCCCAACGCGGTCGGGGTTAATCAATTTGTAAGTTGTGTTTGGGATTACCCGGGAGCAGACGCTAACTTAATCGGTCTTTATGGTATTGACCCAAGTTATACCTTAAAAGGAGTTGGCCCGACTTCTGGTGTTTCAAATCCGGCTGACAACTACTCCATTGCCTATCCGCCGGACGCGGTCTCTGGTTGGACATTTCCCGACAGAGGTCCTGCTGGTGAAAATAATACTTTCTTAGTCAGATGGAGAGGCAACTTTAATTTTACAGGCGGTAAATATGACTTTTCTTTTCCGGATAATACAAGTGTAGATGATGGCGCCAAAATTATTATTGAAGACCCGGTTTTTGGCAACAGGGAAATTACCCCTTACGCCCCTAACGATATTTTAAACCGTTGTTGGAATGTTGCCTGTAATCCGCTGACAATACCAAATGTAGATATTTCAGCTGGAAATCGCACTGTTACCGTAATTTTCAGAGAACATCAAGGAGATGCCAGAATCAAGCTCAATTGGACTAAAGTATCATCAGTGCCTCCAGATAACCCTACAAATGTTACTGCTTCGAATTCAGATTGTCCAGATATAAAACTTAATTGGATTACTGCCGTCGGAGCAGATTCATATAGAATATATAGAAACACTTCAAACTCTGCTCCTGCCAATCCTATAGCATCTGGTGTGGTTATCATCCCGTGGGTTGATTCAAGCGCGACGGTCGGCACAAACTACTATTATTGGGTAGAAAGCTTTAGCAATAGTGAGGGAGTTGGCTCAAGTAAAGTGGCGGCTAATGTAAACGCAACCGGTGGTATGGCTCCAGTTGCTTGTGTTCCCCAGACTTTTTCTTTGACAGTTATCAGGTCAGGGCAGGGGACAGTCACTAGTGTGCCATCAGGTATTGCTTGTGGAGTTGGCTGTCAGAATGATTTTGATGAAAATACTACTGTCGTCTTGACAGCTACTCCCAATGTGGGACGTGTCTTTACTGGATGGAGTGGTGCTTGTAGTGGCACAGGACAATGTTCTGTTCTTATAAACGCTCCCAAGACTGTTTACGCTAACTTTATTATAGACCCAAATTATAGGGAGTTTTAAAAATAGTTTAATTTTCTAAGGTAATATTTCAGAAAATTGATGGGTAATATTTCAGAAAATTGATGAAATAAGCTAGGTTTTAGTTGCTAAATTTGACCACATTTTCCTCTTGACAGCAAGGTTTAAAAATGCTATACTATATACAAGTCCAGTAAATGCTGGATTTTGTGTTTATCCAGCGGA
>DATDWZ010000041.1:0-14637 GCA_036517295.1 Minisyncoccota bacterium | reverse complement strand
CAGTAAATCTTGGTTAGGATTATTATAGCAATTTCCCGGGAAAAGTGCTATAAAATAAACATCTTTGGGAGATCGTCTAGCGGTAGGACACGCGGCTCTGAACCGCGTAACCTTGGTTCGAATCCAAGTCTCCCAGCCAATTAGGTTGAGAAGTTGCTAAAACAGCTTCTTTGCCTTTAATTGTCTGTTGATTTGCGAGTTCGTAATCCTTATTCAGCTTTGGAACCCAATCGAGTAATAAACTAGTCGCATTCGTGTAGCTTTTCTTTATTTCAAGCCCATCTTGGAGCAAGTTCGTAAAAATTTGAGACAAAAGTAAACGCTTCTCATCAACGGTTGCTTTTTCGTATATTTCCTTTGCTTTGTAAGCAAGCTCGTGCACAGCAACACCAAGCTGGAGTAACTCATCGTTTTTGTCGCCCATAGCAACCAGTGCGCCTTCGAGCGATGTTTCTTCTTTGGTGAGTTCTTCAAGTTTTCGCTCAAAGAACTCTGCTGGAGCCTCTCGGTTTATTTTGGCTTCGTAGAGCTTATCCTTCCGACTTCTCACACTCTGGAGTAGTCCATTGAGACGCTGTACACCTCTTTCTCGTTCAATGGTACGTTCTTCGTGTTGCTTCCGTAGAATGTCCTCGATTGCGTTTAGCACCCTCTCATCTCTTGGTGCAATAATGTCGAATACACTCGTAAGCTGTTTCTCAACTCTATCTTGTCGCAACCCAGTCTTTTTAGGGCATACCTTAAACAAGCCGTGATTGTTGCAGTGTCCATACCAATGACCTTTCTTTTCATACCAAGTTGCCATACCGCCACATCCAACGCAGGTAATCTTTCCCTTGAAGAGAGAGTTGTGCTTTTGGTATCTCGGATTTTTTATCTTACGTTTCAAAATCAACTGCACCTTTTTATACAAATCTTTTGAGATAAGTGGTTGCTGCTGTCCGTTTGGATATACAACTTTCTTCCAAAGAAGCTCGCCATAGTAGAAAGGGTCTTGAAGTAGTGTGTGAATCTTGCTCTTTCGGAGGCGCTTACCACTCTTCGCACGCAGCCCTTCATCGTAGAACTCTTTTTCCAGGCGGATAATTGAGTAGTTACCAGTGGCATACAACTCAAACATCTTCCTCATAAACGGGGCGGTTTCTTCATCAATAACGTGCACCTTGTGACCGTCTTTTTCGCTAGTTTTGTAGCCCATACGAGGCTTCGAAGGAAGTTTTCCTTGCGACAACATCTCTTTCTGACCCTTCTTCACTTCTTCTGAAAGATTCTGACTGTAGAACTTTGCTATCGCTACTTTCATATCCCACACCAAGTTCTCGTGAGCTTTAGTATTTTGATTAACGATGAAATTTTCCTTTACGAAGTGTACGGCTCTATTCTCATCCTCGTGAAGCCAGTCGTATATAATCGCTGCATCTTTGAGGTTACGAGTAAGCCTGTCAATTTTTTCGCAAAGAATAACAGATACTTTGTTTTTATTCACATATGCCATCATTTCATTAAACTTTTTTCTGATTTGCTTTCCGCTTGCTGATTCTGATATTCGGTAAGGTTTTCCAGTTACAACAAATCTATTTTTTGCATACTCCGAAAGCATCTTCTCTTGTGCATCAAGAGAATAGCCAGTTTCTTCTTGCTCTTTGGATGACACGCGGCAATAAATTACCGCTTTTAGTTTTGGTAGGTTATTGGTCATAGCTTCATCAATATAAACACCAATGCTATCAGTATTAGTAACGCGATGAGCAGTAGGTAACGTTGAAATGCAGGCATACTCCGCACGTTAGTTTTAATTGATTTTGCTTGCACATTTCCTGTCTTGAATATAAATGGAACGTATTTTGTAAAAAATTTGAACAACACAATCAGGATGTTTATAAGGAACACCGCAACCAATGCAATGATGCCCCACCAGCCAAAACCAAAGTTTTCAAAGAAAAGCTGGAATGAGGAAGTATTTTTAATATGGCTCAGTTCATTATAGAGAGCGTCATTTAGTCCAGCGGTGGGAAATTTATATGGCTCAGAGCCACACATCATTTCTTTAATAAAGTATGTGGGAGAGGGGTTTTTCAAGGAGTGTACGCATTTTTCATAATTCTCCATTTTAGCGTCAAAAAGTTTATCGAGTTCTTCTTCGCGTTGGGCAATTTTTATTTCAATATCTCCTTTCAAATCTGAAACCGCATACCCAGCGATTACGGCGCCCGCCATAATCACACCAAAACAAATTATCATAAACGGTTTTGAATACTCGTATGAAAAAAACCGTCTAAATTGTTCCATAAAAGCATTATTCCTAAGAGAAAAGTGTCCGTTGCCAGCCCCTCCTTTCTTGAGGCAAAGAAAAATAACAAATGGAATGTTGACGAATGGAATAATCGCAAGCACCCACCAACTTTGTGCTATCCCAATATCGCGCACTCTGCGGATACTAGTTTTGATATGTACAACAAGCTCGAAAACAAACGAGGCAATAAATAATACAATTACGAAGTACAAAATAACAGACTTATCTCCAAACAAGTTGATGGATAAAGCCGTCAACAACGACACTATTGTTATTGGCACCACACCTACTGTGAAATTTGCAATGATATATCTACCGCGTCCAATAGTGTCTTGCGTAAGCCCTAAAAATTCCCAAATGTTTTTCATAATGTTTTTATTAGATATTTATTTTATAAATCAAAAAGGGGCTTACCGCATCTATCTGGTAGCCCACGTCCGAATGTCGCGAGACATCCTTCAATGGCAAATAGAGGATAAACCCCTTTCTGGATTGAAGGACAAAAGTCCTGCGACAATATATACGGATGTAGGCTACGTTGTAAGTATAGCACCATGGCAGGAATTGGCAAGGTCAATTATTAAGGTGCGACTACTTTACTTATTCTGTCTCTTACAAACAGACGCAAGCTATCGGGGCTTTCTGACCAAAACCTTTTTGCTGAATCAATAAAATACAGGCGTGGGCACTTTGAGCACCACAAGTAATAATCAAAGTAGTACGCTCGCTTGCCCCTGGGTTTTTGTCTTGGGATGCGCTTGATAACAGGCGTTCCGCAGTACCTACATTGCTGACCTACTTCAATAATTTTTCTGTTTTGTGTGTTCATATTTTTTATTCTTAATTTTTACGCTCGTTTTTCTCCTCAAGTTTCTTTGTGAGTAGAAAGTTGAATAGCCTACCTGGAGACTGACACTTACCTTTACGCATTTCGTCTTTCACAGTAGCGTAGGCTTCGTTAATTGCCTGCATTCCAAGCTGATGCCGACGAGCTAGTATAAAGCGCATATCCGATTCTCCTAATGCGGAAGCAATATCAACGCAAACATCGTCGTCGTTGCTGCCAATCGGATATTCGCTCGGTCGTTTTTCACTTAAAGGGAAACGATTTTTCGATTTCATAGATTTTTTTTAGAATCGAGTCTGTCTAAGTTTGTGTATCGTTATTCGTCTGGGAAGGTCTGATATCGGTCTAATGGATTCTTGTTTACTTGAGTAAATCCGCCATCATTCGACCTTTCTAACCTCTGCTCTGGCGGTTGGTGTCTCGGCATAGGTTCTGGTGAAGACTTGGGGACAGCTCTTTCAAAAGCTCTGCTTACGCTCCTGTCTTTGCTCTGAAAGTAAGGGTCTATATCAATCCATTTATCGTCACGTTTCTTATCTAATGGAGCGAATTTGAACTTTGCTATAACATATGGAAACTCTCTGCTTCCACTGTGTGGGGGGAACCATATAAGCTGATGAATATCTCTTAACTCCATCATCAGCTTATTGATGGCATTTATGTTCTGTTTGCTAGTCCTTCGTCTGAACTGGACGCAGAGTTCTGTATAGCTTATAAGCCCAATGCCGTTGTAAGGATTTACCTTCCGATACAGGAAGTTAAAAAGTAATAATTTATCTGGGTTCAGTTCGCCAGCGTCATACGCCTTCCAAACCGAACCAAAGACCATCGAGAACGGTGTGTAGTCTTCGGGTTCGGTCAGAGTAGTATGGATTGGAATTTTCATTTTCTTTTTCATATTTTAATTATTTCTGTTTCGAACGTAAGTTGATTTTTGCAAGGGCTACATAAATATCAGCGATGTCTTCAAGTAGCTTTTTTATTTCCTCCTCGGAACGACCATTGAATGCCCCAACCTCTTCAAAGGGTTGTCGGAGTATTTTGAGTTGTTCGTCGGAGAGCTGCATCTATTTGAAGCTATATAATCGATTCTTGAGCAGTTTTTGATTATTAAAAAGGCTCTGCACCGATACAGAGATTTCAACACCAGCCCAATAATCGCTAATGTTTTTTTCAATCCCTTCTGCCTGCACAAATAAAAAGTTGATGCGCTTTTCGTTCGCACGCTCCAGACCGACCAATTCAAACTGGAGCGTAACAAGAAGACTTGCGAGTCCTAAATCCGATATGGGCATTTGGTTTTCGTTTTGCATCTTCATACCATTTCAAGGTATCAAGATGTGCCATGCCCCTTCGATTGCTCTTTGATACACCTAAAAATAAAAAATCGGCTTATATTCAGCCGATTTCTTGTTGAGTTATACCCAGGGTGAATAGGTGTAGCGAGGGTGTAGGGTTTTTATTTTGCTTTCCTTATTTTTATCAACAATTTATAGCCACTGTATTCTACTCCCTCGATAACCTCGCCCTCTTTAGGATTCCTTATCCCAAGCAATTTAGCTATACGTTTCTTTATCTCACCAATCTCTTTTTGAACACTGCGGTTTTCTCCTTTATCGCTTGATTCTCGCAAGCTTTCAGTAGGCACGTAAGAACCGCTTGCGTCTATGAGAGCATTAAGTATTTTGTATCTACCAGTATTTTTACCAAACTTTGTTTTCTTTTCGGGATTGCTCTTGCTATATAGCAATCCTTCTTCGTTGAAAATCCAGTCATCCAATATGGCTGCGGCTTTTATGGCGCTGCCTTTTGTGAGCTTTTTACCAACTACCCAATTCTTCTCATCAACCTCAATTGCATAAACCGAATAGTCTTCGTCTGTTGCGGCTTCATCAGTGCTGGTTTTGACAAATACCCGCTTCCCATCCTTTGTAATCTTATCGTGCCCCCACCATCCCTCAATTTTCTTTATGGCTCCATTTTCTTTAAGAACTCGAAATACATCTCTGGGTGTTGGAAACCCCAGATTTTGCTGCGAAAAATAAGTATCTGGTATATAAACAGGATTGGTTTTTTGGACTGTTAGCGCCTCGTCAATGATGGCAACTACCCGTTTTATTTTTTCTTCAAGTGCCATTTCCATATTCATAGCGTTGAGGTCATCGTATCAGAACTCGCCAAATCTTGCCAGCTCAAAGGGAAAGAGCTACACTATAAGAATTAAATCTATGAAGCAAGAAAAATTTTTTACATTGAAGCAAGCAGCGAAATACTTGAATATAGGCGAACGCACACTGTTTCGCTATTTGCACAACGGACGCGTCAAAGCTGCTAAAATTGGCTACTGGCGCTTTCGAGAAAAAGACCTCAAAAAATTTATTGAGAGTAGTTTTAAGGTGCAGAAAAGGAAAAAGTAGAAGCTCCAAAAATATGAAGATGAAAATGTACTATGCAAAAAGAAGCTAAAGCACGAATAAAAATCAATGACCTCCTCCAGAAGTCTGGCTGGAGATTTTTTGATGATGAAAACGGCAGAGCGAACATTTCCCTGGAGCCAAATGTGAAGCTCACAAAAACAGCGATTGATTCGCTCGGCAACGATTTTGAAAAAACAAAGAACGGTTTTATTGATTTTTTATTGCTCGATGAAAAGGGATTCCCGTATGTAGTTCTTGAAGCAAAATCCGAAGACAAAGACCCGCTCGATGGCAAGGAACAAGCTCGTAAGTATGCCCAATCTCTCAATGTCCGTTTTGTTATCCTTTCAAACGGCAATCTGCATTACTTCTGGGACTTGGAGCGCGGCAATCCGTCCGTCATCATTCAGTTTCCGAAGCCAGACTCACTGCAACACTTTGAATCATTCAAACCAAATCCGAAACGCCTTGCTGATGAGAAAGTAGAAGAAGACTATATCGTACTTACACAAAAAGCAGATTATCGTAGCGACCCGCGCTGGGCAGATGAGGCGCAGCATCAAAGTTTAATTGAGGCGGAGGCGCTCAAGTTTTTGCGCCCATATCAACTTCGGGCAATACGCGCTCTGCAAGAGTCTGCTGGTAAAAACAATGACCGTTACCTGTTTGAGATGGCAACGGGTACGGGTAAAACGCTTGTCTCCGCCGCAATCATTAAACTCTTCTTGAAGTCTGGAAACGCCAAACGTATTTTATTTCTTGTTGACCGTCTGGAGCTGGAAGACCAAGCAGCCAAGAACTTTAAGAAGTGGTTATCAAAAGATTATACAACTGTTATCTATAAAGAAAATAAAGACGATTGGCGCAAAGCAGAAATTGTAGTCTCGACTGTTCAAAGTCTCTCATTCAATAACAAGTATCAGAAACTTTTTTCTCCGACTGATTTCGACCTGCTTATTTCAGACGAAGCCCACCGCTCAATAGGTGGTAACAGCCGAGCAGTCTTTGAATACTTTGTAGGCTATAAGCTAGGACTTACTGCCACACCCAAAAACTATCTCAAAGGGATTGACCCAGCCGAGCTAAACTCTAAAGACCCGCGTGCCTGGGAGCGCCGACAACTTTTGGATACATATCAAACATTTGGCTGCGAAACTGGTGAGCCGACTTTCCGCTACACACTTCTCGATGGTGTTAAAGAAGGCTATCTAGTAAATCCCATTGTTGCCGATGCGCGCACCGAGATTACTACTGAACTTCTTTCAGAAAATGGCTACGCAATGATGGTTGAAGACGAAGAAGGCAAAGAAGAAGAGCAAACCTTTTTCCATACCGATTTCGAGCGAAAGTTTTTCTCCGATAAAACTAATCAAATTTTCTGCAAAACATTTCTGGAGAATGCACTCAAAGACCCTGTCACGAGAGAAATTGGCAAGAGTATTGTTTTTTGCGTAAGCCAAAAGCACGCCTCGAAGGTTACGCAAACTCTCAATCAGTTTGCAGACCAACTATACCCAGGAAAGTACAATTCGGATTTCGCCGTGCAGGTTACTTCAAACATTTCCAATGCCCAGGATTTTACAATAAGTTTTGCCAACAACAACCTCAACGGACATACCAAGTTCTTGGAAGGCTACATTTCAAGTAAAACCCGTATATGCGTAACAGTTGGAATGATGACTACGGGCTATGACTGCGAGGACATTTTAAATGTTGGCTTAATGCGCCCAATTTTTTCTCCAACAGATTTCATTCAAATAAAGGGACGCGGCACGCGCAAATACAATTTTACTCACAAGGAAAGGGAAGGTGGTGAAGTCCAAGAAGTGAAAGTTGCTAAAGATAAGTTCAAGCTTTTTGATTTTTTCGCCAACTGCGAATACTTCGAGGAAAAATATGATTACGATGAGATACTGCATCTGCCGCCTAAAACTGGCATGGGCGGAGAGGGTGGCGACGGAGTCAAAATTGATGAAATTACTATTACTACCATCGACCCACTAAAAACCTTTTCGGAAAAAGCCATTGGCGTTGAGGGAATGAAAATTGACCGTAAGTTTTTCGATAAGTTCGAGGCGACAGTAAAAGAAGACGCATTCATAAAACAGAAATACGAAGAGGGCGACTTAATGACCATTGAAGATTACATAAAGGACAACGTATTCGATAAGCCAGAAGATTTTTTCAATCTTGAAAAATTGCGTAAATCAGTGAAGGCTGACCGCCGTATTAGTTTGCGAGAGTTTATAGAAAAAATCTTCGGAGGCATTACTAATTTCAAATCCAAAGATGAGCTACTGGAAGATGAATCTGAAAAGTTTATCGCCATCAATAAACCAGAAAGCCAATTTGTAATGCCCATTAAAAATTACTTGAAAGCTTATATTACTGACAATGAGATACGAGACATTATTGAAAAAGGAGAATACACGCGACTCGCAACAAATCCAAAGCTAACTTTCGCTGACCTCGAATCCTTGAATGGTTGGATTGAAAAAGTACCAGAATACGTGAAGGATTATGTTTCTCTTAACGCCTATATGTAGAATATGAACTACAAAAATATATTTGAAATAGCGCTGGAAAAGGTAGTCGCCGAGCATGGCTACCAAGGTGTTATTCGAAATAGAGATATTCATGAGCAAGCATTGGCACATAGACTTGCATATCATTTAGAAAAATCTGATTTATTTACTGGCTACCATATTGATTGTGAATACAATCGACATGGCGATGACCCGAAGATAGATGAGCATGGAGACAATTTCAGACCAGATATCTTGATTCATGTGCGGGGTACTGACGATGATAATTTAATTATGATTGAAACAAAAAAATTCAACGACTCTCCACAAGAAATAGAAACAGCACAAAGAAATCTCGCAAGCAGAAAAGACTATTACCGATATAAGCACGCTTTTTTAATTATTTTTCCCGAAACATCTTTACAGGAAAATAGCGTTGTTGAAGTATAAATATGCTTACCCAAGAAATAAAAAAGAAAATTGATTCAGCGCGGAACATTTTGGTTGGTAAGGTCTCCGACCCAAAAGCGCAGGTAGAACAAATCACCACAGCGCTTATCTATAAGTTTATGGATGATATGGATAAGCAAGCTGCCTCGCTCCCGAAGGGCAAGGTACGGTTTTTTATTAACGGATACGGAAAGTACGCCTGGAGTAAAATGATGGATGCAAAACTTGGAGGACAAGAACGCCTGAATCTCTATGTAGAAGCTATTACGAAGATGTCAAAGAATCCGAACTTACCGCAGCTTTTCCGCGACGTCTTTAAGGATGCCGTATTACCGTATCGAGACCCCGAAACTCTGAATCTTTTTTTGAAAGAAATAAACGGTTTTACATACGACCACAGTGAAAACCTCGGAGATGCCTATGAATATCTTTTGTCTATTTTGAGCGTTCAAGGAGATATTGGCTCATTAAGAACGCCTCGTCACATCATAGATTTTATCGTTGAAGTTGTTGACCCAAAGAAAGACGAATCAATTCTTGACCCTGCGTGCGGTACGGCTGGCTTTCTTATTTCCGCATACAAGCACATTCTCCAATCAAATAAAAATAAGCCGCTTACACCAGACGAAAAGAAGCGCCTGATGAATAATCTTACAGGTTATGACATTTCACCCGATATGGTAAAGCTCTCACTGGTAAATATGTATCTACACGGATTTCCAAGTCCAAACATTCACGAATACGATACTCTTACAGGCGAAGAGAAGTGGGGGGAGCGTTTTGATGTAATGATGGCTAATCCTCCGTTTATGTCGCCGACAGGCGGTATCAGACCGCACAAACGTTTTATGGTTCAAGCCACCAGAGCAGAGCTTCTCTTTGTTGACTACATTGTGGAGCACCTAAACAACCACGGTCGAGGTGGTGTTATCGTGCCTGAAGGTGTTGGTGCCAATCCAGATAATTCCTACAGGCAGTTGAGAAAGTTACTAGTTCAGGATGGTCTTTACGCTGTTGTGTCTTTGCCATCAGGAGTTTTCAATCCTTACTCTGGCATAAGAACCCATATTCTCTTTTTCGATAACCAACTGTCAAAACAATCGAAAGACATTTTATTCGTAAAGGTTTCCAACGATGGATTCGATTTGGGAGCGCAGCGTAGACCGATAGACAAAAATGACCTATCGCGTGCAATCGAAGTCTTACACGCACAACAGGAAGCAATCAAAAATGGTAAAAAAAACTCTCTTCTAAAAAAAGATGAACTATTTGTTTGGACAATCTCAAAAAAAGAAATACTCGATAATGAAAACTACAGCCTTTCGGGCGATAGTTACCGTGCGAAAGAAAAACATTCAAGCTCGAAGTGGACTATGACCGAGCTTCATGATGTGCTGGACTATGAGCAACCAACGCCATACATCGTCAAATCTGTTGAGTATGATGATGCTCACGCAACGCCCGTGCTGACCGCTGGAAAGACTTTCATATTGGGTTACACGAACGAAAAAGAAGGAATCTTCAAGAAAGAGAAATTGCCCGTCATCATTTTTGATGACTTTACAACTTCTATGAAGTTCGTTGATTTTCCTTTCAAAGTAAAGTCATCTGCGATGAAGATTTTGCACGCAAAGAAAGATAAGGCGGATATAAGATTTTTATTTTATGCGATGCAACGGGTTCACTTCGCTCCCTATAAACACAAACGTCATTGGATTTCTGAATACTCAAAAATAAAAATTCCACTTCCGCCGCTTTCGGTTCAAAAAGAGATAGTTGCGAAAATCACGAATGATGAGCAACAAATCTCTGCGCTCAAGAAAGAAATAGAGTCTCGTAAGAAAGAAATTGAATTAAAAATCGCCGAAGTATGGGGCGAATAAAAACACGTCTATGAAACTCAAATACGCTGACATCGTAAACTTCCGCTCAATACAATCCATTAAGGTGGATTTTGAGCCGTTTTGTCGCGTATTGGTGGGTATCAATGAAAGCGGTAAATCAAACATCCTTCGCGCTCTATCAATGGTAGGCGAAGAATATGCGCCAACGGCAGAGGATGTTAGGGAGCCGTTACCAACTGAAAAATCAGTTACCGAAGCGTATGTACGATTCGTCTTCACTCTTGATAAGAACGAAGTGGAGCAGGTGTATGTAGAAATAAAGCCGAAGATATTGAGTAAAAAAACCGAAGCCCCACTTATCGCAAAAGGTGGTAAAAACTTTTCACTCCACGACTTTTGCGCCGCAAGAAATGAAGGCATATACAGTGTAGATATTCAATCTGCAAAAAAGTCGGCAAAGTATTGGGCGATAGATAATAGCTATTCTGTTTTATCCAACTGGAAAAAACCATCAGCGGGTTGTCCAGCCGACTACAATGTCCAAGCTGGTGGTACGGCGGTACCTCTCCAAAACTATGTCCTGGTAAATGCCGACGAGCATACCGATATTCCAGAAACTCACCTGGAAGATGTTGATGCGGATTATGTGAACACACTTGTTGGTTCAGAGATTACGAAACTTGTACCCAAGTCTCTGCCAAAAGTTATTTTTTGGAAATACGATGAGCAGAATCTTCTCCCTCCAACCATAAACCTTGATACCTTTGCAGCAAACCCAGACAGCGTAATTCCTTTAAAGAATATGTTTATGCTTGCAGGGATTACCGATATAGCTGGCGATATAAGCAAAGCAAGAGCAGTAACGGGCGGAAATAAACTCCGTAACCTATTGCATCGCGTAGCCGACCATAGCACAAAACATTTCCGCAACGTCTGGAAAGAGTACAAGGAGATTTCTTTTGCTCTTGAGCCGAATGCAACAAACATTGATGCGAACATAAAAGAAAAAAATCACTGGAAGATGTCTCAACGAAGTGATGGAGTAAAGCGCTTCATTACATTCCTTTTGCACATTTCAGCAAACGTAAAAGCTAATCTTCTCAATGGTGCATTGCTGTTGATTGACGAACCAGATATGGGGCTTCATCCGTCTGGCAGCCGATACCTGCGAGACGAATTGATAGAGACGGCAAAAAAGAACTACGTCGTGTTCTCGACCCATTCAATTTTTATGATTGATAAAGACAACGTAAACCGACACATCATTGTAAAGAAAGAGCGCGAGAAAACCAGCATAACGAATGCTACTAAATCGAACTTCGTTGACGAGGAAGTTTTATTCAATGCCCTAAACTACACAGTTTTTGATATTCTCAAAAAAGACAATCTTATTTTTGAGGGCTGGAGAGATAAAAAGTTATTTCAAACGGCTTTGAAAAAAATCCCAGATACTCATACCCAAGACCTCAAGACCTTGAAAGAGCGGCTGAAAACCGTGGGGCTTTGCCATGCCGAGGGAGTGAAAGACATCAGAAACATAACACCCCTATTGGAGCTGGCAAATAGAAACTGCATCATCGTGAGCGATGGCGATACGCCTGCAAAGGAAAAACAAAAAGAGTTTCAAGTAATACACGGCTATGGGACATGGAAAAGGTACGATGAGATTTCCAAGAGTTTCAAGGCGGAAACGGGCGAAGATTTTATTAAGGAAGATGTTTTCAAGTCGCATCTGGAAGAGGTCAAGAAAAAGAATCCATCTATTACTGGCGACCCAACATTAGGGACTACTGGGCGAATAGCAGCAGTCAAAAAGTGGCTGCTGAAACAGAATGTTGCACAAGAGTTTGTTGCCTTATTTCTCAATGAACTGAAGCGCAGTATTTTTGATGACCTAAAACCAGCTGACATAGAAACTTCCTATTATGATTTTTTGAAAGACTTTTCTTCGCTTGTTGATACTGCCATTCCTAAACAAACATAATGAGCTGGTATAAAAAAGTTCTCAAGGAAAATAAAAAAGACATTGTATCATCGGCGGCATTCGCCGTCGTTTTTGCTTTAGCGATTCTACTTTGGCATTTTGCGCTTAGTAAAAGTTTCCAGTGGGAAACGATAAACCCAATAGAGGCACCGAGTATTTTTAGTCGCGCTCTCTACAGCGCTTTGGTTTTCGTAACGTTTGGCGCTTTCTTGTATTGGGTTAGGTTCTATCAGTTCCTTTACCATCTCATTAGCGACAGGCAACTTTATCGTGGTATTAAAGGTCTCATCTGGGGTTCCTTAATTCTCATTATGTACTTCTGGATTGTACCTACGATTGTTGAGCTGCTAAATGCGATTATCTCATTCTTCTACAACATTCTGAATCTTGTTTTGTACCTATTCCCACCGCTGGGCGCATCCTTCATTGTGTTTAGTATCGGCTATATCATTCTTAAAAAATACTATGCTATAAAAAAAGGCGCTTGGCACGAAGAGAAACACAAAGAAAATCAATAAAGCGAAACTGACCCTATGTACTCGTAGTTTATATGGTGTAGATACAATTAAATAAGCTTATCAAGAGTATGGCGAGAGCACTGGCTCAAAGACCCGTCAGCAACCTGCGAAAGTAAGGTGCTAAATCCAGCCCAAAAACAGGGAAAGATACTTAGTCCATACTCTTTCCTGTATTATCAGGAATTTTTTGTTTATATACGGCAATAATATGGAAATAAAAAAAGACGGAACATTAAGTGAGTGGTTCAAGGAAGCAAGGGCACAAGGATACTCTTTTCCTTTGGCGATGTGCCATGGCATCCAGACAGCAATGAAAGAGCTGAATAAGAGTTTTGCAGAAGTCTTTGAGTTGTTTGTAAAAAGGGTAATTATTATCCAGGTGGGGAAAATGTTCATCTACGATTTGCGCGGACATAAGGCGCTGATTCCCGAAGGATTGCATAAGTGCGAAAAGTGCGGCGAATACAGAGGCAACGTAATGAAAAAAGACTTAAATTGGGAGGACTCTTTTCATAAGGAGGAAGCAGAAAAGAGTGAGGAATATCTTGGTGTGTCTTGTCTTTGTGATGGCATCTTATGCCACAAGTGTAAGAAAAATAAAATCCATAGACCTGTCTCGAACACATACTATGCTGACACCAATAGAATTGAACACTATCCATATTTTTCAGGAATGATGGGCTGCGCTGAATGTAGAGAAAAACAAAATAAACTAAAGAAGCCAGAAGAGGAGATGGAAGTCCAGAAGGAGTGGGAAGTATCAGTGAGGCTGCCACGGGAGATGTACGAGTCGCAGGATGCGGAGCGATTGTTAGATAAATCTTCCAAGCATTCATTGACAGAACAAGAGAGAAACAGACTTGCAAACACGGTAGTCATCTTATTTTGGCTTATAGTAGTGTTCCTCACACTTTATGGACTTGGTGGTATGTCCTTGGTTCTTAATGGTGTGGGTTTTGTGATTGGTGTCCCGATTTTAGGACTGTTCTTTTGGGGTATTTATAAGCTCGGAGACCGTTTTCATTGGTGGGGGTGAATATAAAAGGTTTTGCCGTAGAAAGTTCAAATTGGGTTAGGGTGTCCCAACCACGCGCACAAAGTTGAAAAGCAAAATATCCACCACCTATTTCTAGTTTCCAGAAATTGCGCACAAGAGAGAACGAGAGTACGTCCCATCGGCATAGCTTTGACATACTATGGCATACCAAACATAGACCTGTATATCTACATTGAGCAGTATTGGCGAGTACGGATGTGTGGTGGATTCGCAAGAATGATATTCCAGCAACAAGCATTGGCATTACTGGTACATAACAGGACAGTAAATACTGGTATATCTCCGTTACGTATACAAAGGTTTTGCGGTAGAAAGTATAAATTCGGTTAGGGTGTCCCGCGTCCGAACGAAAAGCTCGAAAGGAATACACCCAAAATCAAAAAGAAAGAACGGTTGATACTCTCTCTTCATAATTCGGCTTACTTTTGCTAGACTCTGATATACAGGACAGGGATACAATTTTATTGAACGATAGCTAACAGGCTTCTCATCTGCCCAAGAGAAACGCTTGGATAAGGGAAAATTTCCTCCCATTTGATAGTTCGTAGATAGTCCTGCCAAGCCAGCCAAGTTGTATGAATCGGAAAGGTTGCCTCGCGGCTTCGCCGCTCGGCATTGAATTTGGCGAGGATTTGCCAGTCATTTCTGAACGAAACCGAAACCGCTCGCTCCGCGAGCTGGGGGTTCATTCCGCAAAACGGA
>DATDWZ010000040.1:0-48625 GCA_036517295.1 Minisyncoccota bacterium | reverse complement strand
CGTCTACGCAGATCAGAACTAAAACCAGTATAAAACTGATTATCTTTCGAACTTCGTAAAACATAGACATAAAACATTTTTCTATTATAACTCAAAAAAGTTAGGCGGGTTTGGGCTCTTTCGTTTTCGCTCGCCGCTACTTACGAAATAACAATTGTTCTTTTTTCCTCCAGGTACTGAAATGTTTTACTTCCCTGGGTGCACGTCATACGTAATTCGTATGACAGCGACTAAAGTCGCTAGGTTTCCCCATTCAGAGATTTTCGGATCGCCGGTTGCTAGGCACCTCCCCGAAACTTATCGCAGCCATGCTACGTCTTTCATCGCCATTTTGAGTCTAGGCATCCACCATACGCTCTTAAATTTCCCATTAGGAAATTTAAAAACCAATTCCTCCGGTCTTTTTCACACAACTCATACCACTATGAATCATATTTATTTAACCGGAGATTACTTTATCCTGTTACATATAATGAATGTAACAATTTTTACTTTTTACCTACTCCATCTACATTTCCGAAAAGACCCCAAACAACTTAATGTTTGAATCTTAAAAATGTGATGGTATGAACCCTTGAATCTAACATCCGTTAAACTCTTGGGAATATTGTCAAACTACTAATCAGATATCCTTTACCAATCAAAAGTCCCGCTTTTAAGCGGGACTTTCGGACAACAAACTAAATAAGCCAGTTATCTATACCGCTGTAAAATTAGGTTGATTGTTAACATATCTGTGATGGGTAAGAGTATATAGGAAGGCTCCTATAGTGTCAAATCCTAGAAAACCTAACAAACTGGGGATAAAAAGGATACGAAAAAGGGCCCCTTGATACAATCTCAGAGCCCTAAACAGATGAGGGGAGAAGGAGTGGTATGCGCTGACCTTGGCTCCATCTTTATGCCTATGCTCCCGTCCAGCGAGACTCATAGGCGTCCATTGAGGCATCTATAGCAGCCTTTTAGAAAATTGGCTGGTTGAACTGACCCCGAATTTACGGCCCCGAAAGCCGTAATTACTCTACGCCAATACGTAGCGGACGAATCTAAGCCGCTCTCGCAGGCATCTTTTTTCGGCCCCTCATATGTTCGCAAAAGATTATACATAAAGAAAAGACGAATGCAACCTAAAACAAAAACTCCCGAGAGGGAGTTTTTGTTTAAACTTTCATAATTTGGTCAAGGTCGCGTATAAAATTTGGAAAATCATCTGAGGCGTACGCGTAGTACGGTGAAGATGTTTTTCAAATTTTAGACGATGAAATCGGGCAATTTGGAAGTTTATCTCGAAGAAACACTGGACTGGACGCGTTTTATAGCCTCAGAAGCCGCCTGCTGTCCGCCAAGACCGAACGATAGTCCGAGAGCGAGAGATACAGCAACCACAAAGCCTGTGAACAAAGTCTGGATGAATGCGCCTGCGATGCCCATCTGTGATAGAGCAACGAGAATTGCAAAAACCCAAACCGCCCATCGAGATACCGATGAAAGCAGGTTTGCAGAAGATAGTCCTGCCGTTCTTGCTGAAGCCATTACGATTCGTGATAGAACATCTCCTACAACCGCACCGACTAAAAGAATCAGCACGGCGATGATTAGTTGTGGCAAGTAGCCGACAACGACCTGCTGTAGGAATGCCGTTACTTGACTCAGGCCGAGCACATCAAAACTTGCGATTAGGAACACAACAATAATGAAATACTTTACTAGACCCCCAACAAAATGACCGGAGTTGAGGTTAAGTCCCGACTTTCTGACAAATCCCTCAAAACCCGCTTTCTGCAAGGCCTCGTCGAATTTTATGGCCTTCATAAAATGAGCTATGCCTTTTGCTACGATTACACCTATAGCCCAACCGATGCACAAAATAACGACAGCTACAATCAAGTTCGGAATAAACAAGATCACTCCCGACCATAGGCCCTGGAATGAATTGCTCAAAACTTGACTCCATGTATCTAGAATCATATAAACAATATTAAATGGTAATAGGTATATTATACCCTATCTCTCTAGGAAGGAAAGTCTATTTAGAACCTTCTTGTGTGGATAGTCCAAAACGTCCCGAATGAGCTTATCGAACATAGAAAGACGGTACTGAAAATCCTGTGTTGTAAAATAAGCATATTTTAGCTCCTTGCCCAACTCAGACTCTAAGAGTTTGATAGTATTCTCTAGGGCGGTCTTCTTTACTCCGTCCCCAACTATGAGCATATCCACCCTACTTTCAGGTTCCTGTATAAAAACACCGGCAATAACTATAAGTTTAATGTTACCTAGTTTGTTTATCTTCTTTATTATCTCCTTGGGATGAAGCGGTTCTATGTTAATCAGAAAATTCTGAAGCTGTGTCAAGTACGGAAAATGTGAATCCATGACAAAGCCGGCACCATTACTCTTTCCCCCTCGCCTTTTGATGAGGCCCATTTTCTCTAGTGTTAGAAGTTCCTTGCGAACTTTATCCGAGCCAGATTTTACTCTTTCGACAATCTGAGAAGTGCCGAAAACTTTTTCCGGATTAAAAAGAAAGAGCCTCATGACCTTTACCTTGGTCTCCGAGCCAAATAGTTTCGATAGAGTTTCCATCCCGTTAGAGATAGGAAATCCCTCTACTGAGGCATTTCCGTATCAGTGTTTCAGTTTGTAAATAAATTTCGACCATAATCATTAATCTAATCTCGTGAGCAAATCAACCGGATAATCTCTAACGGGATCCGTAACGGCCATTATACTTATTTCCTCAAAAATAACAAAAACTTCCCAAAGGGAAGCTTTTGTTTCCTATTTTCAGAGCTAAATATTACTTCAAAGTCACTTTCGCACCGGCTTCCTCTAACTTTTTCTTCATAGTCTCCGCGTCTTCCTTCTTCATTCCTTCCTTTAGCATACTTGGAGCGGCGTCAACCAAATCCTTTGCCTCTTTCAAGCCAAGACCCAAAGCCTCCTTAACAACTTTGATGACGGCAATTTTTGTCGCACCGCCCTCTGTTAGCTCAACATTAACTGTTGATTTTTCCTCACCACCTGCTGTCGCACCCCCTGCTGGAGCCGCTACCGCAACGGCAGCTGCTGACACACCAAACTTCTCTTCGAGGTGTTTCACCAGTTCGTGCAAATCCAATACTGACATCTTCTCGATTGCTTCAACTACAGCCTTGAATTTTGCTGGAGTTTCTACTGTTGTATCTTCCATGTTTTTTAAGTTAATTTTTAATTTTTGAATTTTTAATTTTATAAATTCCTACTTCTCATTCGGGCGTTATGAATGTGATTACACATTCATACGACCCTCTCTCGTCGTAGATAAATAATTTTTAATTGGTCATGCGACCACTGCTCGGCTTCGCACGGTTGGTTTAATGTTTAAAAATTTGAAATTTAGACATTATTTAAAAATTACAAAATTATAAAATTGTTATCCTTTTTTCTCCGCAATTGCATTCAATCCAATTACCAAACGCTGAATTGGCGAATTGATAAGATTGACGAACTGAGCCTGAAGGGTCTTGAGACCAGGGATCTGTGAGATAACAAGCATCTCAGACTGATTCATGAACTTACCTTCAAATACCCCGCCGACTATCTGTATCTTCTTTTCAAGCTTCTTTTGGAAACCATATACTTCACGAGCACCCTCTATCGGGTCCGTGCCATACACGATACCTAGCTCTCCCGGCATATCCGGCATATCACCCGCGATGACCCCTTCCGACAATGCCTTGCGGGTCAATGTCTTCTTGGCCACGGTATATCCGACACCCTTTGCTCTCAGAGCTTTTCTGATAGCGGACGACTCCGTTACTGGAAGGCTGTGAAAGTTTATGAAGACAATCGAAGCGGAATCTTTTACGATTTTCTTCAATTTGGAAAGAATCTCTCCTTTCTTTTGTTTATTAATTGCCATTAATGGTTGATCTTAAATCAAAATCTCGTCGAGGAATATTTTGAAGAGAGGCTAGTGAGCACGACGGTGCGAACTCAAGCAAAATTCTAGCAAGAATTTATGCGTGTCTCTCGGAGAAATATTTCGAGAAAGAGATTTTAATTTCAGACTCTTATTCTGGTAATACGACCTAAGGTTAAATAGATTTTACAATCTCGACGGGAAATTAAGACTTTCGTCGCCCGTTGTCTTTGACCTTATGAGATGAGAATATACTAAAAAGTAAGAAGTGTCTAGTCCTCCACAAATAAGCGTTTTACAAAATTAAAACCCTTGATTGGCCAGGATAAAACACTACTGACAAAACCTGTTTGCTTTTGGGCCTCGAAAACAGTTGCGGTGTTGGAAGTATCTGGTATTTGATTCGTAGTAGTCGCTTCCGAAATAATCTCCGTCCGTGTCGAAACTAAGATGGGTTCGCTTTTTGGAAAAACTGAAGTCTTTGGGATAATTTGCGGAGAAATCTTAGCCAAAGTATTTTTGACTTCATCTATTTTTGCTTGAATACTAACAAGACTCGTCGCAATGGTGGTGGGTATGGTCGTAACTGACCCCGAAACTTCTATATCTTGCGCTTTAGCGATTTCCTTCCCCATAGGATTGAGGAAAAGTACAGGACCAGACAAAACTCCCGTAACTTCGTCCGCAAAAGTTACTTTTTTATTCGACTGAATAAGGGTGTCTTTTGGAAATACAAAATTTTTCTTATCCGAAACCAGAGCCCACCCTTCCAGATTTATTTCCGCTCCAGAGTTGTTGGTCACTTGAAGACCGCCCAAAACCCTGGAGATTAAAATGTTCGACGCAACCACCTTAACCTGCGTCCTCGAGACGGCCTGCTTGTCAGAATAACTAGCATTCAAAACCACCGAATACTCTCCGGGAAATCTGTATGCATGGTTAACAAAATTACCGTGAGCAACCACACCGTCGCCAAATGACCAATCATAGTTGATGGCTGATTCAGAAACACCGTCAAATCTTGTAGAAACAGCGCGAAAAATCAGAACATTACCAACAGTGGTCAACCTATCCCGCCCCGCAGATACTTCAAAAGGAAGTTTTTCTTCGGTGCTACTCAACGGGGCTGGACTGGAATGGGCCGACCCTCCAGAGGGAACCGCGATATTCTCTGGTGTCGTGGTTTCTGTAGTACTGGTAGTTGTGGTAGCGTTTGAAGCATCTAAAGCCGTCTGGCCCGACCCAGAGCCTCCGGAATTGGATGCTCCCGGTGTAGGAGTTCCAGCGGTCCAATCGCTGGAAGATTTTTTTAGACTATTACCGTCTCCATTTGCTCCCTGAGTAGACGCATATGTAACTTGGTCAATCACCGATAAGCTTCCATCCTTCAGAATAAGAGTGGAACCAGTATTATTCATCGAAGAAAAAGACGCTTTGAATAAATTACCGGAAAAAGTCGGCCAATCAGGCATAAACTTAGTAGGGTCATTGCTAATCACGGCAAATCCTCCGGCAGGGATGAGGCTTGTCCCCTGTGATTGAGTCAGCCCATGATTACTAGCACCGGAGTTTTCAAGAAATTTGAAACCGGAAATATCGACTGAACTTGCGCCACTATTATATATCTCAACCCATTCTCTACCAGTATCCGAACCGGAGAGGTCATACATTATCTCGTTCACATAAAACTGAGCAGAAGAAAAAACCGGGAAAAAAAGTGCAAGTGATATTGCTATGACTCTAGACTTCATGGTGATATATTAGCAAACCGCCTTGGTCCCACAATCGCCTTGAGTCTGAACCGGGTTTGTCGATGCCGAATATACTTTCGCCACCAATATAATTATAAGACTAACACAAACGATGGTCATGAAGCCGAATAGGAATTTGAAAAAGTCTTTATCAAAATATTTTGACATATTAAGAAGTTTTTAAACTCTCTTTCAACTGCAGGAGATTTTGGTCGTTAGGAACTTTCAATAGACCCTGGTCAACTATCGCCCGAGCTTTATCCAAATCCTTAAAAACATCCCTATAAGCTTCGGCCAGCTGACCGTATAGATATGCCCTGGTCGGATCTTTTGAGATGGCTTGTTTGTAATACGCCTCCGCCTTTGTATTGTTTTTGATAAAATAGGCGTATAGATTTCCTAGGTTGGCGTAGGCCAGGTAACTATTTGGAGAGAGTTTCGTAATATAAATCCAAGATATAACTGCACCTTCGTAATCACCGGACATTTTTTGATAAATACCCAAATTCATCCAACCCGCCGTGTAGGATGGGTCTTTTTTTAAAATGGACTGCGTCTTCAATATCATCTCCGTAGCTTGTACCTTTGCCTCGGTAGAAACCATTACTGCACCATAAGGAGTCACCGGTCTATCCAAATCCGGAATCGGCCTTGGTACATCTGTCGCCGAAACCTGCTCAATCTTATAACTGCCGGTACCTTGCGTGGTCATTCCCACACCCGTGGTCGTATTGGTAGTTGATGCAAGATTTTGGCTTGTATCGTCACTTGGGGATTGATCGTCATCACGCGATTTTTTATCGAACATTATATAAACGGCAAGCAGTATGACTACCGCCAATATGCTGAATACTATTTTGTGTGTTTTTGTGATTTGCATCCCGTTAGAGATAGGAAATCCCGCAGGCTACTTGCGGCATTTCCGTAGTTATATTTCCTTTAGTAAAAAGTTTATCGGCTGTGATTGTTGTCCCTTTAGTTCAATAGATCAACCAAATGATCTCTAATGGGATTGCATTCCACTATTATAAACGACAAAAACACTCTTTGCAAAGAGTGTTTTTGTTACGAAAGATTTGTGTGTAATTACAAACCTTTAGATCTAGCTACCTCAGCCATTTTTGCTCTAGTCTTTGGACCAAAGTTTCCATAACCAGAATCACCTGGTTTTGCTAGGCCATATTTAACCTGAAATTTCTGAACAGCTTTTTTTGTAGCAGGACCAAAAAATGATGTTTCGTTTCCTGGTGAACCAGCCCCAGAGGAAGAGACTTGTGTATCAGAATCCGCATTAAGGACCC
The DNA here is from genome assembly GCA_036517295.1 of Minisyncoccota bacterium. Taxonomy (GTDB): domain Bacteria; phylum Patescibacteriota; class Minisyncoccia; order Phycocordibacterales; family DATDWN01; genus C7867-006. The sequence continues at coordinate 41,669 of DATDWZ010000040.1, read as the reverse complement.
TCTGAAGACTCATCGCATCCGCGCCCTTACTTCCAACATTCATATTTCTAGCGAATACACTAACTCCTGCCCCAACTGTTCCGGCTCCCGGAGTGCCGAGTTGGGCTTGTAATGAACTAATCAGGGCGAGCAAACTTGTAATTTGAGCTTGCATAGCCTCGTTTGAACCGGCAGCCGGAGTAGAAGGTGTAGATGGTGTCACATATGAACCTCCACCTCCTCCGCCACTTTGGGCCACCGGACCGTTACTGCCTGTTGAACTCGAGGATGATGAAGAGCTTCCGCAAGCGTTTGGACTTACGCTGACACTGGCGGTCAGATCCGAAGTATCAACCGATGTCAGTGTAACGCTAGAACTACTGGAACCACAGGAAATGCTGACATTTGCAGCTGGAACGCCACTTACTGTAATAAGATGTCTACTCGAATCGGTCACCGTCAAGACCGAACTTGGTTGAAGTGTGACCGAGAAACTGGTAGAGCCGACGGTTATCGACTCGACAACATCGGCGGAACCGGTGACATTCAGAGTTATGGTGTTGTCCAGTGAATCGCTGATGGAAACTACGGCCGATGTGCCTAGGGAAACGCTGTTATAGGCCGCCATCGCCATAACCGGCACCAGCATCACACCAAGAGAAATTAATAATTTTTTTATCATGATGTTTTAGGGTTATGTTTTAGCGAACCGCCATCCAATTCCATACATTGTCCGTTGGATTTCTTGTGCCCGCTCCGGATAGATTCACATTCATGACTGACACTTGAATACCGCTAGCAGTTGATGAAGCACTAACAAATACTATATCCTTATCCTCATCGGCGGCACCATTTATATTTGGAGTGACAAAAACTCTATAGCCCGTTCCTGTCACTGCTTCGCTACCAGTACAAATAACAGAAACTGTACTTGAGCCAGCAAGAGCGCCGATTGTAGGTGTACAAGCTCCGAAAAGAAGTTGACTTATACCATTTCCGGAACCACCGATGATCATACCCGCTGAAGCAGTAGTCGTACCAACAACACCTAAAGCAACAGATGGGGTACTTGAACCAACGCCAACTCTACCGTTCTTATCTATAGCCAAATAGGTCCCTGTTGAAGAGCCGACAGTGAAACTATAGCTACCGGCTTCCGAATTAACAGAAAGAGATGCAAATGGGGTAGTCGTAGCGCCTACACCAACTTTTGCACTTGCCGAACCGACAACAACAGATGTGGCCGTTGTTGTGCCTAGATTCAACTGACCTGCTCCGGCTGTATCAAGACCATATCCGGCAACAACTGTTACATTACCACTGGCAGCAATAGTACTTGATGCGTTAAGAGCACCTCTGACTAAAGTTGCCACCCCAGAACTACCAATGGTAATGCTTGTAGCTGTGGTTGTTCCCAGATTCAAAGCACCTCCACCGGCTGTGTCCAAACCATAACCAGCGACAACAGTAATATTACCGCTTGTTGCTAAAGTACTTGATGCCGTTACTGCGCCGGTAACTGACAATGTCCCACCAGTACTTATATTAGTACTGATAGTAGACGCAGCGTTCGCGGCCAAACCACTCATAAATAAACCAACCAAAAGGACTAGAGCGTAAGCAACATGATCCTTTTTTGATGATAGAAATCTTGTCATAATAAATAAAATTAATAACAATTATTAATAAAATAAAAATAAACAACGGTCAGAGTTTAACACCCAAACCATTAATCAATATTATACAACTTCCGTAAACTATTGACTTAAACTGCTGTGGATAAGTAGTGCTTAAAGATGTTTTTGAGACACGCATAAAGCCGTACTTGGCTTTTGCTATGCTCGGAAATCAAGAAAACAAAGCACTCGAAAAATCGCCTTCCCGACGAACTCACTTCGCTCAAACAGCGTCTCCAGGCTGCTTTCTCGCTGTTGTTTTCTAATTTCCTGTGCAATGTCTCAAAAACATCTATTAAGCTTGTGTTGATAGTTGGTTTTTGACAACAAAAACACCCCTTTCGGGGTGTTTTTGTTTATCTTGCCTCCTAGCTAGATCAGATCGACTAACTAATCAAAGGATTAGTAAGATCGAGACTGAAGCAGACCTGAAGTTGGGAATCCTACGATACCATAGCCTCTTGTCCAATCATTGGATCCGAAGACTGCTGAAGTCGTAGCGTTTGGTGACCAGATGAAGTTACCAGTAACCCCTGAAGTACCTGATGCGGTACCTGTAGCGGCTGCTGAGTCTGCCAACATCTTTGTCACAACCGAGGCGCCTGAAGCGTTAGCTCCGATAGAACCTCGAAGTTCGAAGTATCGAGTTGAGCCAGCAGGAACCGTAACTGGGTTCGAAGCTGCCTGAACAACCAACGTAGTCAAGCTACTTGTTGATGAACAAGTACTACTTGCGTTAGTCAAAGAGACTGCACCGTCACTACATGTAGATGTAGCTAGGTTTTCGTCAACCTGACCGCCACTTGAAGTACCGCCAACTGCGAAGTTTCCTGACATAGCTGTTGAGTATCCGGAATCAATATATCCGAACAATCCAACATTTGTGACTGCAAGAGTCGTGGTAGCTAGAGTAAAGCTGAATCGATAGACGCTTACATCTCCATGAGAATCAGCTGTTACCTTGAATCTCATAAGTCTACCATCTCCAATACCAGTACTTGCAAGAGAATCCAGAGCGATAGTTGGGAATGTGTTGAAGAGTCTCACACCCGCAACTCCGGCTGAAATTGCACTTGTTGTAAGTGTTGAGCCAGATGATACACCTGATCCCTCAGCGTTTGTAGGGTCAATCTTGATAAGATCACCTTCTACTCCCGCTAGACCCTGACCAACATCGGCAAAGTCAGCTTTGACAATGACTAGAACATCTGTGTCTTTTGGAAGAGACAGCGCACTGTACAATGTTGAAGTTGCTACCGTGTTAGAACCTGTGAATGTTGCCGTACCGATTGGGTTAACCATATCGCTAGGTTTGTATAGATATACAGTACCTAGGTTCTGAGCAACATTAGCACTGTTACCAGTAGTTACGGTCGTTAGAGCCAAACCAATCTTCGATAGGTTGACTGACTCATTCGTAGCTCGGAACTTGATAACACTTGTTGTAACACCTGTTGAGCCACCTGCTACCAGCGTGTAAGAAGGTGAAGATGAATCAACCGAACCTGTGAATGAACCAGAAGCAACCGTCATTACCTGACCACTGTTCGTTGTGATTGATTCCTCCACATTAGCTCCTGAAGTTACTCCAGTAACAGTCATTGAAGCTCCGGTTAGAAGACCCCACTGTAGTTGAGAGTTGGCAGGAGTAGTGTTTAGAACATTACACTTCAATGTAAGCGTCTTAACGGTACCCTTTGGAACCGTGTATTGCTGATCCAATGTGAATGACTGAGCTAGAGTAGCCGTTGTCGTTGTGGCGACAGTAGTCTCGGAAACAACATTTGAACCTGTGTTCAAAGCTGTAACGCCGTCAAAAATCTGACAACCATTCATATAACTTGGATTTGGAGCAAAGCTCTGTGAACCACCGTTGTATTCCGCTGGGAATGTTCCAAATCGGACATCTTCACCTGAAGCTGTAGCATCGAGCTGGTAGTTGGCGAATGTAATCGTATTACCAGGAACAATGTTAGCTGCCGAAGGTGTAGGTGAAACTGTGATTGTAAGAGCTGCTGACTTCACTGTCATCGTGTTCATACTGAATGCCCCGTTTGCAGACAAACTGATAGTATTACCAGTCGTCTGTCCCGTCACACTAGTCCACTGCGATGAAGGTGTCGTCGATAGAATAATAGTTGCTCCATTAGGTGCTCCCGTTGGAACCTTACCCTTTATGGTGTAAGTCCTTAGGCCCACTGGGAATGTAACCGAGTCGGAGAAGGTAAGTGTTGCCGCAGCGTTTGAAGGCTGGTCAACAGGACCCGCTACGATTGCTCCATTCTGGTCAACTATAGTGACATTTGTTAGAACACCATTAGATGTCCATGTACCAGTAGTTGCAACAGAGAAGACCATTGACTGTACAGTGATAGGTTCACCCTTTAGGTCAGTAGTGAATCCACCAAGTACCTGGTTAGGAACATTTACAGCAATGTTTTGAGCAGGAACCGAAGTTGCCTTGCTGATAGCTGTAACCGAACCGGATGAAACTGTAACCTTTGAAGCATCTAGGAAAGGAGTACCGATAGTACCACTTGAAGCACATGATGTGCTTGAGTTTATGAACTCAGATGCTGTAGTTGCAGTCGAAGCCGTCGCGTTACAGTTAGCACTTGCTGTAGCTATGACTCCGTAACCATAAGTTACACCGGACATATATAGGTCAGTGTTCTTGTACAAGTCGAACTGTACTGTTCGTCCTGATGAACCTGTTCCTGTTATGTCACCCTGAATGTAAATATCCTTTGACAAACCTTTGTCAATAAGGAGACCTCCAGAGAATACGGCTGAGTAGTACTTACCATCAGATGAAACTACTGTGTCATATGCGGTACCATCTACATAAACCTTTACATTAGCAAGGTCATTTCCTGAAGCTGAACCTGACTGATTCCATCTTACTGACCAAAGTTTAACCTGTTCTACCGAACCGGCTGTTACTCGAACGCCAGAGAATTTGTAACCGGTTGTGCCGATTTCTTTTGTCTGGGCTGAGTTAGGGTCATAAGATGAAAGGGCCAAAGTAGCTGTACCCAAAGACAATGTCGAGTTTACCGTGTGTTGAGCACCTGAAACTGGAAGTGAGCCTGAAACCGATGCTGAGGTGTTAACCGCAACAACATTTAGACCTACAACCTGACCTGAGTATGCACTCAAGCTTGCTGCCATATTTCCGGCAACCGTAACTGTCTGAGAAGTACCAGCTTTGACAACCCAAGGTTCACCGACGGAAGCCTGGTGATTTGAGTTCAAAGTCTTAGCGATACCGATCTGCATACCGTCACTGTTCAAAAGAACAATTCCGGAGAAGACAGCATCCTGAGCAAGACCTACTCGTTCAACCGTAACCGAGTTTACCGTTACATCAGCTGATCCTGCAGTGAGGACAACTGTAGTAAAAGGAACTCGAGAAGCGGACTGAGGTGCGAGTGAGTTTGCAGGCTGTGTACCAGCAGATACTGTCAAAGCGCCTCCCGTAGGAAGTGTTGTGCCAGGAGTTGTTGGTGTTGTCGGAGTTGTAGTTGTTGTACTACCACCCATCGAGTTAAGTTTAGCTCGTGTAAGTGCTCCTACATAGCCAGCAACTGGTGAAATTCCATTTTTTGTTTGGAACCTCATAACAGCAGCTTTTGTGAGGTTACCAAAGTATGACGATTCATTACCTGGTGAACCAGCACCTGATGATGCCACCTGTGTATCAGCACTCATGTTCAGAACCTTTTGAAGATTCTTTACATCAGTACCGGTACTTCCAACCGTTAGGTTGGTGTTGAATGTGTAGCCGGTTGAGCTACCACCCGTTGTTGCTGAAAGCTGAGCTTGTAGTGACGAAATCGTCGCTAACAAACTGTTTATCTGTGCTTGTAGATCCGATGCGGTATCAGCGCTTGCCAATGAAGGCATGAAGGCGCCGGCTACCATAGCAAACCCAACAGCAACAGAAGCCAACTTTGCAGCTTTTGTTTTTGTTATCATATATATATTTTTAATGTGAGATCCTCCTCCATTTTTACTATTAATAATTTGTGGAAGAAAATCCCGAGAAACAATTAACCGAACATTGATAATGCTTTCGTGCGTTCACATATCACTGAGACAAGCGAACGCATTTTCTACTAATTTTTTGTCTTATATTTTCACTCAACATCCGTTCGGATGGATTCATCCGGACGGATCTCCATATGATGATGGAGCCGAGCGTTTCGACACAAAACAAAAAAATAGGTAGTGAGTTTTGGTCTGAATTTCTGTCATGCGGACAATCAGGGATGGGGTAAGCCGAGAAACACGACCTGCGTCATGTTTTATTTGAAAATCCATATTAAATTTTCAAGAAACTATCCGTTCTGAAATATAGAAAATAAGGTATTTCGTACACAACAAACATATTGTTATGCACGGAATCTATTATATATTCTCTAATCCGGACTTTCAAATCTTGGTGTGTGGATAACTCTAAATTATTAGCCATTTTTCGATATCTTTTAATCGAAAAACGACCAAATCGTGCTTATCCAACACCTAGACAGTATTACAAAAATAGGCCTGAAAGTCAACCCGGTAGTAGATTTTGGCATAGTCCGCTTATTGGCGGACAGGAGCCAGAGCTCAATGCCAAAATTCACTACCGGGTTAACCTCTCAATTACAGACGTCTAAACCAGAGAATACTTACTCCAGCGCCTTACACCAACTCTTTTTACCACTCCGGAGACTATAAAGGCATTAAGTTCTCTTTGCACTGTTTTTTCACTACAATCCTTTATTACCAAAGTTATATCCTTTATATTAAGTTCTTTTTTTCTTTTCAATAAGGAAAGTATGATATTTTGACGATTTGATCTTTTTAGATCATCTTTATTGATTATCAATTGAGATTTGTCTTTTAAATCCATAAAGGACAATCTGGAACCGGCTCCAGGATCACCGATAGATACAGATTTATTATAATCGTATTTTTGGGTCTGGATGTTGGATAGATCACCATAAAAAATCCGTGATATATCTTTATTTAATGGAGACTTGACGGGTGACTCTGTATTACTGAAAATAGCTATGAGATTTTGAAATTCTTGTTTCAAAATAGAGAAGTTCATCTGGGAGACCAGGCCTGCGCGAAAAGCAATCTCGAGAAAGGAGACGAACTCAAGAACCCTGGTCCTAATTTCATACAAAAAATCAGCACGAACCAGCTCGGAAACATCCTTGTAAGTAAGACTAAAAGACACAAGATCAGACGATTTGCGTCGCAATATCCACTTCATCGGTTCATTATCGGAAAACAGATTAGTTACCATATATATAGCCGAAGCAAGTTTTTCTGTCTTTTTGTAGGCTAAAACAAAATCCCCATCTTTATCGAAAAAAGCAATGGGTTCAAAGCTTTTTGGTGCTATCTCTGCCGGATGTTTATTATCTGATTCCATTGTATTATTTGTTATAATGTCGATGAGATGTCTTATATTTTAATCAAATGTCTATTTGATGTCCTATATAATAACATCTGTCTTTAATGCCGTCAAGTGCATTTATTATACTTTACTAAAAGACATGTCTGCAAGCCTAAAAAGCATAAGAACACTAAAAAGGTCATGCGTCTTCACTTTCCTACCGACAATCAGCCTATTTATATATATTTTGGAATTAAAGCTTATTCTGTTAAAATATATACATCATGTTCGGCAAAAAAAAGAAGGATAACAAATCACCTCGCCGACGGACAACCGACGAGACGGGAAAAGGTAAGGAAACTTTTTCCAACTCCCTTCAAGAAGCCACTATACGCACTATAATAGCAGTCGGACTTTTTGTTCTGGGTGTATTTCTGACTCTATCTTCCGGACCAATCGGTAAAGGGGGGCCTGTCGGTGATAGTGCTTATAGTATATTCCATTATCTTTTCGGCATTGGATATTATCTAATGCCTATACTGTGTTTTATTCTCTGTGTCGCTTTTTTCAGATCTATCAATAAAAAACTGGCCATGACCCATAGTATAGGGGGTCTGCTATTTTTCTTATCGGCGTTGTCACTTATAAATATCAGTTTGCCAAGTCAAGGTGGTGTTGTCGGAGGGTTTGTATCGCAACCACTTATCAGTATGTTTGACACATATGTTAGCGTAATAATACTTCTGGCTTTGCTTATCATATCGATTCTAACCATATTTGATGCTCCCCTCAAATTTACATTCATTAAATCCATGTTTAAGAAGCGGGAAATTTTAGCGGGTACGGAAGATACCGGGCCGGAAATAATAATCGCTAATGGTGAGCAACTAAACCTGCCTGACAAAAAAGAACCGATCGAACCGAAAGTCGAGATGTCTATGGTTCCAAAAAATCAGGAAAATAAAAAGGGTTCTGTGGAGGAGTTTGGTTTGGGCCCTATGCTTCTTAACGGTAAAGAATTCTCTCCGCCACCATTGTCTCTTCTTGAAGAAGATCGCGGAAAACCTGGTGTGGGAGACATAAAAGCGAACTCGAACATAATAAAAAGAACCCTCCAAAATTTCGGCATAAATGTCGAAATGGATGAAATATCTATAGGTCCATCGATCACACGGTATGCTCTTAAACCGGCTGAAGGAGTAAAACTATCCAGAATAGTCGGCCTGCAAAACGACCTGTCGCTTGCCTTAGCAGCACACCCAATACGCATCGAGGCTCCAATACCGGGAAAATCTCTTGTTGGTATTGAAATACCGAATAGTACAAAAACGACCGTCGGTCTCGGCACACTTCTTTCTTCTAATGAATTTCAGAATTCAGACAAGCCTCTTCTGGTTTCTTTGGGTAAGGGCATATCCGGTATGTCTTACTTTGCCAATCTAGCCAAAGCTCCCCACATTTTGGTCGCTGGAGCAACCGGCGCTGGAAAGTCAGTCAGTATACACACCATCATAACTTCTCTTCTTTATCGTAATTCTCCTGACAACCTGAAATTCATAATGATAGACCCAAAACGGGTCGAGTTAACCCTCTACAACAAAATACCTCACCTACTGACCCCTGTCATAACAGAAGCCAAGAAAACCATCTTGGCTCTGAAATGGGCGGCAAAAGAAATGGACAGGCGATATGATATTCTCCAAGCCGAAAGTCTCCAAAATGTTTCTTCGTACCACAAAAACATCGTCGAGCCGGAATTGAAAAAAATCCAAGGGCATAAGGCGTCAGCTACGACAGATAGGCCTATCGAGACCATGCCATATATAGTCATCGTTATCGATGAACTTGCTGATATTATGTCTGCCTATCCACGAGAGTTGGAGTCGGCTATAGTTCGTCTAGCCCAGATGTCACGAGCAGTTGGGATACATCTCATACTCTCCACGCAAAGACCTTCGGTCAATGTCATTACTGGCCTTATCAAAGCCAACATACCTTCACGAATTGCTCTCCAGGTGGCATCACAAATCGACTCACGAACTATTCTTGATATGGGCGGTGCGGAAAAACTTCTCGGAGCGGGAGATATGCTTTATCTATCGGGCGAAATGTCCCAACCCCAGCGTATCCAGTCGGCCTATATATCGGAAGACGAGGTAAAATCTGTTGTAAAATACCTCGTTAATAGTTACGAAGGAAATGTTCCGAGTGAAATAAACATAACTGGGGAAAACCAGAAAAATAATATATTTGAGGCGACGATAGACGACGAGAAAATGGAAGAAGATGATGATTTGTATGAGGACGCAAAGCAAACCGTTCTTGAGGCAGGCAAAGCTTCGACATCCTATCTACAACGCAAACTTGGCGTGGGATATGCTAGAGCGGCCAGATTGATAGATATGTTGGAAGAGCGGGGTGTTATAGGTCCCGGCTCGGGAGCCAAAGCTAGGGAGGTTATGGGAAGTGGTGTCGCCCCAACATCTGAAGAAACTCCGGCAGAATAAAATATGCAAAAGATAGCAAGAATATTTTTAAATTTTATCCCCGTCTTGATAATGATTGGTTTTGTCCCGTTAATCCAAAATGATTATTTGCTTACATTATTTTATATAATTGTTATTTTTATTTCTCTCAGGGTCAAAAAAGTTAAAAATGATAATACCTTACTCGTTGTTGGATTTTTTGTAATGACAATTTCTGAGCTCATTTTCATCAAAACCGGAGTGGAAACATTTACAAGAAACTCCCTCTTTGGTCTTATGCCTCTCTGGCTACCATTCCTGTGGGCATATGGATTCGTTGCAATGAGTCGTGGGATAAGGATAATAGAGCAATGAACCGCAATGCCATATCCATCCTCCGAATCTCCCTAATCTCGCTTTTAGGACTTGTTATAATCGTATACTCGGGCTTCCAGGCCCAAAAGCTCATCACGGGCCCGGTTATTGACATATACACTCCGGAAAACGGCGCTACCTACAATCAGACGCTTATTGAGATATACGGCAAAGCACGCAATGTGGCTTATTTGAACCTCAACGATAGGCCTATATTCACAGACAAAGATGGCTACTTCCGTGAAAAGTTGTTGCTGTCTCCCGGGTATAATATAATTAAGCTAGATGCAATGGATAAGTTCAAGAAGTATACTGAAGAGAAGCTCGAACTTATTCTGAAAGAATATTAATAACAACAGAAACTTCTTTTTCCTTATAACTTTTTTGGAGCACATATAATTTCTGGGCTAGAAATTTGCTCACTCTCGCGCCGTCGCGCTCCGAGAGTCTCCAAAAAAGTCATAACGAAACAAAGTTTCTTAATTCAAATACATAATGCAAAAGAAAAAAGAAAAGGAACCAAAGAATGAAATTGGAAAAGTGAACGTAGAAAATACACTGAGAGAAATCAGAACGAAGTTCGGCGATGACTCGATTATGATGCTTGGCGACAAACCTCATGTAGACGTGAATGCTATTTCAACAGGTTCTATTGGTTTGGATGCAGCCCTCGGTGTTGGTGGCCTGCCTCGAGGAAGGATAATTGAAATTTTTGGACCAGAATCATCTGGAAAAACTACCCTATCTCTTCATGTCATCGCCGAAGCCCAAAAAAAAGGTGGTATTTGTGCCTTTATAGACGCCGAGCATTCTATGGATCCTGAGTACTCAAAACGACTCGGTGTAAAGATTGACCAACTTCTCATATCTCAACCCGACAATGGCGAACAAGCTCTCGAAATCGTAGACTCTCTCGTTCGCTCCGGAAAGATAGATGTTATCGTGGTTGACTCTGTGGCCGCACTCACACCCCGTGATGAGATAGAGGGAGACATGGGCGCGCATCATGTCGGTAAGCAGGCACGACTTATGTCACAGGCCTTGAGGAAATTAACAGCTATTGTGGCAAAGTCAAAAACTATGGTGATTTTCATAAATCAGATTCGCATGCAAATCGGTGTTATGTTCGGCAATCCTGAGACAACTCCGGGTGGAAAAGCATTGAAGTTTTATACATCGATTCGTATTGATATCCGCCGAATCGCTCAGATAAAGAAAGGCGAAGAAGTCATGGGCGGACGCATCCGAGTAAAAGTCGTGAAGAACAAAGTTGCCGCGCCTTTCAAACAAACAGAGTTCGACCTGATGTATAACGAAGGCATCTCCCGCGAAGGAGAACTGATCGCTCTTGGTGAAAAAATGGGAATCATTAAAAAATCCGGAACGAGCTACAACTACGGAGAAGAAAAGTTGGGCCGTGGATACGATGCGACAAGACAATTTTTGAAAGATAAAGCGAACAGTAAAATTGCAAACACTATATTAAAAGAGATCCGACAAGGCTTTGCTAAAAACGGCGGATCGGTTGTTGCGGTAAATCCAAGTGAATCCGAGTCTGGGGAGTAGCTACAACGCCCAATCTCTTTCTCAGCAAAACCTTTTTTGAGAGCGCATAATTTGGGGGCTCCAAATTTGCTCACTCTCAGCTCGACAACTTCCGAGACTCTCAAAAAAGATTTTGTCTCGACGAGCTCGGGCTTAGTGCCACTCTTGCAATCTGGTACAGTATAATACTGTACCAAAATAATTCTATACAAATTACTTACACTATACGATTAATCGTATAGTGTAGATGATTGAAAGAAATTTAATAGTAAAATTTTTTATAGCAAGAAACCGGTGAGGGTTTCCCACTCAACCGGTTTGGTTGGAACTACTTTTGACGCCAGCCTTACAACGCCAACTCGTACATCTCCCGATGAGCATCACTTGGCGCTCGGTCGGGAGTGAAATCTGACACCTGACCATCAGGAATCGCGTCGACGATCGATGTGTCGACGGCGGTGTAGTTTCCATCGCTATGCCGCTGAAAACGACTCCGCCAGATTTCGGCCTCTGCCTTTTTCTTGAACGGCCCGGTGAATTTCGGCCCCACTCGCTTTTGGTCGGAGCCACTCCGTGGATACCCGAGAAACAGTTGCAAATACATTACTCGTCCCCCTACAGGTAATACCAGTCGGCGTCATTCTGGTGTGCCACCGTGATGGTCGCTAGCGCCGCCGACGACTCTGACTCCCGTCCCTCGTGCTTGTCCAGCACGTCCTGACTGGCCTTTTCTTCCGTTCTGCCCATTCCGAAGAACTCGAAACAGGGTAGGGTCGCTGTCCAAGCCAAGAGCCCACCTTCCAATCTTGCGTCGTGGCTCGTGGCACCACCTAAACCGCGCACTTTCTCGATAGCAGTCATGTTTTGTCCCTGGAATCTGCTGACATTATGCGTGTTTTAGACTATATGTCAAGGTAGATTTTGTGACTAATTTAGAGTATATTTTTGAGCACTTGCGGGATGCTACCACAGCCCCAATTTATGAACTAAGTTAGTGATTATGGTTTAGAAGGTATATTTTTGGTTTTATTATAATACTTTTGTTTAATCAATAAATTTGAGCTGGGCAACTATTTTTATAGTCGCTTCTCTCCTTAAAAATATGATGTTGGATTACAGTGAAATAGTCGGGCGGAAGTTCATCGTTCTCGATGGTGAACCTTGGGAAGTACTGGATTCTCATGTTTTCCGCAAACAGCAAAGAAAGCCGGTTAATGCTACGAAACTGAAAAACTGCATCACGGGCAAAGTAACCGAGAGATCTTTCCATGTATCGGAAAAAGTTGAGGAAGCGGAAATCGAGGAACGTAACGTAAAGTTTCTATATCAAAATCGTGGAGAGTATTGGTTCTGCGAAGCAGAAAACCCGAGCAAACGATTCAAGATTGACGAGGACTTCATCGGCGTGCAGGCTAAATTTCTAAAAAAAGACTCCGTCGTTCAGGCGGTTTCTTTCGGGAATAAAGTGATCAGTATGAAAATTCCGATCAAAATAGAGCTGATGGTTATTGAAGCTCATCCGGCAGTCAAAGGAAATACGGCTCAAGGTGGTACAAAAACAGTAAAACTAGAAACCGGTGTCGAGATTCAAGTACCTATGTTCATAAAAGAAGGCGAAATGGTCCGTGTGAACAGCGAAACTGGTGAATACACAGAACGAGCTGGAGGAAACAGCTTCTAACAAGTGTTTCATTATCATTCATCTTCTGGCAACCACTCAGTTTTACCTTGAATTTCACCCTGTTTATACCCATTATCAAAAGCAACTTTTTCACTCTTACTGAGATTTTGTTTTAACTGTTCTGTATTAGCCATAAAACCTCGATAGTTCCCTTCATGAGCAAGGTTACTTCTCCATTCTTTTCCAAATTCATAGCCTCTTTTATAACCGGCGTCATAGGCAGCTTTTTCAAATTCACTCATTTCGATTACTGATTGATTTGGAATATTATCGATACCCATATTTTTACTTTTTTGTTCTAACTTTTTCTTCCAGACGGCCGACGCGGGTTAGAAGGGTATTAAACTCATGCTGACGGACAAATTTATCACCAATATTTAACATGTCGTGACGAGTTGCTTTAGTGTTATCATCAATCTCATTAATTTTCAAACTCAATCTCACATCCATATCATTAATACTTTTATCAGCCGATTCAAATCTTTTATCGACAGCGCTGAAACCATTAGCCACCATGACAGCTAAGTCATTTATTGTAACATCTTTTTTGTTACTCTTTTTCATGCAATTATTATAACAATACTTTTATCTAGATACAAACGGAAGTAGCCCCATAAAGCGAGCGCGCTTAACTGCTGTCGCCAGATTTCTCTGGTGCTTTGCAGTTACGCCAGTTCTCTTTCGACTTATGATTCGAGCATGAGGATTGAGAAACTTTTTGAGTAAGTCCACATCTTTATGGTCAATGTATTTTATGTTGTTTTCGGTAAAGTAACAGGATTTCATAATAATTTTTAATTCTTAATTTTGTAATTTTTAAATAAGTTCTAATGAGTTAATTTCTAAACATTTGAATCTTTAAAATTATTTATAAAATTAAAAATTCAAAAATTATAAAATTCTTTCCTAAAAAGGAATATCTTCAGGGTTAATCTCTTCTTCCGGATACTCAATGGTATCAATGGCTTTCTTATCGTCCTCTGCAGGAGTTGCTGGAGCAGCATAGCCTCCACCGGTTCCTTCTTTTCGCGGACCGAACTGGATTCTGTCGGCGACGACTTCGGTTCTGTATTTTTTCACTCCAGCCGCATCATCCCAACTTCTCGTCTGCATTCGGCCTTCAACCAAGATAGAACTGCCTTTTTTCATATACTGCCCCACAATCTCCGCCTGCCGTCCAAAAACCACGATATTGTGATAATCAACATTCTCCTGCTTAACGCCATTTTTGTCTTTCCAAACCCGATTAGTAGCCACGGAGAAACTGGCAACTTTTGTGCCGTTAGGAATAGCCCTAACCTCCGGATCCCTCGTCAAGTTCCCTATTATCATGGCTTTGTTCAAGTACATTTTGATTTAAATTTAAAATTTATAAATTAAAATTTAAAATTCCTATGCTACGACCAACTCGTCTATACTCTTATCAAGGTCTTCTGGAACGATTTCTTTGGCGACTTCGGGAATCTCATTGGCTGATTCCCCTTCATCTCTCTTCACTTTCTCCTCCTTTGCAAGTTTCATCTTACCCAAAAGAAGCGTATTTTCTCGCACTGTCTTAATAATTAAATACCGAAGGACTTCTCCATTTTCATCAAAGTTCTTTTTTACAACTTCTACCCCTTCACTTGGCATTTCAAACTTTATCCAACCAAAATAGCCGGTCTTGGCCTTGTGGCGGATAGTCTGAACAACTTTTGTCATCGGATAAGCGAGATCGATAAGAACGGGGTTCTCATCGGAAATCACAGTACCGCCCAGCACCACTATTGAATCTTTTATTTTAATAGTGGTGCTGGGAACTTGCTCTTCGGCAAGGGACGGAAGAAGTAAGTAAGAGACCTCGTAAACGGTCAAATTACTATCTGTCGTGTCTAACGACTTATCTATTACTGTTTCCATGGGTTCTAGACTAGCATGGAAAGTGTGGGTGCGCAAACCTAATCTTAATAGTCAGATACCCCGGTCATCGTAAAGCTTATCGAGTTGCTTGTTCCATTTCCATTGATAACTCTAATGTTATAGGAGCCATTTGTAATCACACTGTAGATGTTGGTACAGCCCATACCTGAGATATTACAATTAGTCAGACTGCTTGGAACCGTAAATGTTAGAGCGTTGGAGCTAACATAATTGTGTGCCATATAAGTACCGAGGTCACTAAACTGAACAGAATCAGAAGGGGTAAAATTTGAACCAACAATAATAACCTCAGTCCCGCGTGAGCCTGTAGCTGGAGAAAGATATGAAATTATAGGCACTGCGTATGTTGGGGTGATTCCACCAGAAAAAGTTCCTCCGGAAGTCACGGTGAAATTAACACTGTTAGATGTACCGTTTGGATTCATGACCGAAACGGAATAAGAACCAGGCTGAGTCAATCTTTGGGGAATGGCGCAAGAAGGATAGGTATACAGACATGCATAATAATCTGATGAAGGAATGGTAAATGTAAGCGTCCTGCCGTCATATGAATTCAAACTGTAGGTCGGATTATTCTCGGTACCCAGATTCCCGAATATCACTTTGTTCCCTGTCGAAGTAAAACCGCTACCGACGATAGTAACCTGAGTTCCTATTGGTCCTGACGACGGACTGAGATAGCTTACGGACAAGCCGGAAGATGGAGGAGGAGTGATTATGCCCCCGCATCCATAGAGGGAGTTAAGTTTTGCTCGTGTGGCAGGTCCTACATATCCCGTACCGGCAACGAGTCCCTGGGGCGCCAAAATCTCACTTCTGTATTTCTCCTGAAAAGCCGATACAGCCGAAGCTAGTGTCTCATCAAACAAAAGGTTTGATGTATTGATCGGAGTATTAAGAAAACCCTGTGTGGAAAGTGCGGTAGCAAGCGGTCCAACATCCCCACCTGAAGCGCCTATACCGATATTATTATTGAAATAAAAACAAGACTGACCCGTTCCGATATTTCGTAACTGAGACAGTTGTGTTTGGAGTTGCTGAACTCTTTGTAACAAAACATTTATCTGAGCTTGTAAATCACTGACACTCTGACCCACAACAAAAAACGGAGAAAAGGCCACCCCGAGTAATGTAACCACTGTTATTCTTTTTAACGTATGTATCATGGTTGGTATAAACCTATTCGCTTAACTATTGAGACGGACATAGTGATTTGATATTACAGGGTTAAATATTAAAAATCATGCCCTAGTCGTCTCGGCCTCACACAGCGTTCCAGTGGAGTATGACCATTCTTGGCCTCTGCTTTCTCATCGGAAACGGTCTGTTTGATCTTTGGTGGAGCAATCTCTAATGTTAGAGATTTCAAAAGACGCAGACAACAAGAGGAAAATGAGTGGTTGGCCAAGCGACAGAAGTTATAGATGGTCTGTGCTCGTGGCAGATCCTTTTCCGCACAAAAATTATGTGGCGTTCTTAATTCTGAAACACCTCACGGCATTGTCCAGTAGCGCCTTTTTAGCCTTTTCCAAAGGTTCACCGCGAATTTCGGCTATCTTTTTAACAACCTCGGGAACATATAAAGGAGAATTTCTTTCGCCTCTATACGGCACCGGCGCGACGAAGGGCGCGTCGGTTTCGGACATAATCATGTCATTCGGAACATATTTCACGAATTCATCGTAATCACGGGTAAAAGTAATAACTCCCGTGAATGAAACGCTAAAACCAATAGCCAAGAATCGTCGAAGAATCTCCATGTTACCGGCAAAAAAGTGAGCATTGCCCCGTAATTTATTTCCGGATATATTAGCATGATGTTCCAGTATTGTGAGGGCATCTTCGTACGCATCAAAAGTCCCTCGACTGGAGCGAATGTGAAGCATAATCGGTTTATCAGAGGACAGGGCCAGGTCGATGTGATATTCGAATATTGTTTTTTGTATGAGTTTAAGAGATTCTTGTAGAATCGGCGATTTTGGTAGACGAAAGTAATCCAAGCCCGACTCTCCTATTGCCACGACTTTTTTATTTTCTGCGAGTATCACTAGACGGTCATCAAAAACCGAATCGACACTTAGGTCTCCCGGGTGCTGACCAATACAAGCAAAAAGGTTCTCGTGCTTTTCGGCCATGTCGATTGCCCATTTGGAAGATTCAAAATCCGTACCGATTGTTATCGTTCCGATTTTGGTGTTTTTTAATTTCTCTATTTCCTCTTCCCTGTCTTTGTCGTAGTCAGGAAAATATAAATGTGAATGTATGTCAAAATATTCCAACATGGTCATATATTAACACAAAAATTACTTACTGATTTTATTAATCAATTTCCTAGCATTTCCGTGACTTAAAAGTCCACGATATGATTGAACGACTTCTATTCTAGACTCATCTTTTACACTCCTTAGCATTCTACGCTTCGTTATAGTCCTCAACACTTTATGATCGTGGAAATTAACCCATCCAAGAAAATCAACACCAGAAGCAAGTGTCCGTATGAAAATTTTGTCTGGATGAAGTTGTAGTTTTAGTCTGGTCAGCAAAAAGTCGCCAATTTGAAGCAAGATACTTTCAAGCTCTTTCTTGTCGTGAGACAAAATAACAAAATCATCAGCATACCGAATATAGTATTTTGCTTTGATTCTGTGTTTCATATATTGATCAAACTCATTCATATAGATATTTACCAATAATTGTGAGGTTAGGTTACCGAGCGGTAAACCAAAATTCTTTCTTGTAGATGAAAAACTTGAAACTATTTCGGATAAAAGCCAGAGAGTATTTCTGCCTGTAATATATCCTGTCAGTATTTTCATCAAAACAGCATGGTCAATCGAGGCAAAGAACTTTCTAACATCACATTTCAAAATCCAGATTTGTTTTGTGCGATTTTTGGAAACTTTATATGAAAACTTCTGAAAAGTCTCAAGAGCTTTATGCGTTCCCCTGTCTAATCTGCATGAATATGAATCAGAAGTAAATCTTTTATCAAAATACGGATAAAGCACTCTATACAACGCATGATGAAGTAATCTGTCTCGTACACTTGCTTTGTGTATATTTCTGGGTTTCGGATCGGAAATATTAAATGCTTCATAATCAGAGTGTTTATATCTTTTTTCTACTAAATCAGTATGAAGTGAAATAATATTTTCCATTAAGTGTTGCTGAAAAACTTGGACATCTTTCCTGGATTTTTTACCAACGACAAATTCCTTCCAGGCAAGAAGTAAATTTTCAAGGGAGATTATTTCTTCAAAAGTCGGTACACTCATGATATAGTAAAATCTTAACACTATTACAACATAAAAATGACCTTGAACATTGCCCCCCCCCCGACTGCTTCCTTTGCTTCAGAAATTGAAAGGAACTTACCTAATATGGTATAGCTATTATCAAATACTACCTAAAATACACAAATACTCTCTTGGACAAAGAATTGATGGGTTATTCGTAGAAAGTATAGAAGCTGTATCTATTGCTAGTTTTCTTTCCCCTCTAGAGAAACATCCGTATGTACGTCTAGCAATACGAAAAATTGATACGCTTAGAATACTTTTGATGGTCCTGTGGGAAACTAAATCTATTGACGACAAAAAGTACATAGCGCTTTCAGTCAAAATAGATGAGATAGGTAAAATGCTTGGCGGTTGGAATGGACAATTAACAAAACAAAACTTCCCTGTTCCTGTAAAAGAAACGGGGAAGAAATGAAGTGAGTTGCGAGAACGGCAGAGACGTTGTTCTGATCGAAGTCGTTGTCGAGCCAGTTCACGTTCCAGTTCCACTTACCGTCGTTCCAGTAGAGGTACAGGACGTAGCGGTTGCCGTTCGAGTTCCGAAGAAATGTATAGAGTGTCGTCCATGCCACCACCCCTTGAATAATCTCAGGGTTGAATCGTATTCCGCATCATAATGCGTTAACACTCTATACCAAGTAACTTCTTTTTTTGAAGTGTCTACGTAAGTCCACCGTTTGAAACCCTGCCCGACTAAAGTCGTTCAGGCGGGCGTAATCGTACCACAAGAGTACTTCCAATTTCTAATCGCTTTGCTCAAGAAATTTAGGTCGCAAACGCTCTCAACTTACGGATACTGGATTCGGTAGCGGGAAACCTTGATCGCCCGCATATTCACCTACTACCGCCATATACTATACAGCATTATATATAAAAATAAAAAGAATTTTTATACCAAAAAACCCGCCGTAGAAAATCTACGCGGGGGTGCAGGGCTAAGGTCAAAGGATCTGAAGAGATCCAAGTGACCTTAGCCCCAAGCGCTAACTTGCGAGAACGGCAGAGACGTAGTCCTGAACGAAGTCGAAGTCGAGCCAGTTCACGTGCCAGTACCACTCACCGCCGTACCAGTAGAGGCACAGGACGTAGCGGTAGCCGTTCGAGTTCCGAAGAACCGTGCCGTCGAAGGTGATGAACTGGATGTTTCCGTTCACCCGTTCCTTCCAGCTCTCGGGAATGAGATGCTGATTCAGCCAGAGAAACAGAAACACGGCCGCGTCGAGGCGGATGTGCCCTGTCGCCTGTAGCCGATTCAGTCGCTCTTCGCCCTTGATGGACGACTCACGTCCCTTGAGCGTCGTCACCAGACGAATCTGGTTGACGTCGACCTCGGCGAGCGCGAGTGAGCGGGTGTCCTGTTCCTCGTTGCCGTTCAGTCCGTCGCCCGTCGCGGGCCCCTTCCAGATCGTCCAGCCCGCACCGATGAAGGTGGGGTCGAACGACTTGGTGCGGTCGATGACCGCCTTGAGGCCACTGACGATTAGACGGAACCCGTTGCGGACGAACGCAGCGAACCTTTCCCCACGCTCTTTCGGCGTGAGTTCGATGAAAGGTTGTGTGTCTGTCTCAATTTCTTCCCACGGTGTGTCAACCGCGAAAGAAGCGATGAGACTTCGAGCTTGACCTTCAGAGGCTTTACTCATCGTCTTATCCTTTTCTGCTAGTGGTCAACGGGCGTGTTGCCATAGCTGAGAAAGCCCTAAAAATAAGGCACTTTCAGCTATGGCAAATGCAAGTTAGATGTTAAAGAACTGTACCCATATAGTATATCACCCTTTGGTCTATCTGTCAATCCTCCTCGGTGAGTGATGTAGCCTTAACTCTGAATCAAAGGTTTTAGTTTTTTCTTAAGAATAGAGGGTTGGCCGGTTTTTTGTTTTGCTTAATCAAATTTTTTAGAGTTACATTTGTTTCTGGCATTATGGGGTTAAGCATCCGGGCTATGGTATATAGACGGAGAACCATTGACGCGATTACTTCTTTTCCCTTTTCTTCATCTACTTTTACCAACTTGAACGGCTCGGAGTCTTGAATAAACTTATCCAGTTCGCCTATTTCTTTCCAGACAAAATCCGTGGCCTTTTGGATTTCAAATTTATTCATTAGATCTTTAAATTCTTGCGGAATAGAATGCTCCGGGATCTCGGGAGCTTTTTCCAGATACTTTTCGGAAAGTGTGAGAATGCGTGATGCTAAGTTACCCAACCCATTTGCCAAACCGGCGTTGTAGGCCTCTTTAAATTTTTCCGCAGTAAGATCACCATCCTCGAAAGGAGATACTTCTCGGGCCAAGTAATACCGAACGGCTTCTTTACCGTATTCGGCAATAAGTTCATTCGGATCAATGACGTTTCCCAAGGACTTGGACATTTTATGCCCACCCGAGTTAATCATGCCGTGAACCAATATGGACTTTGGTAAGGGTAAATCGGCAGACAAAAGCATCCCCGGCCATATAGCAGCGTGAAAACGTAAAATATCTTTGCCTATAACATGTACATCCGCCGGCCAAAACTTTGTGTACAACTGGTCATCTTTTGTTCCGTACCCCAAAGCAGATATGTAGTTAACCAAAGCATCACACCAAACATATATAACCTGAGTAGGGTCCCCTGGCACAGGAATACCGTGAGGAACGTTTTTTATGGGACGACTGAAACTGACATCATCGAGACCCCTATCAAGCAGAGCCAGGATTTCATTTTTTCTAGTATTCGGAACGATAGACAATTCCCCACTTTCAATTTTTTGCTTGATTTCTTTTGTGTATTTAGAAAGTCTGAAAAAATAATTCTCTTCGTCCACTGTTTCTGGCACGGTCAGGTGAACTGGACATTTTCCATCCACCAAATCTTTTTCTGTGTAAAATGTCTCACAGCCGACACAGTAAAGACCTGAGTATTTTGATTTGTATATATCCCCTGCTTCAACTAGTTTATTCCACATAGCAATAGCACCTGGCCAATGTTTTTCTTTGTCGCTGGTGTGAATAAACTGGTCGTACGAAATATCAAGTTTAGAGTATAAATCCTTAAAATTCTGACTTACCTCGCTCAAATAATCTTCAACTTTTTGATTCTTTTCAGTGATTATTTTGACTATTTTGCCTGTGTTATCGTCGGATCCGACCGAAAAATAGGTCTCGACTCCTTGCAGTTTCTTTGCTCTAGCCAAAATATCACACAAGGTGACCACATATGCGTGTCCCATGTGTAAGCGCGCGTTAGGATAAAATATCGGACTTGTAATATAAAACGATTTTTTCATCCCGTTAGAGATAGGAAACTCCTCCATAGAGGCATTTCCGTATCCATTTTTCTGTTTGTAAAGAAATTTCGACCATAATTTATATTACTATTCCTACTATAAATCAACCATATAATCTCTAATGGGATTCATTATTGCATTTTCATCCTTTCCGATTTCTCCAATTTATCCTTCTCAAAGTCATTAAAGAACTCGATCAGCACGGCAGCCAAAGGCACGGAAAGTATCACTCCGATGAAACCGGCCAACTGCCAGCCTGCGACCAAAGCAATTATGGAAACTATGGGAGAAACGCCTACAACTTTTTTCACCACCAATGGGTAAATAAGTTGATTTTCAAATTGGTGAATAATAATGTACAAACCACATACTATAAGAGCTAAAGGTAACCCCCCGGTCACAAAAGCAATCATAACCGCAGGTACACCGGCCAAAATCGGACCGAATAGAGGAATTATTTCAAACACCGCAGCTAGAGTCGCCAATAGTAAAGCATTCGGTAAACCAACAATAAGTAGCCCGAGATATACCAACATTCCGATGACCACAGCCAGAACCAATTGCCCCTGCATCCACAGACCGATCTTTTTTTGAGACCTCTTCCACAAAGACACTACATACCTCTCACTTCTGACAGTGCTTATGGCTTTCAAGAACTTCCCCACACCATCTTCTTCCACAGTAAGATAGAAAGACAGAATAATCATTAGGAAAAAAGATAATATTCCTCCAAAGATAGAAGTTATAGTACCAAAAGCATTCAAATATATACTACTGATTACCGAGTTTATGGTAGAAATCATCTGGTCGAGGTTGAGGCTATTTGTGAGACTTGTTACAAAGGGCTGTGAGAAGAAAGAGTCACTTTCGGATATGGTATTTGAAATAACACCGGCATTAAAATACGAAGGAAAGTTTCGGAGAAACTCCGTTGATTCGGAAAGCAATGGTAAAAGTAGGAAAAATACCACACCAAAGAGGCCGATTGCTATTGCAATATAAATAAGAATAACAGAGAACAGCCTTGGAATTTTGTGATCAACCAACCATTGAGTAGCCGGCTCTATAGCGGAAGCAAAAACTATAGACATGAGTAGAACGAGAACCAAATCTTTCAGCAGAAAAAGGGCGACAAAACACAGGACCACTATGACCGCTTTGATAAGAGTGGCAAGACTTATATGTATGCTCTGCTCCTTTATATCCATCCCGCTAGAGATAGGAAATCCCTCTACTGAGGCATTTCCGTACCAGTTTATCTGTTTGTAAAAATATTTCGACCATAATGATTTGGCTATGCCGTAAGTAAGTCAATTGAATGATCTCTAACGGGATCCATAAACCAATACTACCACCATCGTTCTCCTTTGTAAAAAAATTAAACCTGTGGCTTTATGTATGAAACCAGTTCGTCCACCGACATCCTTTTTTGTTCTCCAGTATCCCTATCACGAACAGTGACGCCGTTATTTTTCTCAATAGTCTCAAAATCTACCGTAACGCACCACGGGGTACCGATCTCATCTTGTCTTCTGTATCTTTTACCTATATTACCATTGTCGTCAAAAACTACTGCACCAAATTCTTTTTTCAGAGTCTTGTATATCTCGCGAGCCTTTTCTACTAACTCTGGTTTGTTTTTAAGAAGTGGAAATACTGCGATTTTTACTGGAGCAATCGATGGTTTAAATGCGAGATACGTTCTAACCTCCCCATTCATATCATCCTCACGAAAAGCAGAGAGTAGAACGGCCAGAAGCGTCCGACCATGACCAAAAGAAGGCTCAACAACGTGTGGAGTAAATCTGTCTTTTGTTTCTTCGTCAAAATAAGTTAAATCAATCCCCGATCCAGCAGAATGACTCTTTAGGTCATGGTCGGTTCTGTACGCTAGTCCATACAATTCCTTTCGACCAAAGGGGTAATCAAACTCAAAGTCAATTGTTCTTTTTGAGTAAAAAGCACGGTCTTCACTAGAAACTTCAAGCTCGTGAACCATGTCTTTGTTTATCCCCACTCGTTCTATCCATTTCCACATCTCGAATCTCCACATCTCAAAATATTTCTCCCAGTCTACCTCACGAACAAAATATTCGAATTCCATCAGGTCAAACTCTCTAACACGAAAAAGAAAGTCTCGCGGAGCAATTTCGTTTCGGTAAGCCTTTCCGATTTGAGCAATACCGAAAGGTAAGTCTGGGCGCATCGTATCTAGAATATTCTTAAAATTAAGAAACATCCCAGGAGCTATTTCGCCACGCAAATAAGCCACGTCATCAGCCGAACTTCCCATTGAAATTGGAAACATAAGATTAAACCTTTTTTCTTCACCAAGCGCACCTCCACAGTCGGGACACTTGTTTTTATTATCAAGCTGATCAGCACGGAAACGGTGATGACATTTTTTACACTCAACCATTGGGTCCGTAAAACCTGACAGGTGTCCACTTGCTTCCCAAACAGACTTCGGCATTATAGTAGAACTGGAAAGGCCAAAAATATTTTCTTGCTCATCAACAAAATGCTTCCACCATAGATCTTTTATATTATGGGCCAACTCGGCGCCATGTGGACCGTAATCCCAGGTACCGGCCAAACCTCCATAAATCTCCGAACCTTGAAAAACAAATCCCCTGCGTTTACAGAGCGATACCACTTTCTCCATCAATTCATTTTTGTTTTCGGGCATAAAATTATACTAGACCAGTTTATCTTATTTTACAACGACACTGTCGGTGAACTTAAAAGTCGGATCAGAATATTGGGTCGTAACCGCCGAAACCTGAGCCGAAAGTGTAGTTTGTGAATATGTGTCTGTGGCCGTCAAGCCGGCGAATTCAAGAAGGATCGGAGTAAGATCAACCTGATTGGCACTTGGAGTAATACCAACCTTAAAGGAAACCATTCCCGGCGAATAAGCAAAGCCACTACCCGCATCGACCTTACTTATATTCCAAGAGATAGTCCTTGTATCCGGATTGTAACTTACCCTCTCGCTCGCGGGAGATATTTCCTCTTTCCAGACGATTCCGGCTGGTAATACAGCTGAAGCAACAACATCCTTCAAATCATTTGATGTATTCGTCAGCGTCCAAGTCACCGTGTAAGTGGATTCTTTGTCTACCTTAGGAGGTATAGGACCGGTATTACTAAACGGTCCGATGTCCCGAAAAACTTTCGATGTAAAATTTATGGTTGAAGGAATTTTTATGGTTATATCCTGATTGGAAGACACTGGACCCGACTCCGAACCCGAGCGATCACCCTTTATGGCAACATTGATATCTATATGAGGGTTAATTATTGATCTCATCTGAAGCACATCTTTAAACGAGGAGACCGAAAACCTGACCGAACCGACATCACCCGGTGAAAGACTGGATAAATTGTTTATGCTGTTTTTATCCCAAAATATAGTGTTATTGGACGATGAATAAAAACCGTTTCCGTCGACAGCGACCGATGATTTATCCAAAGCGTTTCCAGAGATGGTAACTTTTATCTGTGCATTTATAATTTTATCCGGCAAAGTATTGGACCAATTAATCGTTACGGGTATGGACTGTCCCATTTGAAGATTACTATCCTGTCCCGATGATACGGATAGATCAAAGAAAGACTTGCGTATTCCTATGGTCAAAACATTAGTGGCTAGAGCGGTATCAAAATCCTTTATTGCTGAAGATTTCTCTACCCCTGCGGAAACCCTGAATGACCTGTCCTCAAGATTTTGACCTACCAAAATGCCCGTAATCGACAGGGTTTTTTTGTCACCATTTTTCAGGTCCCCCATATTCCAGATCAAACTACTTGTGGTAGAGGCGGATGAGGTATTAAGTGGTTTAATATTGGAACTGCCGTAAGTAAACCCGTAAGGATATTCGACCTTAATCATAGAATCCTTTATGACTATGCCGGAGTTTGAAACAATTTTTATATTCAAAGTCATCGATTCTCCCGAATTAACTTCCTTCGGATAAGATGTATTTAAAAGGATTGGTGATGAATTGATTATTACATCGTAGGTTTTTTCTTTTGAGAAAACCGCGTTTGAACCTTTAATTTTGTACTCCAGCCTGAAATCAAAAGAGTTAATTGCATCTTTTTCTCCGGAAAGAATACTTCGTATCGAATAGTCCGTAGAACCTCCGGAAACTATAGTACCGAGTTTTACGGATTGTTCACCTAGAGTTTTATTACCACCCCCAACGGCTTGAGCTCCGGTCGGATAACCTATATATAAAGTGACATCCTCCAAATCCGTTCGATTACCGTTTATTACCGATAGTACCAGCAAAAGCTCCTCTCCGGAAGAGATGGAGCTCGGAGCAACTATTTTCACATCCAAATTATCGGACGAAATCATATTTAGTCCGCCGAAAAATATGAAACTGGCTATAGCCAAAGCGACGACAAAAAATACAACGGAGCCTAGTAGAAACTTGTTGAAAAATGAGTTGTCTTTTTTTGTCATTTCGGGAGTTAATTTATCAAAATCTGGAACGGTTCCCCAGTTGACGGGGGTATTCACTTCTCGACCAGAAACAGGAGTACGCTTTTCCTTTGGCACAACATTTTCATTTCTAGAATATAGGGTTCTTTTCAGGCGCTCTATGCTACTTTTTTCAAAATCCATATGACTCTAATTATACCCTAGATTATTGCAACAAAAAACAGCTCAGAGATGGCTCTCCTTCAGAGCTTTGTTTATGGTCGAAACTATGCCTTTCTTTTTGCCCGCCACCTCTCGCAAGAGAGCCTCATTCCATTCGGTACGAGTATCCAGAAATCCATTCGATTCCAAATCTTTATTGACATAACCGAGCTCATAAAGAATCCGTAAAACCATAAGCGCCTCGAAGTTTGGGGCCTGCTCCTGATCCAAAGACTTAAGGAACTCAAATCCACTCCGGACCGTCTCGAAAATTTCTCTATGAGGAGATTCCCCTGTAATCATCTGCAGGAGTACGCCACCAACGTGTGCCAAAACTTTGTGAGAATATTCTGGGTAATCAAAAAAGAAAGAGTCTTTTTCTACAACATTTGTAACTTTCCAGCCGTTTTTACCTTTTATACAGGATAATGAAACATAAGCATACTCCTGCAAACCGGGACGCAGTTTTGAAGCCGAGAGTCTCGCCGACCTAGCGGAAGCCATAATAAGACCGAGGTCAGCCGTCAATATATGTAAAAGAATATTCGCCTCACCGAAAGGCATACGCTTTAGAATTATCCCGTCCGTGGTGTAAATGTGATAGCTCATGAGACCAATTTTCAATTTCTAATTTTGGTCATACGACCACTGCTCGCTTGTAGCGGTTGCAATTTTCAAATCTACATTCGTCACTTTTTTGATCTCTAGTGCGTGTTTTAAGAATAATTCTTTATCTTTCGCTGATACTTCGTATGTCGCCATTTCTCCTAGGGTGAGATTTTTTTCTTTTCGCCATTCCTGAATCTTACGGATCGCGTCTCGAACTTTACCCTCTTCGACAAGTTCCGGAGTAAGGGTAATGACGAGATCCAATTCTTCTGTTATGTCTTCATCAGAAACAACTTCTTTCACATTGATTTCGTCTTTGAGTAAGTCTAGAAATTCTCCTTTTAATTTTTGATTTTTAACTTTCAACTTTCCTAATGGTTGTCGCACTTTTATATTAGCTTTTGAACGAAGAAGTAGCCCTTGCGAAGCGAGATTTCTTGTCTCTTCCATGAGAGAGATGGTCTCTAGATCAACAGCACCGCCTTCCGGCCAAGACTCAAGATGAACACTCAAAGGATCGGCGGAACTTCGGACTTTCTGATATATGTCCTCTGCTATAAATGGCATGACTGGAGCGATAAGTTTCGCTAGTTCTTTAAATATGTACCGAGTGGTGGCGAGAGCAGATTTTTTGTCATCCATATCGTCCTCTTTAAGCCTGTCGCGTGAGCGTCTGATATACCAAGTGGAAAGATCGGAAACAAAATCGCGGAACGGACGAGTGGCTCGAACCATATTGTAACTTTCCATCGCCAAAGTCACTTCTAGAACAAGAGCGTTGAAACGCGAAATAATCCACTTATCTAAAATATATTTACTATCCGATGAAGCTTCGGTGCCATCGGCATAAAGTTCATAAAAAACAAAAGAGTTCCAGAGCATGTTAACCAGGCGGTTGTGTACCTCTTTCACCTCTTCGTCCTTGAACAAGGTGTCTTCCGATTGCATAACCACACTGGACATGAGGTAATACCGGAAGGCATCAGCGCCGACACGATCAAGAAGAAGGAGTGGATCGGTGTAGTTCCCTTTTGATTTACTGATCTTCGTTCCGTCTCCAGCCAAAACATTACCGGTAGAAATAACGTTCTTGAAAGCAACATTATCAAATAGTATATTGGCAATAGCATGCATATAGTAGAACCAAGTACGGGTCTGGGCAATATATTCGGCCACAAAATCTCCCGGAAAACGCGACTCGAAAGTTTGTTTGTTTTCAAAAGGATAGTGATACTCGGCAAAAGGCATCGAAGCGGACTCCACCCAGCCATCAAGCACTTCCGGAATTCTCTTAAGTTTCTTTCCATCTTTCTCAAGCTCTATTTCATCAATGTACGGGCGGTGTAAGTCTAGCTCGAAATCATCGTTGTGCGGGAAAGGCGAAAAATGCAATTCTCGAATCTCCGCCAAGCCCTGCTGGAGATCGCTCGTAAAGCCCTCGGTGGTTTGAATTTTTGCAACTTTTTCAATGACCCACAAAGGAAAGCCGTGCGAGATGACAAGGATATTTCTACCTTGGTAACGCTTTTCGATGTCGAAGAGGAAGTCGCCCATTCGCCTCCTTATCTGTAACGCATCTTCGCCAGAAGTCTCATGTAGCCTTTCATCAACGACGAGAGCGTTCGACTCTAGACCCAATTTTTCACGAACGATTTCTGCCGTTTCGCGAGTACGAAGAAATGGGGAAGTAAAGATTAAATCAACATTCTCCAGACTGGCTAGCGCCTCTTCAACTTCACGACGGCCCACTTCTGTTAAGTGATTATTAGGATCGCCCATGTAGTCATCAATATTTTTGACATTATGATTCGCCTCACCATGACGCATGGCGAGATATTTGTTGCCACTCTTTTTCGTATATTTCTTAAGATCTTCTAGTGAACCGATAACTGTTACATTTCCTTGACCATCTTTCCAGATCGGCAACGGTGAAGCCCAATATCGATTTCTTGAAATGGTCCAATCTGGAGCGTTCTCTACGATATTGAGAAATCGGCCATGCTTCAAGTGTTCTGGCACCCAATTTATCTTTTCATTCGACGTAATCATTTTATCCTTCACCTTCTGAATGTTTATGAACCACGAAGAAATAGCGTTGTACAAAAGGGCTGTACCACAGCGATGACAGTGTGGATACGAGTGAGTATGCAACTTTTTATCAAAAAGAAGTCCTCTTTTATCCAGATCTTCCTTGATGACTTTTTCCGCTTTTTTGAAGTATTGTCCACGGATCAACTCCGGCGCCTTATCGTTGAAATGAGCGGCCGCATCAAGAAGCGGGACCATCGGTAGATCGAGACGAAGACCTAAATTATAATCATCTTCTCCGTATATAACCGCCGTATGAACAATGCCGGTTCCTTCCTCCGTATTTACGAAGTCTGCCTCCGCAACATACCAAGCCTTTTTACCAGTTTCTTTTACAGCCGATATTTCATATAAAGGTTCATACTCGAGACCCACCAAATCCTTACCTTTCATTTCATTGACTACTTTGTATTCATCGCTACCAAACACCGCTTCCAGTCTTCCCTTCGCAAGAATAAATCTCACAAGTTTACCATCACCCATATCTTTCTTTTTAATCTCCACATAATCGATTTCTGGGTGAACAGCAAGTGCCACATTGCCCGGAAGCGTCCAGGGAGTTGTCGTCCAGGCCAAAAGAGAAACATTCTCTTTGCTTTTGACGCGGAACTCTACTGTCACCGATTCTTCGGTCACATCTTTATAACTGTTGTCCATCGCGATCTCGGCTTTTGCGATAGGAGTTTGGCAATGCGGGCAGTACAAAAGAACCTTTCGACCTTCGTAGAGATAGCCCTTTTCATGCACGGTTTTAAGCGCATGCCATACACTTTCGATATAGGAGTTATCCATTGTCTTGTAGGCATTGTCGTACTCCACCCAGCGACCAACTCGCTCGACATAGTGTTTCCAATCTTTTGCATATCGTAGTACGGACGCACGACACGCCTCGTTAAACGCCTTGATCCCTATTTTATTTTCGATCTCGGTTTTATCTTTGAGACCCAACTCTTTCTCAATCATGTTCTCTATGGGCAACCCGTGACAATCCCAACCCCAACGACGACGAACACTAAATCCCCGCATCGTTTTATATCGTGGAATCACGTCTTTAATAACCGACGACAGAAGGCTCCCCGCGTGAGGCAGACCCGTAGCAAACGGTGGACCATCATAAAACACGAAGTCACCGTTCGGAGCATCTTTTTCCAAAGACTTTTTGAATATCTCGTTCTTATTCCAAAATTCCAAAATCACTTCTTCACGAAGTGCTACCTCTGATTTAATATTTTTTTCTTGATCTGTCATCCCAGTAGTAAAATTTTAAATTGTTTATTAATTAATGCTTATTTTTCTTCCTAATCATCCAACTTATCCTGAATATTATATCCCCAAAAATTTACTACGGGACAGGTTTGAAAATTGAAAATTAGAAATTGCGACTTTGTTTTATTTCGAGCTTTGCTCGTTAGAAAACAAGAAGTGCCCGTGTGGTAAAAATTAAAAAATCGTCTTTGGACAGCAAATTTAATGCTGTTCAAGGACGATTTTTCATCGTGGTACCACCTTGTTTTACCCGTCCGACAAAACTTTTTTGTTTAGGATTAGGGCCTTATTTCTAGCTGTAACGGGCTTACCCGTCGAGGTCTATTTGTCCTGAGCCCATCGAAGGGCGTGATCAAGATTTTCTTCCCGAAGCCAAGAGGTGATGGCCTCTTCTTTGCTTTAATCCAATCATAGCAAAACGACTGGTTTTGTAAACTAGAGAAAATTGACAGAACCCTCACAAGAACATAGAGTTGATGTTAGAAAGTTGGCACACGTCACAGAAGGAGCAGTAGATGGATACGCAGATGCAAAGCACAATTGCGCAAGCAAACCTCAAGAGACTCACAGCAAACCCCTACCCTGGCCGCATTATCATCCTCGGTATGGACGAGACGGGCGAGAACATGGTCCAGATCTACGCTGTGATGGGGAGAAGCGCAAACAGCCGCAACAGAGTGATGAGTTCCGAGGATGGCCGTGTGTTCACGGAACCGGCGGACCCCAGCAAAGTCGAGGACCCAAGTCTCATCATCTACAACGCGATGACCGAAGTTGGACCATTCTTCGTTGTCAGCAACGGTCATCAGACAGACGCCGTTGTCAGCAAAATCTCAGAAATGTCCCTGTACGAATCTTTGGAAGGCTGGCTGTACGAACCCGACAAGCCGAACTACACACCACGCATTACCGGCGCCTCATCGATTCACAGTGACCGGCCCATTGAACTGGCAGTCATTCGTCGACTGCCGGACGGAGAGCCAGATCTCGACACCTTCCAATACGACACCAAGGCAGGATTCGGCGAAGGCATCATGACCTACCAAGGCGACGGTGACCCACTGCCGTCATTCCAGGATGTACCGTGGCTCCTCCCGCTCACGGGCGATATCCACCAGGTACGCGAAACCTACTGGAACGCGCTGAATCCGGAGAATCGCGTTTCCATGGCGATCAAGTTCATCCCGAAGGTCGGTGATTCGCGACTGTTCATCGTCAACCGTTTCGAGAAGGTCTGATCCTCACCTTCCGTAGTTCATGAGAGGCCGCCGGCAATTCCGCCGTCGGCCTCTTTTTGAAATCAATACAGATTATGGGTATCTATGTATTCGGCAATACCTGGCGGAACGAGAACCTTGTAACCAACATCTCCGGCCCCTATCATGTTCCTTATCTTTGTACTTGAAATACCGATCATTTCATCACTAATGATAGTGATGTTGCTTCCATGAGTAAAATCTGCCGGCAAGACACAGCCCGGCCTATTTATTATGGTAAGAAACTTATCTCTCTCAAACTCGCCATCATTATCATTTTTTTGAATGGTCAATAACGCATCAAGGCCGACTAGTTGTGTAAACTCAATGTTCGGTCGAGATTTTATCCATTTTAATATTTCATATGTATGTCTTCCATCAATGTCATCCAATTCATCGGTAATAAGTAAGACCGGGATATTAGTTTTTTCACTGACAAAATCAACAAATATGTTTCCGAGATTGCGTCGATCCTCATGGCTGGTAGGTATTATTTTATCGA
The DNA here is from genome assembly GCA_036517295.1 of Minisyncoccota bacterium. Lineage (GTDB taxonomy): Bacteria > Patescibacteriota > Minisyncoccia > Phycocordibacterales > DATDWN01 > C7867-006. The sequence goes on along the minus strand of DATDWZ010000040.1, from coordinate 9,695 downwards.
CACGCTTACCCGACGGAACGACCCAGAGTTCATCAAAGTTATTATTTTTAAGCGCTGTCTCAATGGTCGAAATATGACCGTAGTGTGGCGGACTGAATGCTCCTGGAAATATGAGTACTTTTTTCATATGTCTACATTTGTGAAGGCACTTTGATTCCAAGCAAATCCAACCCCGTTGCCATAACTTGTACAAAAGCTTTAGTTAAAGCCAAGCGGTATGAAGAAGTTGGATCTTTTTCGTCAATTATTTTGTGAGACGCGTAGAAAGAGTTGAATTCTCCCGCAAGGTCGATGAGATACGTGACGATATGATGCGGGGCGTACTCCTGTCCTGCACGAGAAACAACAGACGGAAATCTCTCCAGAACCTTTTCTAAATTAGTGGTCTGCCACCCACTTGGAAGCTCGGCTTCCAAGTCAACAACTCCTTCGGCTTTTTTCAAAAGTGAATTTGCTCGAACGGCACTGTACTGCAGATACGGACCAGAATCCCCTTCAAAAGAAATTGATTTATCAAAATCAAAAATAATATCACCGCCTATCGCCTGGCGGAGTATGGAGTATTTTATGGCGCCAAGTGTGATGACTTCGGCTGTCGCAACTTCTGTTTCGTGTTCCTGAATAATTTTTTCTCTAATCTGATCAATTAACGTCTCGGCTGTAATAACTGAGCCGGTTCTGGATGACATTTTTCCACTCGGCAACTTCAGCATCCCATGAGAAAGATGCTTTAACTTACCTTTTAACTCAGGAAAAACTTCCCCTATGGCCACCTCCACCACTTTGAAAAAAGAGTCCTGTTCGTCGGCAGTTATAGTTATGGATGTGTCATAAGCAAACTTTTCTTTTTTAATCTGAGCCAATCCTAATTCTTTGGCTTCATATGTCGGAAGTCTATCTGAATTCAAAAAAACTCTCGTATGGGTTTTTGGCCCAAAATTTTCCCCCTTGAACACGACTGCCCCATCACTTTCTTCAAACACCTTACCTATGTTTTCCAGAACCAGTTTTTTACCAACTTCCCCGCTCTCACTTTCGTAGAAATGGAAATCGAAGTGATTATCCAATTTTTTATATATTGATTCGAAATAATCCAGAGATTCTTTCCTTCCGGTATCGTATATTTTATTTATTACTCCATCACTTCTGTCGTAAATTTTCTTATTTATATCAGCTATTTCCTCTTTCGCCTCCTTGTTTTCTTCAAAAGCCTTGTTCCCAGTAGCATAGGCTTCTTTTGTAACGGCACCGTTCCGTATCGCCCATACGGCTTTTGCTACATGCATACCAACATCTCCATGATATGAAGAAGTTTTTACCATAGCACCATGCGCCCTTACAATTCTTGCCACCGACTCGCCTACAGTGTTGTTCATCAAATGCCCTATGTGAAATTCTTTGAAAGGATTTGGTTGGGTGTGCTCTATCATCACTTTATATCCCTTTGCCTGTTTACTTTTTCCAAACTTATCACCCTCTTTCAAAATCTCTCCCACATTCTTATTAAAATAATGTTCGTCAAAAAAGAAGTTTATGAACCCCGGCGCGATCACATCAATTCGGGAAATATGCTTCAGTCTCTTTTCAACAAGCGACTCTTTTATTCGTAGAGCCAAGTCCAAAGGCTTTTCCCCGAGTTGCTTCGCATGAGCCATTGCTACGTTCGTAGAGTAATCCCCCATCTCCATATGTGCTGGCATATCAAAATTAACCTTTGGATTTTCTACTCCAAAATCAGATAAGATAGATTTAATCTCTTTTTCCAGTACCTCTTTCATTATTGAGAATGATAGCACTGAAGAAGACCTTTTTAAAGGAGCTTTCGTTCTTCTAGTTTACTGACAATTTCTTTATGAATATCTTTCCGAGTTCGTATCTTACCTTTATGTACACATTGAATATTTACCCACTTATCTGGATTCTGTTTTATAAGCCACTCGGCTGACTCCCGAGAGTTACTTAAATACTTGTGATTATTCTCCACCGTATCTTTATTCTTTTTATTCATGAGTCCGAGAGAGATTTCTAACGGCACATCAAGATATACAAAAATATCTGGCTTGGGTATCTTCAATTCCTTATACTCCATTCTGTCGAGCCAGGATAAAAATTCTTTTCTCTCTTCAATATTTTCCACTTTGCCTCCTTGGTGTATTTGGTTCGCACTGGCGTATCTATCGCAAATAACAAATCCGCCGTCTTCTAAAGTACTTTCTATTAAATCCTTTGAGGACCACCTGTCCACAGCATAAGGCAAAGAGGCCAAATGCGGGTCTAAGTCGACGAAATTACCATATTTTCCAGCGAGCAACTCCTTCAACATCCCCCCAAAAAATGTTTCTTCGTATCGAGGAAAACTTAATTGAAGCCCTTTTTTATTTTGTTTCGAGAGAAAATCTCGCAACAATTCTGATTGCGTTTGCTTTCCAGAACCATCGTTTCCATCGAGTACGATAAATTTTCCTTTGGACATAGGGTAAGAATATAAACTTATATGAGTTCGGTCAATTGACAATAAATCTGTACGGAGTAGAAATAGATATAGACCCGCGCAATCATGCGCATCACAAGGAGTTCTTCACATGACGGTTATCACAAGTTTGTCTGCTGACGTAATTATTTTTGACAAACTCGACCCTGAGTCGGCGGCTATGGTTCTCGCACTCTACTCGCGAGATCCACAGTCGGTCCGGGTACACCTGGAACGCGTTGCCAAGCAAGGGGCCGAAAAGTTCATGGCCCAGTACTACGTCGGCTATGGACACAAGTCCATCGGCGACTGCGGATCGACGACGATCTGCGCAGAACAAGTCTCGATGCTGGCGGCCAAAGCGATTCAGGACAACCCGCTGTACAATGGGCAGGAAGCATCCACTCGTTACCTGGACATGGCCTCTCAACCAGTCCTGAACCCACTCGGAACAGAAGAGGGTCTCAAGATCCAGGAACGATGGATGACTCTCTACTCATATGCTCTCAAGACTCTGGTACCTCACCTCATGGAAAAGTACCCGATGCTCGAGAGCGATAACGGACGCGAGTATCCGAAAGCAATCAAAGCCAAAGCGTTCGACATCGCGCGAGCGTTCTTGCCGACCGGTTGCACAACCTATGTCGGCTGGCACACGAACCTCAGACAGGCGTGGGACCACACGAAGGAGATGATGTTCCATCCGCTTGAAGAAGTGAGACACATCGGAAGCTTAATCGAGTTCGGACTCCACGGCAAATACCCGAACAGTTTCGGCTTCAAGTCGTATGCCGAGCAGGACGAGTACGGGGGAAGGTGTGCGATGCTGAACTACCACGATGACGTCCGTTGCCCAAACTTCGATTACACGAATACAATTGGGCGCGGAATCATTGAGGTACGTGAGTTGTTGGCCACTCGTCCGCAAAAGACCGAGTTGCCTGACTGGTTGAACAAGTACGGACAATTCAACTTCCGGTTCCTGTTGGATTTCGGCTCGTTCCGCGACCTACAGAGACATCGGAGTTGCACCCAGCTCATGCCGCTCCTCACCGTAAACCACGGGTTCAACTCGTGGTACCTCGACGAACTGCCAATAGAACTCCGAGCTCATGCTCTGCAAGTGATCGACGAGCAGGAAAAAGAGCTCGAAGTGGTCACCGATCCTCTCGTCAAGCAGTACTACGTCGCGATGGGTTACAATGTAACCTGCGATTTGACTGCCGGGCTACCGTCGGCGGTGTACATCGCTGAGCTCAGGTCTGGACAAGCCGTCCATCCGACTCTGCGTGTCATCGCCCAGAAGATGGGACGAGCTCTCGAAGACAACGTTCCATACCTCGTCTTGCACTGCGACAACTCGCCCGATGAGTGGTCCACGGTGCGAGGGAAACATGACATCGTCAAGAAATAGCGAGTGAAAATCTCGCCAACACACCCCCGTGCAGTCCGAAAGGCCTGTACGGGGTTCGTCAATTGTGGAGAACTACAATATCCCATATACTATATGAATTATGGCTCTATCAGACAGGAGAATTTTGGAAGCAATGAAGGTCGGCGATATCGTGATCACGCCTTTCAACAGAAAGAACCTAGCCACCTCAAGTTATGATGTGACACTGGGTAAATTATATTTCCGAGAACAGCCTCACCCAAAATATCACCACCATATATATAATATCTACAACAAAAAACATACCGACCATGTTTGGGGAACAAAACCTCACAAGGCAGAGCGGGCGAAAGATGCTTTAAAAAAATACAATTTTAACTGGAAAGGAATAAGCCCTGATGATAAAATAATATTTCTAGACCCGGGAGAGACTATATTGGCCCATACAAATGAATTCATAGGAGGAAGATATCATATTACAACCATGATGAAGGCTCGCTCATCAATGGGAAGGGTTTTTATTGAGGTATGTAAATGTGCGGGCTGGGGTGATGTGGGATACACAAATAGATGGACTATGGAGATAACAAACAACTCCAGATTTTATACCATACCTTTGGTAGTCGGGCGACGAATCGCCCAAATTATTTTCTTTGAGACGGGGCCGATTATCAATGACAACTATGCGGTTACGGGAAAATATCAAAAAACCGATAACATCAAAAAAATAATGAAGGAGTGGGATCCTTTGAGTATGTTACCGAGACTCTATACCGACTGCGACATCAAAAAGAAGTAATTTTATATTCTAAAAACTTTCACAATTTGAGACAGGGTCGCGGATAAAACAAAAACCAGTTTCGGAGGCGTACATGTAGTACATTGACGAAACTGGTTTTTGTCTTTAGCCGATGAGCGACCTAAATTTCTTGAGCGAAATGATTAGAAATTGGAAGTACTCTTGTGGTGATTGGCTAAATTTGGAAGTTTTACTTAATATCAACACCCATGCTTCTGGCCGACCCGGCGACAATCTTCATAGCCGCCTCGATATCATTTGCATTCAAATCCGGCATTTTCTTTTCGGCGATTTCTTTCAACTGAGCACGGGTCAGTGTTCCAATCTTTGAAACAGTATTTTTTCCGGAACCTTTTTCTTTTCCAAGTGCCTTTAATATCAAGTTCGATGCCGGAGGAGTTTTCAATACAAAAGAGAATGTTCTGTCTTCGTATACGGAAATTTCAACAGGAACAACATCCCCTATCATGGTCTTTGTGGCGTCATTGAACTGCTTTACGAATTCACCGATGTTAACGCCGGCCTGACCCAACGCCGGACCAACCGGAGGGGCAGGATTGGCTTTTCCCGCCGGAATGACCAATTTTAACTTTTTTGTGATTTTCTTTGCCATAATTTAGTTGAATAAGGTATATAAGGTGATAAGTTGGATAAGGTTATACTATAGATTTCTCTCTGATAAATCCTATATACCCGCTTATAGCCTTGAGAAGGCTAGTATACCTACTTGCCAGGTCATTTGCAACTTCTTCTGCCAATAGTTCTTTTTTGGCGGATCGGAGTAAATTTCTTTTAGTTTCCTCAGCCTCTCCTTTTGCAATATACATGTATCGAATTTTTTCAGCATAACTGTGTCTCGTATAGCCTTCAGCGATATTGTTTGCTGTAGCAGCGGAAGATCTTTTTATCTGGTCTATACTTCCATATCTCTCTTCTTTTGGAAAACTCTTTAAAATTTTATAGACGTCAATCTCAAGCGACTCCGCCATTTGATAAATTTTTAAATTTTCCAATCCAGTTGGCATTGTAACTTATTAAACTTATTACCTTGTCACCTTCTTAACTTGTCGAATTAACTTTTTCTTACTTGTAAAAAGTCTAATTCGACCGGAGTTTCACGTCCGAACATAGCCACGAGGACCTTAACCTTACCCCTCTCTTCGTCCACTTCATTCACTTTACCGTCCAAATCCTTAAAGGGACCGTCCACTATAGTCACGGCATCGTTTATAGACAAATCAATCTTGTGTTTTGCCGTATGAGCATTCATCCGACCAAACAACTCTTCGGCCTCTTTTGCGTCAATAGGCACAGGATAGATACCGGAACCGACGAAACCGGTTACGCGTGGAGTATTACGAACGACGAACCAGGAATCTTCGGTCACTATCATATCCACTAAAATATAACCTGGATATATTTTCTCTTCTTCTTCAACTCGTTTACCTCCTTTGATTTTTATTTTTCTCTCCGTGGGAACAATTACATTAAATATTTTGTCCTGCATATTCAAAGATTCGATGCGTTGTTTCAGGTTTCGCATCACCGCATTCTCATATCCGGCGTATGTGTGTATGACATACCAGTTCCTCGTACCATTTGTCTGTTGTTTTGACATGAATTTAGTTAAAGGTTAAAAGTCAAAAGTTATAAAACGAACTTCTCAATGACTAGTTTAAAAAGATAGTCGAAAAATCCTAGGAAAAAAGAAACGAATACGGAAATAAGAACGACGACAATAGTAAATGCTATGGACTGGGCACGGGTCGGCCAGGAAACATGCTTCAATTCTCCTTGTGTGTCCTTCAAGTATGTTATGAGACTCATGATAGTGGGCGCTCATATGCGGCGCATTTCTTCGTTGGAATGCCCGGAATTCTCGTCAATGTACGACGTTGTACATCTCCTCGCCTTCTGAACATTCCGCCTTGAACTGCATCCACCTCTGAGCACCCCAGATTATTTGCTGTTATTAAAAAACCCCTCGGGGGTGTTACGGTAACAATACTCTATAGCTCATGATTAGTCAAATCTGGCTCTATATTCCCTGCCGTATGCGATTTTCCAGCTCATGACCATCCCCATGACTCAATAAGCCAAGATATGACTGAAGAACTTCTTGCCTTTGACTATTCTTCAAGTTTTTGAACATTCTTAGTTTGGTAACCGTCCTCAATACTCTATGTGTAGGAAAATGCACCCAGCCGAGAAAATCCACGCCACTGGACAGAGTCTTTATGAATACTTTATTCGGATGTATAGACACTAAGAGTCTCCTGTTGAGAAAGTCGTGTATGCGAGGGATGACGGACTCCAGACATACCTTATTCTCACTCAAAATAACAAAATCATCAGCATAACGAATATAGTATTTTATTCTGAGTTTGTGTTTTATGTATTGATCAAATTCGTTCATATAGATATTTGCAAATAATTGCGAAGTTAGATTACCGAGAGGCAGTCCTTTCCCCGGGAAGCCATATTCAAAACTTGAAATAATCTCCTCCAGAAGTGAGGTGATATTCTCATCCTCTATCCTGCTTTTTAAAATTGAGATCAAAGTATTATGGTCAATGGACGCAAAGAACTTTCGTATATCGCACTTCAATACCCAGACTGTCCGTGTATTATTTCTGCCTACTTTCCGGAAAAAGTATCTGAACCTGTCGAGCGCAGCGTGAATACCTTTGCCGTTGCGACAGGAAAACGAATCTGAAATAAAAACCGAATCAAAGAACGGATAGAGTTTCCTATGGATCGCGTGATGAAGTAGTCGGTCTTTGACCATCGCCTTGTGTATATTTCTCTTTTTCGGATCTGTAATAGTAAATGCTTTGTATTCGCCGTGTGTATATGTTTTATTTTTCAGTTTGGCATGCAAGTCAAATATATTATCAGCCAGTTTCGTATCAAAAACCCGAACGTCTTTTCTTTTTCTCTTGCCATTTAGAAACTCTTTCCAGGCTGTGAGCAAGTTTTCCACAGAAATGATATCATCATATTTATTTTTAAACTTTTTGATCATGACCATAAAGAATACCCCCCCCAGCCATTCCTGCCAGTACTTATCCACATAAAAGACACTTATATCCTCTGGCACAAGCTATTTTCAAAAATACCAAAGGCGGCCAGGTATTCGATCGGCCTCAAGATAGATAATTTGTTCGTAGAGACAATTGAACTGGTTTCAATCGCCACTTTTCTGCAAAAAACAGAGAAACTGCCGTATTTAAAAAAAGCAACCGCAAAAATAGATACCATAAAAGTGTTCGTTCAGATCTTGTGGGAAATGAAAGCTGTGGAAACGAAAGAATATGCCGAGATCGGAGAAAAGATAGACAGTTCCGGGAAAATGCTCGGTGGCTGGCGTGGTCAGATCGAAAAACAATTAGAGGAAAAACAAAACTCCCCAACTTCTGCGAGATAAGCTGGGAAGAAATGAAAAGATTTGCGGAGACGAAACACGATGCGGTTGCCCTGATTCCAGGTGTCGTTCGGATTGGCCCAATTGCCATTCAGCCAGAACTTGCCGGAGTCATTGCGCTCGACATTCCAGACGTTCGGATTGCCATCGGAATCATTTGATGTGCATCGGGCTATCCGTATCACCGCTCTTTGAAAACTTTGACATTCTCTTGGAGCTGAATTTGATTTATGATCGTAATCACACAGCGCGATGCACCAAGTATCTTCATTTTTTAGCTGATAGCGCACATCGCTCTACTTGAAACCCTGCCTACCGGCAGGCAGGCGGAGTCTCAAATATTCCGGATAGTGCGGATACTGGATTCGGTAGCGGGAAGCGAAAACTTGGCGACCCGCATATTCACCTACTACCACAACTTATTATACAGCATTTTAGGATTGAATTACTTTAAAAAGAAAACGGGCCCGGCGTCGAAACGCCGGGCCCGAGTACACAGTTTGCAAGAGTCAGAGCAGCACCGAGTAACCGAGTTACTGAGCGCTGATCTTGCGGAGACGAAACACGATGCGGTGGCCCTGACGCCAGGTGTCGAACGGATCGGCCCAACAGCCATTCAGCCAGAACTCGCCGGAGCCAGCGCGCCCGACATACCAGACGCGCGGACCGCCAACGGACATGATGCGCTCCATGGCCAGCCAGAGGGCTTCGCCATTCGGCTGATCCTCGTACTGGTAACGGAGTTGCGGGCCGTCTTCCGGCTGGCAGAGCTCGATCACCTGGCCGTCCAGGTTCTCCGTGCTCCACTTCTGACAGAACGCTGGCGTCATGAACGCATCCGTCCGCGGAGCACGCCGGAAGCCGAGGTCGCGTGGTGTGAGAATGACGAGATCGGCCGTCCCCGCCTCTTTCGAGATAGTGAAGGCGTCGCTCGCCAACATGCCCTTGCCGTAACCCGTGATTTCGACGGGCGGCGGCAGAGCCTCGATCTTCTCGATCAGCTTCTCCTTCGTCGTCGCGCCGGTGGAGATCGTCTTCCACGCGAGGAGGACTTTCTTCACCGCTTTGGCGACTTCCGTATTCGGTGCTTCGGGCTCGGCTCGCGAAAGAGCCTTTGCCAGCACAGCCTTCATCTCCGGAAGGTTGGCCTCCCAATGCGAGAGGTCTTCCGAGGTGAGAATGTGCGGCAGATTCGGCACGATCTTCAGGCCGAGGTTGTACGCCCGAGCAACGAGTGCCGGGTCTTGCATGTCGATCAAGGGTATACCCATGCGGGTGTTTCCTTTGTGAGACGGTTACGATCCACTGTTCAGGCAACTGTTTTTTAGTTTGCCCCAGCAGAGAAAGTCCTAATTATGTCTTATTTCTAGGGCTCTTTCTGCTGTGGCAAACTATTGACTCTATAACACTGTAAAAGAACGATTTATTAGGTCGTATTATACACCAATAACAGGCACTACGTCAAGTACAACGTAATGGTTCAATAGCTTGGACGCAACTAGGTATAGAATGTCCAACATGTCATACACAAAGAATCCACACATGCCTAAGGTGCGTAGAGATGCAGCAAATATGGTGTACAGAGGTTACACTCCGACTGAAGTCGGTC
>DATDWZ010000039.1:0-4347 GCA_036517295.1 Minisyncoccota bacterium | reverse complement strand
TTTTTTCTGTCACTACAGTCTCATTATGTTTTGAAGAATAATTCAAGGAAACGGATTTTTCTTTTATTTCCAGTTCCTGCTCAAGTCTAGTTATATTACCAGACCTATCTAGAGTCCACGAATAGGTCGTCTCGTTTTCGGATAATTTAATTTTCGGCTTATCATTATAGGAAATATCGGCCAGCTTTAAAAAATCCGATAAAACTATTCGCTTATTCGCACGAATTAGACTAGGCGGAACTTTGATCATTATTCAGGCAGTGCTTTTACCCATCTTTTTTTTAAGATAACGAAAAACATTTTTACCGACAATATAAATAACAACCCAGAGCAGTATGTCGACTAAATACACAATCCAAGAAAATTCGTCGTCGTAATATGGTAATGGAAAACCTCTGCCACTGATACAAAACCAACCATCGCAAGGCTTGTCATAAATAAATGACCCAGAGGTTAAAAATATTGGAATCAGTATATATTTAAGCACCGGAAGTCGAGAATGAGTAACCCAAACAAAAAAACTTACGGTAACCGCGCCCATTAGACACCAATACGCAAGGTCGATAATAGGGCCGCCGAATCTATAAAAAAAGGACAGGGCATCGTTATCACCACAGATGCTATTAAAAACAATAGGGAAACCCTGTTCGCAACTACCTCTCCCCATACTTATACCCGTGAAGACAAATCCGAGAAAAACCGCTGTTGGTAACAGCGTCCTCTTCCGACCAGGATCAAGGAAAATAACCTGATACACAGAAGCCGAGACTAACAGCCAAAAAGAGAAGTTTATGGAAAACAAGGCGGGTAAAAACTTTATGCTCTCGTACGGAACCAGAAGAAGTGGCAGCTCGGGATGTTCCACAAAATGAAATGGAAACCCTCTCGTCGCGGTGTTAATCGGCGTGCTTCCGATCAAGCTCTCGTCTGCAACCACAAACAGAGATAATGCCGTAGCAATAATAGCTACTAAAATAACAATAATGTAGCTAGTTTTGATATTCACTTTTGATTAAACTTTCTTTCTCTTCAAACTTTGCTTCATCTTCAGTATTCCCCAACCCAAAAACCAGCCACAGATGGTGGTTACGGCCACCGCCCTAAGTAAACCTTGGTCACCATAGAAAAAGTTAAGCAAAATAAGTGGCCCTAGAATCCAAACGAGTAACCAAATGTACTTGAAGTTCCCGCCGATTACCGTAGTAAAAAATGCGGTAAAAAAGAAATATCCAAAAAATAGACCAACGAGTGGAGTCGTATCAATCCACCCTCCCCCACAACTATCAGTATATGTACAATGCAACTTTCCGAGATAAGGTGAGACTCTCCAAACGAACAAAGAACTCAACGACCAAATTAAAAAATTTTTAACAAAACTTTTTAAGACATTTATCGCCTGTTTTGTGTTTCCGTGACCGGTTAAGGGATTAGGGGCTTTCTGTTTAAGAACCGTCTGCTTTCGCATTTTTCTGCAAACTTTGTTTTACCTTCAATATCCCCCAGCCGAGTAACCAGCCTATGAGCACAAAAACAAGCCCTACAATTAGTTCCTCAATAGCTTGTAAAACCAGCATCAGCACCAGAAAAGGTAAGGTGTATTTCACGAGTCTCCTAAACTTTCCGTCCTCTAATATCATCCATGGCAACAAGCCACCAAAAAAAAGAAAGGATAAAATAAAACCCGTTAGATATTCGGGGTGAGCCGGTCCCCAAAAACCTGGCGTTATGGGGGTTACATATCTGCTATAACTACTACCGACCAACGGCATGGCTAAGAACGATGCTAGTAAAACTAAAACAAACACTCCGAGTTTTTGTTTCATATTTTAGACTCTTTCATAAAGATTAATACTTTTTTTCATACTCCCTTAATATTCATGTACTATTTTACCTTTCTCTATTTTAACTTTTAAAATTATCATTCCATTTAATGTTATCTTTTCCTTTTTCCTCTTCATTTTTTCTACAACAACCGTCTGATTATGTTTCAATGAATAACTCAAAGAAATTGAGTTGTCTTTTATTTCTAATTCCTGCTCGAGTCTGGTTATATTACCAGATCTATCAAGAGTCCACGAATAGTTTGTCTCGTTTTCGGATAGTTTAATTTTCGGCTTTTCATTATAGGAAATGCTGGTTAGTTCTAGTTCAATGGATTTTTGCTTTTTGATTTTTTCTTTATAATTCAGAACCGTCGTATTTCCAGCTTCATCAGTAAGTATAACCCGGTTTCCCAAATCTTGTATCGTAACATTCGACTGGTCATCTATACCCGAAAAAATCACATCCCTTGTTGCCGGATCAAACATGAAAGAGGCGTCGGGTGCCCACTTATCTATCTTGATGTCTATACTTTGAATTTCTTCTTGGTTTCCCGCTCGATCTGTCGAGAAAAATAGGACTTCATTTATTCCCGGAGTGGTTATTTGAAATGGGGCTGAATACTCCTGCCAATTAGCTCCTCCGTCAAACGAATATTCAGTCTGCAAAACTCCAGAGTTATCGTCGGTCGCATCCAAAGCGAGGGTAACTTTCGAACGATGCCATCCATTTTGCCCTATTTTGCCAGTTGGAATCGCGGCTGTAATCGGCGGAGTTATATCTTGAGCTACCAACTCTGTTATCAGGTTTTCGTTGTTTGACTGATATTCAAATTCAAGAGAAAGTTCTTGTTCGGGCTGTATGGTGTCTGAAAACGCTTTATCTAACGTTGTTGTATCGTCCAAATAACTAACGCTTAGAGTAAATGGCCCCTCTCCAGTTCCAACGAGCTTAACTTGGTACTCGCCATCCACCGGGTCGGGTATTACCGCAAATTCAATATCGGAGTCGGAACCGTTATAGAACCCACCTAAAATTTCATTAATATCTCCTCCCGCATCTCTTCCTAGTTTCTTACCATCAGGAGAAATGATCAGGAAGTCAACAGGTGAAAAAATTCTAACCATTAAGTATCTTCTAAAAATGCCCTTTCTGACTTCTTCTGCTGGTTCGATGCCAGTTAACTTTTCAATGATTATTTTTTGGGCGTCAGTTACCATTCTCACATGATTCGAACCGACTACGACCTGCTCAGAGTTATGAAAATTTGAATTACTCCTTTGAGGAACCGTTCCGTCTCCGCTGCCCCTTTCTAAACCCTTGTCGGTAAAAGGAAGGTGGTAATTTTCCGGATAACCATGTTCCCATTTTTCGTTTTCAAAAGGATTTTCAGCAACTCTAATTACGTCTACTGTCACATCTGTTTCGGTTGACCCCAAAATGTTCAGCATATCTACAGTGTTTAGCCGGCTTAATAAGTCTAGCTCATTCAACTGCTCAAGAAATGTATTAATCGGGTACTGATTTGGGTACTCTCGCGGCTCTTGGGAACTCGAATCGCGCAAATAATCAAAAATAGGTAATAACTCTCGTATTGACGAAATTGGTAAACCCCGAATATAACTATAAAGATCTGGGTAATGGTTGACTACCGCTTCAAGTGTCAGCAGGTGCTCAAAAGCGTTACTCATAAAGGATACACCTCGTTCACCTCCTTCCCAGCCCAAATAGGCCTCGGTAGCCCCGCGTTGGGGAGTGCCAAGAAATATCAGTTTTCTCACATCGTCTCCGTAATCTGGTCCTTGAATATAGGCGCGTGCGACTAAACCGCCCATACTATGGGCAACTATATCAACCTTCGGACATTGGCAAACTTCCTGTATTTCATTTACCTTCAAGCCCAGGTCGATTGCTGTGAAAGAATTTGAAAATCTCCACTGATAAGGAAATGTAAACAGGGTCTCTCCCTCTTGGTACCCAGACAGTTTAAGCGCATCAACCAAGTTGTCATATGTATGAAAAATGGGATCGAGCTTCAGGCCGTCACCCACATTCCAGCTCCCAAAAATTCCTGGAATCACAATCACAGGGGCCGTTATCCCAGGTTCCTCATCCGGCGGCTCGGCGTCCGGCTGGCCGGTGGGGTTTTGGGGGTCGAGGATGTCAACTAAATAAGAATATGTTTTGAGGTTTGCATTTGGATATTGGTCGACCACTTCCACCCAGACGTAGCGCGGCGCAAAATTCGGAAAAAGCTGCTGTTCATTGCCTTCGTGGGCCGCAATGTTTGTCGCCGTATCGAAAGTGACGACTTTCTCCCGGTCAGGAGATAGTTCGGTAAATGCTGGGCCGAAGCCGAAGACGATGTTGCAGGACGCATCAAATGCCAGAAGTTTGATGATTGCGAGAGGGTTGTCCGGGGTGAAGAGCAGATTGACATTGAATGTTATTACGTCCCCGCTTTTGGAAACAAAGCTGTTGTTATCCGCGCCATACTGAAAAGCAACATTTCCCGGCTCCTTGATC
>DATDWZ010000038.1:0-9121 GCA_036517295.1 Minisyncoccota bacterium | reverse complement strand
TAGATTCTGTTATCTGCCCGATTTTTTACTGAAGAATAAAAACCAACGACTCCCTCCTTATCAGAAAGAGCTTTGTTTATGCATTCTATATTATTAAATTTATTGGCTTCTATATTTTTTTTAAGCATTTCCACACTTTGAGAATCTGGCTCGACACAGATAACTTTTCCTGTCGGACCCACCATATCGGCCGACATAATGGTGTAGTATCCTATATTTGCCCCTACATCAATCACAGTCATGCCAGGTTTAATTTCCCTTTTAAACAGCTCGGTTTCAAACTTCTCATATACATCCAGCGCAAGTGCGCACGAGATTACCGGATCTTTCTTGTTAAAAAAAAGAATTCTACCGGACGGAAGAGTTATGTTTTCCGGGATAATCCTCAGTATTAGCCAATTGGCCATTTTTAGTAGTGGCTTTGGTTTAAGGATTTTTGTATAAATAAATTCCGGAGTCTGACTAGGCAATAACCGAAAGATTTTCTTTAAAAAGGTTATCATACGGTAATTATATTATTTTATACCACTCCGAAAGAGGAGTATTGATTATTCCGGCATAATTAGATCTCTCGATTTCCTCAATGTTTGAGTCGAGCCATTTTTTGACTTTATCAACGGTGTTCTCGAAACTATTTTCAGGTTTCCAGCCAAAGTCACCGGAAAAGGCCGAGGAATCGATCTGTAGATTGCGGGAATCGCCCAGATTTCCAATCGGCTCTATTTTACAGTTTATGATCGACTGTATGATTTTGGCCACATCCATTTTTTTTAAGTTATGATGGCCGATATTGTATATATCTTTTGGCCATTGGCTTTTTTCCATTATCTTAAGATAGCATAGAGTGATATCGTCGATATCGATTTCAGCACGAAACGCTTCCGGTTCCGAGATCTTAATAAGGCCTTTTGATCGGGCGCAATAGGTGAAATGATTCGGCAAAAGTTCTAAACGCATTCTGGGCGACACTCCCCACACGGTGGCCGGTCTCAATACTATTATTTTGAAATTTTTATTAGTTTCCCGTTTCGCCGCGATATATTCCTCCATCATCTTTTTGTATTTACTGTAATTGTCCGTCGGTTCCGGCAAAGACGCCGCTTCGTTCAAAAGCTTTGTATCTTTTTGGTTTCCATACAGGCTGGAAGTGGAATTGTATATGACCGGGATATCAAGCTCTTCCGCGAGGTTTAAAACATCTTTTGACGCAGTGTAGTTTATATCACTTGTATAAGAAGGATTTTCATTGCAAATATAAATACCCGCTAATTCGGCAAAATGGAAGAGGAAGTCCGGTTTAAAGTCGAGAAGAGATGCTTTTAAGAGTTCAGTATTTCTTGTATCGCCAATGATAAATCTACATGTCGCTCCGTCTTTTTTCTGGTCCTCGATGAGGGCGAGGATCTTTTTATAGTCCTGCTTATATATGAGTGAATCATACATAAAGACGGAAAAACCTCTCGTCACCGCCTCGAGCGCCAGTTTTGAACCCAGGTAACCAAACCCTCCGGTTATGAATATTTTTTTCATGACAGTTAAGGATTAGAATAGCAAATTAACCCAGATTTTCATAGCGGGGGAGGAAAAAGCTTTGCTTGCGCGAGTACCCGTTTTTTGGTAGACTTTAGCGGTAAAAAATAAAAATACTATGCACGCAGAAGCGAGCCGCATTACATCCTGTAGAATCTGCGGCAATAAAAATCTAGTTTCGCTACTGAATTTGGGTGATCAAGCCCTTACGGGAGTTTTTCCAAAAAATAAGGACGAAGTAATTACATTCGGACCTCTGGAGTTGGTCAAATGCCAGGAAGATAAAAATAATTCCACCTGCGGTCTGGTGCAATTAGCTCATACGTATCCGAAAGAAGAAATGTATAATAATCACTATGGATATCGTTCCGGCCTTAACAAGCTGATGCTTGATCATCTTGGAGATAAAGCCGAAAAAATAAAAAAGATAATTGAACTCAATCCGGGAGATATAGTAGTGGATATAGGAAGTAATGACAGTTCTTTTTTGAAGAATTTTGACAGTAGCCTTACTTTGGTAGGCATAGATCCTACCGGCTTCAAAGAATATTATCCTGACCACATTTCTCTGTTACCTCATTTTTTCAATGCCGATCTGATCAAAAAGGACTTTGCCGATAAAAAAGTTAAATTGGTTACCTCTATTGCCATGTTCTACGATCTTGATAGGCCGCTAGATTTTGTAAAAGATATATACGATATTCTTGCTCCGGATGGTGTATGGGTGACCGAACAAAGTTATTTGCCCGCCATGTTGGAAGCAAATTCATTTGATACGATTTGCCACGAGCATTTGGAATACTACTGCCTAAAGCAGATCAAATGGGTGGCAGACAAGGTCGGGCTCAAGATAGTGGGTGTGGAATTCAATGACATAAACGGCGGCAGTTTTTCAGTCATGATGGCAAAAAAGAACTCGTCTTTAAAAGAAGATATAAAATTGTCCGAGGAGATTCTGAATAAAGAGTATGAAAATGAAATGAGCACAAATAAGCCAGTCCAGGACCTTAATGATAGGCTGGCAAAAATGAAAGATGATCTCTTGGTTTTTCTAAAAGGGGTTAAAAGCAAAGGAAAGATGATCATGGGCTATGGAGCCTCCACAAAGGGTAATGTTCTTCTTCAGTTTTGCGGTATTACGTCGGACCTGTTGCCCTTTATCGGGGAAGTTAATCCAAGCAAATTTGGTTCTTTCACTCCGGGTACTTTCATTTCGATAATCGACGAAAAAGAGGTAAAAAGAATGAAGCCAGATTATCTTTTGGTTTTGCCGTGGCATTTTCGGAAGATCATATTGGAAAAGGAGAAGGAGTACATGAAAGGGGGTGGAGTTCTCGTTTTTCCTCTACCCACTCTGGAACTGGTTGGAGGCGATACTATACAAAAGATATTTTAATTTGTGCGGAACGGTCGCTCATACCATGAAAAATGTAATAATTATTCCCACCTATAATGAAATAAGGAATATAAGAAAAATATTACCTCTTATTTTCGAACTTTTACCCTCCATACATGTTCTGGTCGTGGACGATAATTCTCCCGACGGTACCGGCGAGGCGGTTGTCGAACTTAAGGCAACATATCCAAATCTCACTCTTGTTTCCAGAACAAAAAAAGACGGGCTAGGGAGGGCTTACATAAATGCTTTTGGGGAAGTGTTGAGGTCCTCCGACGTTCGATCAGTGATCATGATGGATGCCGATTTTTCTTTCCAACTCAGGTATCTCCCGGAAATGATTAAGAAAAGTGAAAACTATTCAGTGATTATCGGCTCTCGCTATATACAAGGAAGTAGAATAATAGGTTGGAGTTTGTGGAGAAAGGTCCTGAGTTCTTTCGGCAACTTTTACTGTAGTGTAATTCTTTATATGCCTATCCACGACTATACCTGCGGTTTCAATGTAATCTCTGTAGAAATGTTACGAAAGCTGGATTTTTCAAATATGGATGTATCGGGGTATGCATTTATTTTGGAACTTAAGTATCTTTTATATAAAGCCGGAGCAACCTTCTTTGAGGTTCCTATTACTTTTGTCGATCGTACTGAGGGAAAGTCCAAAATTTCTTGGCATATCATCGGAGAAGGAGTCTTGGCTCCATGGAAGATGATCATGAGAAAGTAAAAATAATTTTATGTTTTTACAGAAGATCATAAAACAGGATACGCAGGATATGTCAAAATGGTTCCGGGCCGTCGTCATTGTTTGCGCTTTGATCTATGTGGGTCTGTGGTTTTTTTCTATTCATATATCCCGCGTTGAAGAGAGTAGGGGCATCTATCCTCTGCTTCCGGCGGCGCCGAAGGACAGCATAGAATATGTAAAGTTATCGGAGTCACTCATGTCCGGCAATGGTCTCACCATGGATGGCAGGTTGGAAACCCTGCGTTTGCCAGGTTATCCTTTGTTTGTCGGCGTAATTAAGACCGTTTTTAATTCTTATTTCGCCGTTACACTTATTCAGATCATCTTGATCTTTGCCTCGGCACTGGTTATACGAAGGATCGGTATCCTATTTTCCGGTAAAAAAGTGGGGGAGATTGCGGCGACGATTTTTCTGATTAATCCCGTGTCGATGACGCTCGCTCTTCTTATATTGACCGACGTCTTATTCCTTTTTCTTTTTACACTCGGTCTGTATCTCATCATCTCGGCTTGTGAGGAGAATAAATGGAAGAGGGTGGTTTTTGCAACCCTGCTTTTTATCGCTTCAATTTACGTGAGGGGTATGGGCATCTTCGCTTTGCCGATCTTTTTATTGCCCGTGTTCGCTTCAAAACTTTCTCTGAAGTCTCAGTTCAGAGTAGCCATAGCGCTTTTGCTCGGAATTCTTATTTCGGCCGTACCGTGGATAATGAGGAATTATGAAAAAACCGGTGTGGCGCTCTTCAACTCGTTCGAGTCGGTCAATTTATCGTGGGCGGTTCCCAAATTTGTGGCTGCAACCAACGGAACTGATGAGGAGGCTGAGACCCTGGCATTTCAAAAAGCCACAGGCGTGCCGGAGGCCGAATGGCGAAACCTCGGCTGGCACGACATTCGTTACTCGAAACAGATCAGTGCCGTTGGGGAACGCATCATCCTCTCGCATCCACTCTCTTACGCCAAATTTCACCTCATCACCTCGATGCCTTTTCTTTTTCCGTCATCAATCCTTTTTATGAGGGATGCGTACGATTCTTCCATGAACATTGATCGGCCGTTCGTATACGGATCCATCAATGCTTTGATAAAAGGCGATTGGACAACCTTTTATAAGGGCATCACGAAAGAATGGTGGAAGTTTGGCGAAAGGATTTTGTGGCTTCTCGGGGTCGTACTCATGTTCATATCTCTCTGGTTTAACAGAAAGGGCCGTTTAGCGTGGCTGTTCGTATTCATAGTCTTCTTCCTGATGATGTTGTCTGGTCCTGCTGCTGGTCCACGGCTCTCTTTTCAAGCGTGGCCGTGCATGTTTATTTTGTTTGCTTCCGGTGGTATCTATTTATGTCAGTATTTACGAAAGAAATTTTCTGGGAGAGACTCCAAGATCGGTTAATACATTCTCGCTCAGGGGTTCTTTTTTAGACAACATTCTCTGCATTTGATCTGGTGCCCCGACTTTAAATAGGCTGGAAGAGATATAAAAAATAATTCTAGCCAACACAGTCGGTATCGGTATGAGTAGTTTCTTGGTATTGTTGCGTTTCAATATCCTGAAAAAGATCTCTTTGTTGGATAGACTTTCCGGTCCATTTAGGGTGTAGGTTTTGAAATAAGCCTTCGGATTGTTTATGGAAGCCAGTATGGCTTTCAACACGTCGTCTCGGTGGATCGGTGAAAACTTAACATTTTGGTCGGAAAGGTAGGGAAGAATGAAACTCTTCTTGGCTCGGCTTACCAAACTTGCCAGGCCCTCTTTCCCGGTGAAATTATCATTATAAGCAGGTCCTACCCGCAGAATAGTGTAGGCAAGAGAGCTTTTTAACAGATATTGTTCTGCTTCTTTTTTTGATTCTCCATATGCTCCGGAATTCTCTCCAATTGCTGAGGTAGAAATAAATATAAATTGTGAGATTCTGTGCTTTTCTGCGCTTTCAACCAAACGTCGAGTTCCTTCGGTATTTATTTTTCTGTATAAGTCGATCTCTTTCGGGTGGGTCACTCCGGCCAGGTGGATTATTACATCAATTCCCGACAGAGCCTTTTCCCATTCCGGTAAGTTTTCTAAACCACCCCTAACCACATTTATTCCATCCATCCTCTTTCCGTCCAGTCGTTTTTGGTGTTCCAAGACGGTAATTTTGTGCTTGTTTTTTAGAATATTTATGAGTTCACCGCACAGAAAACTACTTGCTCCTGTTATAAAAATTTTCATCATATTACTTTCTTTGAAATTCTTTAATTCTCCACTGAATCATGTTTCTTACGAACTCGACATTAGCCTTAAACGAAATGAAAGATTTTCTTTCCGGATTTTTATAAAAATCCGTTCTGATTTCTCTGATTTTTATATTAAAATTTCTCACTTTTATCATTATTTCCGCGTCAATGAACCAGTCGTTCGATTCAAGGTGTAATTTTTCGTAAACCTCTCGTGTAAAAAGTTTTGGTTTGCTATTTATGTCACCGTGTATCCCCGGGAAAAGTACTCTCATGGCAAGGTTGAATGTTCTGGATATTAGTTTGCGATAAAGTCCGTCACCCCTCGAAATGCGTACCGTTTTACATAAGTCATATCCACCGTCTTTCATTTTTTGAAAAAGTTTCGGGATGTCTTCGGGAGGCATTTGTCCGTCGCCATCGATGACCGTGATGGTTTTCCCGGACGAAGCTTCAAGGCCCGATCTCATGTCCCAGCCCATGGCCTGTGACTGGTCGGTCTTTTCTTTTACGACACAAACCGTTCGCGGATCCGTTCTGGCTATTTCCCTGACCACGTCCGGAGTAATATCTCCGGAACCTAGCCTGTAGTTTCCGACCAAAACTATCTCATAATCAAGGTTGTTTTTGGTCAGGACGTCGGTGACCCTTTTATGAAAAGTTGTGGCAAAGTTGCCGGATCGGTAGCAGAGTATAACGACAGAAATATCCGGCCTTTTGAGTGTGTCCATCTCGGGATTTTATCACAAATATACGGCTTTTTCCAACGTTACTTTTCCGGCCCTCTGTGCTACTATGCCCTAGTACGAATCCCGTTAGAGATAACGGAAATCGAAGAAACCTATGGTCGTATTATTACAGCATAATCTGCATAGGAATCACGAGAAAATTACCGTGATTTCCTATCTCTAACGGGATGAAAGTGCTATTTTGCATCAATAAGCTCGGTAGCGGGTCTTCTATTGGTGGGGCGGAGCGGCTGGTGGTTGATGATATGAACGAGATGCTAAGTAGGGGAGTATCGGTGCGCCTTTTAACCCTACGAAAGGAATCACAGTTTTCTCTCGCGGACGAAAGTCTTCTAGACAAAAAAGATTGGAAGACCATCCATATAGGCAGTTTTTTAAATATCGTCGCCTGGTTCCGAGTTTATTCGTATCTTAGAAAAGAACGACCGGATGTGATCTTTACCCATCTTTGGTTCTCCAATACCGTTATTCGGATTGTCGGAAAGTTGGCGGGTATCAGAAACATCATTTCCTTCGAACACAATATTTATGATTCGGTGAAGACCGGAAAGATGTATGCGATGGATAGATTTTTACAAAAATGGTGCAAGAAGATCGTTGCCGTATCGTCCGCGGTTAAAACGTCTCTCGTTGAGCACGGAATAGACGAGAAGCGCATAATCGTCATAAACAACGGCATAGACATTTCAAAATACAAAAAAGATCCGACCCCCGGATTCAAAGAAGGACTCGGTATTCCGGAAGACACCTTTACGTATCTCACCATTGCCAGACTTATTGAACAAAAAGGTATCGATGTTCTTATTCATGCGTTTGCTGAACTAAAGGACCACTCCGTTTTGCTTATTGTCGGAACCGGTTCCGACGAGGCGGTTCTGAAGCAACTAGCCCAAGAGCTCGGTGTATCGGATCGTGTACGTTTTCTCGGTGCAAGACATGACATACCGGATGTGCTTTCCGTCGCCGACGTTTTTGTCCTTGCCTCCAGGTACGAAGGCCTCGGTATTGTCGTTCTTGAGGCCATGGCTGCCGGCAAGCCCATAATTATTTCCGACTTTCCGGCCGGAAAAGACATGATCACTGCCGATACGGACGGTCTTGTAGTTGGAATAGAAGATGCGGAGGGCTTGAGCGTCGCGATGAAAAGATTATCGGAAGATTCCGATCTGCGAGCAAAACTTGGTGCCTCTGCTTATGAAAAAGTTCAAGACTTTTCCATACAAAATCACGTGAGTAAGATACTAGACCTCATCTAAAAAATAAACGCCAGGTATGATAATTCTAAAAAGCTTGACTGATCGAATAATAAAATTTTGGTTAAAAATAGAGTTTCGCCACTCGACATATCTCGATATGCCTCGCGTCTCATCCTCTATTTTTTCCTCAAAATTTTATTATTCGTCTCAGCCATTATTTTTGAGATGAGGTCTTCTCTGTGATAAAATTAACCGACATGACTTTTTCCATAGAACCTATCGCCAGGGAGTATGTGTACAGGCGTTTTAAACTTGCTTCCGTTCCGGAAAAAGAAAAGATCATCAAAGATTGGGCGAATAAAATCGAGGATTCAAAGCTTCTCGTCCGCGACTTTGAGGAGAGAGTGGGAAAGGTCCAAAGGAAAAAGATCCTCGATGTGGGTTCCGGTCCGGGAGGTGTTTCCATAGCTTTTGCTTTGGCCGGTGCGGATATGTACGGTGTCGATATAGAAAAAGAGCTTTATGATATTTCGCTCGTTTACGCCAAAGAGTACGGGGTGAAAGTTAATTTCTCCTTATATGAAGGATCCAAACTGCCTTTTTCTGACAATACTTTTGACTACGCCGTTTCCGTCTCCGTTATAGAACACACGACAGATCCGGAGCTGTACCTATCGGAAATACTGCGTGTGACAAAACCCGGCGGGAAGCTTTATCTCGGTTTCCCGAACAAGCTTGCCTGGAAAGAAACTCATACAGGTATTTGGTTTCTAACATACAAACCGGGCTTTCTGCGGCCTTTCATAATACGGATGCTTGGTAGGAACCCGCTTCCGGAAAATAATCTTCATTTTTATACATACTTTGATTTGCTTCGTATACTGAGAAGAGTTCGATCGGGGGATTACTCTTGGCATCTTTTGCCGGAAGAGGGAAAGGCGCAAAAAGGTTTCAAAAAATTTGTTAAAAATATGCTCGGCTTTTTTGGATTATCCTATAAAGCGTTCCTTCCACACATCCTGGTTATTTTGGAGAAAAGGTAACGATATGGAAAAGAACATGAAACCCGGTAGTGAATTTTGGCATAGCATGGATTACCATGCGCAAAGCGCAATGCCAAAATCTACTACCGGGAAACCAAAAATCGCTTTAATGAGTTATGCTATGGATAATAGGGCCGCAAAGGGCAGTGCCTTGTACACTCGGAAACTTATAGAAGGTATGCTACCAAGTAATGAGTTTGATTTCTACTTAGTCCATTACGACAAAGTTTCTGATCCGTTGT
>DATDWZ010000037.1:0-5908 GCA_036517295.1 Minisyncoccota bacterium | reverse complement strand
AGCCCATTGTTTTGCTACCGAACTGTCATTTCGTAAAAACCGGTTAATCTCTTCTTGGCTATAAAACCGATGCCCGCGTGGTCCTATTCTAATTGACGAAAGACGATACGTTTTGTCCCACCTTCTTAGGGTATCTATAGAGGCACCCAACTGCTTCGCGGCATGACTGATAGAAATAAGGTTTTTGGGCATATTTACTCCAATCTATGCATATTCTACCATATCTATGCAAATCTATGCAAAAAGCACATAATCTATGCATAATGACAAAATAAATCGTGCCCAACAGAGCCTCATTGCTCCCGAGTCCTGAAATTCTAATACGAGCCAGCGAAGAGGTAATGAAAGCATTCGGAAATATGGCTCAAGTGGATCTGATCAAGGTTAGGTTGGAAGAAATTAAGATTGATCTACCAGTCTGGCATTCTTGGTAGAATCACCTCCCCACTCCGGTTTTCCAAAACTTTTTCCATAAAATTGTCTTTCCCATCGATATAAATTACCAAATCATCGGTTGTATTCGTCACCTTTCTATTACCCTCATGGTAAACAAATCTTTTGATCGCTTCTTCGTTCACTGAAAATCCACACTTTTCATAAAAACCTCGATTATAGATCTTACAAAAACCCACCCCTGTCTTTTCTTTTTCCTCTAGATACTCCCTGATAGCTCTCACCACACTTCCCCCGTATCCCCTTCCCTTTTCCGCGGCCAATATACCCCCAACTCCCAACAAGGAGTACGATTCACCCCCAAAAAGTACGGGTTCAACTATTATCAGTCCTCCCACAGCCAGTAACTTGCCTCCTTCTTCAAGTAAGAAAAAAATACCATTGCTAAAATCCCTTTTTCCAAGCGGTTGCATTCCAAGCTCTCTTTTCTTCGCCTCATCTATTTGCTCAATCTCACCCTGACTTAGCGCGGACCTCCTCCTTATTAGAACTCCCATCAGTCAATTGTATCGCAGGCTTCGGAATCCAAAGAAATCCGTAGAAATTGCTCGCCAAATGGGACGATCACCGAAGGGCTGATTGGTCTGACATAGCTGATTACCCAGATTTATTCTTGGAACAGACTAAACAACTTCTTTCTACCTGGTCATTTTTTTACCCGTGAGTGCCTCAAGGAATTTTTAAACTTGAAGTAGCCACTCATACAGAGGAACGACTTGGATTTGCAGACCTTCTCGTCCAAGCTCAGATTTCTCACTTTCGGTAACGATAACCAGTTTTTTAGTTCTTTTCTGCTCTTTAGCTGCATTCACCAGTGCCCGCAACTCTCTTTCTCTGGTCTCCTCCAAATCAAAGTGTTGTGCCACTTGGATTAGAGATCCCTCACTAGGTAGAAAAAAGTCAACTTCGTAGTCTTCAGTCGTTTTGTAGTAGTACACATCAAGGTACTTTCTTCGCAGTTGCAAAAAAACCATATTTTCCATTAATTTGCCTTTATTCTGAGAAAAAGAAAAACCTACAGACTGAATCAATCCTGTATCAATACCATAGATTTTTTTGGCAGCAATTTGTTGTTCTTTGACTGAGTAGGCATACTTGTTGACCACAAAAAATAACCAGCTATTTTCCAAATAATCAACATAGTTAATAACAGTATTTACGCTTCCTAGCTTGAGGAGATCTTTAAGTTTATTGTAAGACACTAAACTGGCGGTATTGCTAACCAAATAAAAGGCCAATTCTTTTAAACTCTTGACGTTATCCAATTTGTAACGAGTGGCAATATCTCGATACAAAACATCATCGTACAGTGCTTTATGAACTCCCAACTCTGGATATTTAAGTGCGTCTGGAATACCACCAAAAGAAATGTATTCATCAGCCAATTTACGCAAATTGCCTTTTTGTCTGGTTGTTAAGACATTTAAATCTGGAGTTTTTACTTTACGAAAGTCTAAGTATTCCCCAAACGAAAATGGATAAAGTTCTACTCGTATTGAGCGACCAGTTAACCGAGTTCCCAATTCCTGGCTGAGCAGTGACGCATTTGAACCAGTGACAATAAATTTATATCCCTGATCGTGAAGCCGACGCACAAACCTCTCCCACTCAGGTACATTTTGAATCTCGTCAAATAAAAATGTTCTCTTCTCGCCAAACAAGCTAATCAAGGTCTCGTGGAGTACATCAAAGTCACTGACTTGGAAGTTTAATAGTCGTTCGTCCTCGAAATTGACAAAGTAAAAGTCATTTTTGAGATATTTTTTGACTACTTGGGCAAGCAAGGTTGATTTCCCTACTCGGCGCAGACCAGTGATAACCGTCACCTGTGGAGCAGAAATTGCCTCTTTTAAGTTTTCTAAAGTATCTCTTTCCACTCCTAAATCACGAGACGCAAAAGATTCGTACTGTTCTTTCAAGGCTGTAGCCAAGAGGTTTTTGGTGATTTTTGTCTGGATTTGATCATTCATACCTCATCTACTATAATATAAAAAGTTTTCACTGTCAATGAAAACAACTTGGGTATAGTTTTCAACCAGGATGAAGGCATAATCCCATATTGCATAACAGTGAAATAAAGATGTGTCACAAATAACTAGAGAAAAAATCAGGCTTTATCGTTCAATTTTCAACACTCGTGATGATGTGCTTGCTAGATATTGGGAGGATTTTGAAAGTAAAAAGTCAGGTTATGTTCCAATTTATCGGTTAAGTCAAAGTCCACAAGCATTGACAGATACTGTCATTAGCAACCACCTTAGGGGCAATCAGACAATTGGTGTCTATCCATTGTTTCCAGATAACACCACTGCTTTTCTTGCTATTGATTTTGATGGATCAGAATGGTTTGAGCCAGCAAGACGAGTGAGCGAAGTTGCTCAAACTTATCAATTAAACTCGTATCTCGAACGTTCTAAATCCGGAAATGGTGGTCATTTGTGGTTTTTCTTCACGGAGCGGATATCAGCCTACACAGCTCGGCAAATGGGCAAATTGTTCCTATCAAAGGCGGGTATTAAAAACGGAGCTACTTTTGATCGAATGTTCCCTAGTCAGGATGAACACACTGGTAAAGGCTATGGCAACTTAATCTGTCTACCATTGCAGGGAAAGTTAGTTGCAGAGCACAAAACTGTCTTTATTGATTCAAATGGTCAAGCTTTTCCAAATCAGTGGGCATTTTTATCAACGATTCAAAAAATTTCACCAGCTCAAATCAAAAATCTTCTTGAGTCAAGCATGGTATTTCAACAAACACCATCAGAATCGAAAAAGACGACTTCCGAAGACCAACTGCAAAGTACTGAAGAAGATTTTGACATAGAAATTGTCGTAACTACTACACAGGGTCAGGAAGTTAAATTAATACTAGGTGCTGGAATATCTATTCCCAATATTTGGCTTCCAGATAAATTGTATCGATTTTTCAAAAAAGAGCTCAACTTCCCAAATTCCGAATTTTATGCCAAAGAGCGTTTTGGCTACTCAACTTGGCAAACTTCTCGCTTTATTAAAACCATCGATGTTAATCCTGAGGGTATTACTATTCCGGCAGGTTATTTGGATCAAGTTCTTCAATTTATAAATGAGAATCAATTCCGAGTAGAGATTGTTGATAATCGCACGACTACCAAGACCACTACCTTCAAAAGTAAACTCAAATTGAGAAAAAACCAACAGAAAGAACTCACACAGCTTCTAAAATACGAGCGAATTATTTTTCAGGCTCAACCGGGTTTTGGAAAAACCGTGGTGGCTCTCTCCCTGATGAAAAAACGTCGTCAAAAGACCTTAATCATAGTTCACACCAATGCTTTGTTGCGCCAATGGATCAAAAGAGTCAATGATCACTTTGAAATGGACAAAGGTGACCTGGGAACAATTGGCAATAACAAATGGCAAATTGGCAAAGAAATCACCATTGCTTCCTATTTGACCTTAGCCCGTAGAGATATAGGTGAAATTAAGGATGAATTTGGCTTGATAATTATCGACGAATGTCATCATGTGCCTGCCAATACTTTCAGTGCCGTAGTGAGACAATTTTCTGCTAAGTATGTTCTCGGACTTACAGCCACGGCTTATCGAAAAGATAAACTTGAAAAGCTTATGCATTTATACATTAGTGATAAATCTGTTACTGTCGATACTTCAGCAGAGGCATCCAAAGATCATCCAAACAATCACGTCCAGACTCAACTCGTCACTAAAAAAACAAACTTTTCAGTAAATGGGAAAGTTGCAGATTTCCAGGAAGCCTGCCGTTTGGTTGTTGCTGATGAAGGGCGAAATAATCAAATTACAGATGATGTTGTTCAGGTATTATCAACAGGAGCAAAGTGTCTTGTCCTAACTGAGAGGCTGGAACATTGTGAAACGCTACTAACTCTGGTTCGACAAAAAATTAAGGGTATCCATGCAGCAGTTGCCACAGGCAGAATGACCAAGAAACAACGAGAAAATATGACTAAAAGACTACATCAAGAACGATTCCAGTTACTCATAGCTACGGGCAAGCTGATCGGTGAAGGATTTGATTGGCCGGAAGTTTCCCATCTATTTTTGGCATTTCCATTTTCTTGGAAAGGAAAACTTATTCAGTATGTGGGAAGAATTCAACGAGCTAGTGAGGGTAAAACTATTGCTGTAGCTCATGATTATTTCGATGATCAAGTACCAATGTTGAAACTAATGTACTTCAAGCGTTTACGAACATACAGAAGTTTGAGACTAATCAAGATAAGTAGCCCATCCAAAAAGAAGGAAAATAATGAAAAACAACTCAGTCTTTTCTAATCAGATTTACGGTTTTGCTCTAAGCGGCGGTTCAGGTCGCATACTGTATCGGCTGAGACAAATTGATTGTTACTATTTGGTTTATCCTAATAATGTTGAGCACTACTTAGAAATGCTATTACGTGATCAGCCGCCGTATGTTTTAGGCTTAGGGACATACTCCGGAGTGGATCAAGATCAAATTCGAATTGAAACGGTTTGTACCAATAAATTCCGCAATGATTATGTCGATGGTATGGAAAAGCAAAAAATTACGATCAACTCATTTCTCCATGGAAACTCACAAATTAAATTGGCCGAAGCTGTTGGCAACTCCCATTGCAATTTAGTGAGCTGGAGAATCATGCAGTTGATAAATCAAGGCAAGCTAAACGCTCAATACACCTTTCTTCATATTCCTAAAAACATGAGGCCCTGGGTTGCAATCGAAATAATTGATCAGAAATTGATTGAGTTCAAACAAGCACTGCATTAATAGTTTATTGGGACTTCATGGTGATTTCTGTTGATCTCTTCGAACGATGGTACGAACTCGGACGAATTGATTGGGTCAGCGAGCTGGAATATCCGGAGTGGACGGTGAAGGAGGTGAATAGGTTTCTGCAGTATTAAACCGCTACAGCAACACCTAGAAGGTTAGCACCTTTTCATTCTCTGCCACGATCTGACTCATAGACAACCTCTATTCTCCCTGGCATGGCATGGATTATACCCTTGCTTTCCCGATGGCTCGATTTTAGAACTAATAGCCACTTGGGACGAATCCCCTTACAATAGTGGTGTGGAAACCGAATACTTAGAAAAAGGTGGCTCTTTCGAACATGTTCACAGAGAAATACTTCAAAAATATGGAAAAGAATTACCTCCACCGTCACCCGAGCTATTAGAAAGCTTGGTTGTTATTTCTCATGAAGAATTAGGCAACAATAATTTCTGGAGACTTATCAGTTCCATTGCCAATCAAATAAATACTGATGTTAATCGATTTGAGGTCCTAATAGTCCTGCTTAATTTTTCATGCTTAATTTTTCAGATGTAGCCCAACCTTGTAGTTTTCCATCTGGTTCTGTACAAGTTGTGCTGAGCACACATAAACAAAGGATGCTGAAAGAAGTTTGTGATATATCTTCCATTGTACTTTTTCCAAATGAAGCAAGTG
>DATDWZ010000036.1:0-7737 GCA_036517295.1 Minisyncoccota bacterium | reverse complement strand
CAGCTCTTTCGATTGCATCGCTATAAAATGCGCTTCGTCTACCTCGTTTCTACCTTGAAATACAGCGATTTTCTCTCCAATGGCATTCTCGGTGAACAGTTTTTTTGGAATGCGAAAATTATTTTTCTCTATAATCTCGTTAGCCACAGCCAATATGTTTTTGGTTGAGCGGTAGTTCTGTTCCAAGAAAAAAGTCTGCACTTCGGGGTAAGTTTTTTCAAAACGTAGTACATTCTTGATCTCTGCACCTCTCCACGAATATATTAGTTGATCTGGATCCGCCACCACACATAGATTATGATGCTTCTCGGCCAGCATTTCCACGATGTCGTTCTGCACTTTGTTCGTGTCCTGGTATTCGTCCACGTGTATGTATAGGAACCTTTCCTGGTATTTTTTCAAAACGTCTGGATGTCTTCGTAAGAGTTTCAAAGTTTTCAAAAGTAAATCATCAAAATCCAGCGCATGCTCGCGAGTCAGAGTTTCCTCGTATTTTGTCCAAACTTTTTTGGTTAACTCCGAGGTGTAGTCGAAAGCTCCGTGTTCCATGTAGTCTCGGACCTCGTTTCCTCTCCCCTTTTCAGCAGAAATAATATGGCGAACTTTGTCCAGGTGTTCCTTTGGATCAAGTCCAAACGAAACGAAAGCATCCTTCAGGACTTTTTTCGAGTCTGTCGTGTCAAAAATATTAAAGTGTCTGGGTAATTTCAAAAGTTCGGCATTCTCTTTTATGATTTGCACTCCGAGAGAGTGAAAAGTGCTCATGAAAGGAATCCCAAAGGTCCGACCTTTGGGAATGGGATTGCTAAGGTCGGACCTTAGAAGATCTAGTACTCTTTCTCGCATCTCCCTTGCCGCTTTGTTTGTGAAAGTGATGGCCAGTATTCTTTCCGGAGCAACTCCGTTCACCATGAGGTGCATGATTCTGTGGGTAATAGTTTTTGTCTTTCCCGCTCCCGCTCCGGCCACGATCAAAACCGGACCTTCCGTGGCAATCACAGCCTTTTTCTGCTCTGCGTTAAGAGTTTCGAGATAATTCATCTATTAGAGTATAGCAAAAAAGAAAAAATACCCGTATAATTTGGGTAAATCAATATGAAGGAAAAAAGCCTATCAAGAAAACATTTTTTTATTGACCTGTTCGTGGTTCTGTTACTTCCGGTTTTGGCTTATTTTTTAACCATCTATCTAACCCTTTCCTTTCTTGTTTCCATCCTATTGTTTTTTGTGGTCCCCCTTGCATACCTTCTCGTTCGCGACAGGCACCTTATTAAGAAAGCTTTGCTTTCCGCCCTGGTCACCGTACCGGCAACGGTTATAATCGATTATTTTGCCATGAAGGATAAGGCTTGGTATGACTCGACCGTTTTGCCGTTTAGGATATTGAACGATATACCACTTGAGGATTTTTTTTGGTTTGGGGCTTGGTTTGCTTACATTGTCGTATTCTATGCATATTTTGTAGATAAAAGGCCAACAAATGAAGAAAAGATAAGTCGGAGGTATGCCAGTCTTCTAAAAGGCTGGTTTACCGCGGTTATTATATTTTTCCTTCTGTACATTTTTATGGAAGAATATCTTTATATTCCCTATTTTTATCTCTTCTTCACCGTGATTATAGGAATCGTTCCGATGCTTTGGATTTTATCCAAACGCCATTCTTTTGTATATAAATTTTCAAAAGTTGCCACCTATTTTTTTGGACTTAACTTTCTCCACGAACTTTCTGCCCAAAAAACTCATCAATGGGTTTTCCCCGGAGATAATTTTGTCGGCTGGGTAACGGTAGCAGGCATCTCTTTTCCTATAGAAGAACTTCTAATGTTCATGATGCTCGGCTCCTTCTTTGTTTTGTGTTGGTACGAGTATTTTATTGACGATTTTAGATAGAGAGTCAATTATTTTTTGGTTTTATATACGTAAAAAGCCGCCTCGGTTGGCGACTTCATCATCCCGGCAGCACTCTCGCTGCCGGGGAGCGCGAAGAACCGTTGTCGTTCAGAACGTGACGCTCGGCCAGCAGACGAGGGTGATCAGGGCGGCCACCACAACAGCCCCGACCCTTGTCCAGAAGGTGATCCAGAATTGATCGGACACGGGCCACTCTGACATCCAGTCGTCCTTCTCGTAGTCGACCGTCTTCTTGTTGAAGCCGAGCCACCGGAGAAATGTGTTCGGGTTGTATTCAGTCGTTCCGGTACGACGCTCATTCATCACGAACCGTCGGACCATCTTCCACCAGAAAGTGAAGAGTACAACCGCCAACACGAATTTGAGCGTCATGTTCAGGATGGACTCGACGACCTTGTCTCCGCCAAACTTCCAGATGAGTGTGTAAAGCCCGATCCGGCCGACGTCCGTCTTCAGGAACTGATCGGCCGCGACGCCGACTTCCTTCGAGAACGCGCCGACGGCCTTGCCAGCCGCCGAACCGGCGTCCACCCATTCCTTGAACTTGTCGGGGGTGGCCGTCTGAAGGGTCAGGTTGGCCAGGGTGTTCGCCGGCTGTTTCCGAAGTTCGGTTACGGCCGCGTTGAGTGCCTTGACCTGTTCGGCCGACAGGCCGGTGGTATCGACGATCGGCGCCTGCTGTTGTTGGGCACGGGCTTCGGTTGTGAGTGCGAGTGACGTGAGTACGATGAGAACGGTGAGAATTCTGCGCACGGCTGTCTCCTTGAAAGACATCAGGAGATGTTCCTGATTCTGGACGGAACTATAACAACTATTATAATTTAGTCAAGTCGACTAACCACTTTTGGGAGTTTGGAGTTTTCATGTCCTGTTCATAACTTCTATTGACCTCAAATCCTCATCCTATATAATGAATTAGTACCGCATTGATTATATAAAAGTATGGCTGTGCAGAGCCATATATTGACAGAAACTTCCAGAATATAGTTTAACTTTTAGCTTATTTCAGGGCTACAACAAGATCCGCAGTCCGAGCCAGGTCTTAAAAGCACAGAGAGAGGACTTCACAAGAAATCTTCTCTCGTGGGATCAGGCAAGATTGGGGTGAACATATTGGCGCTATTTTTCATTAATCCTCTCCTTCTAGCGTCGCTCTTCCTGCCTTTTACAGCCGAGGCTGGTGTTTTTTCCTTTATTTCCAACATGTTTTCGTCAGCTAGTGCGGAGGAGACTGATGAGCATCAACCGAATTCTCAAAATATGGCCTTGCTTCAAGCCACTATTTCTCCGAACCAAACATCTTCGACCACAAAGGATGAGGTAGTTATAATCGGTGGAACTTCCCTTTTGGCCGATGTTCAAAGTCCGACTGATACAAAAAGTATAGATGAAGACCAGATTAGTATATACGTTGTTCATGAGGGTGATACATTACCGGCTATTGCTAAAATGTTCGGTGTTTCCGTAAACACTATTCGTTGGGGTAATGATATAAAAGGAAATACTATTAGTGTCGGTCAAACTTTGGTTATCTTACCTATTTCTGGTGTTCAACATGTAGTTAAGTCTGGTGATACTTTGAAGAGCATTGCCAAACTACACAAAGGCGATATAGACGAAATCATGCAATACAACAACCTGACCTTGGGTTCAAAACTTGCCGTTGGAGATATTGTTATTGTGCCTGACGGTGAAGTAACCTCCACTCCTTCAAGCTCTGCTGGCGGCGGAAAGAAATCTCCATCATATCCTGTTTACGAGGGATACTATATGCGACCGATTATCGGAGGTGTGAAAAGCCAAAAGATACACGGACGAAATGGTGTTGACCTAGCTTCTTCATACGGCACAAATATTTTAGCTTCGGCAAGCGGTGAAGTAATCATTGCCCGTGGTTCCGGATACAACGGAGGTTATGGTTACTATGTGGTTATAAAACACGCGAACGGTACACAAACTCTATATGCCCACATGAGTGCC
Source organism: Minisyncoccota bacterium (assembly GCA_036517295.1). Lineage (GTDB taxonomy): Bacteria > Patescibacteriota > Minisyncoccia > Phycocordibacterales > DATDWN01 > C7867-006. Next base: position 3,846 of record DATDWZ010000036.1, on the reverse strand, counting down.
GTGTTGGTTTCTGCCGGAACTCGTGTAACTCAAGGTCAGGTCATAGGAAGAATGGGCTCGACGGGTAAGTCAACTGGAACGCATGTGCATTTCGAGATCCGAGGTGCCCGCAACCCTTTCTAACCGCTTGAGTCTTTTTGCCCAATTTCATCTTCTAAAATTTGAAAAACATCTTCACCGTACTACGCGTACGCCTCAGATGATTTTCCAAATTTTATAAGCGATCTTGGCCAAAAATCTTTCAAGCTCTCGCAGTGGTTATATTTAGTGACAGTTTAGTTTTTATACGCGACCTTGTCTCAAATCTGAAAGTTCTAAACCACTTCTTTTTTTCTCACGTCGGATTTCATCTAGGTTTGAAAGTTTTACAAAAATAGACTTTTGATTTTATTTTTTACCTGTGCCACTTCAGCACTAGACAATTCTCCAATTTCTCCCAAGACAGTTTTCTTTTCTAGAGTGGCAATTTTTGAAACCACAATTACAGAATCGGATTTTAAGCCGTTTTTCAGGTTTTTCTTTAGGGGAATGTCAGACCTTCCTTTATTTTTTATATTGCTAGAAATAAAACATACGATAACATCATCACCCGTTAGATTATTTGAAATAATAACAGCTGGGCGGACTTTCATGCCGGACAAGTCTGTAAACGGAAATGGTACCAAAACTATTTTGCCAAAATTATACATACCACTAGGCATACTTTTTCTTTAAATCAGAAACAGCGTATAAATCAGGCTCGTTTTTTAGAAAATCAAAACTTCCAGAGTACGCGTTTATATTTGTAATGTCCGAAAAACGAGAGCTGTAGACATCGGGGAATTTAACAAGCACGGCTTCTGGGTTATTTCGTCTACCAAAAACAAATACCTCTCCACGATTTTTCACTCGTTCCACGATTTCGCTCATATTCGCCCGGGCTTTTGTCGTTGATATCGTTTTTATATTCATACCCATATTGTACACTTTGTACAAACTGAGTCAAATAGTAGTTTTTGCATAAGAAAACACCCTCAACTTGCGTTGGGATGTTTGAAAAAGAACGTGTGCAGTCCGTGTCTTTGGCATAGCGAGTGTTGGCCACCTCCTTACGGGAGCTACTTAGCCACTCGCCTAGCGACACGGTGATCCACCGAAGGGCGGACCGTGTGTCTCAAGAATTCCGGGAGTGTGATGGCGTTCATCTCCACTCTCCGCAATGAGACACTCAATTATCCTCGAGCCGCTGCACCGGCTTGGACGCGGTTATTTGGGAATATTTCTACTCCCTTAAAAATAAATTCACTAAATATTTTTTGAATTTGCTTTTAAGGAAGTCCGAGGAGGTGTGACTTCCTCGGAACCGGGATTACGCTCCGGCGGACGGTAGGTTTTACCTACATTGCTCTCTCGCTCACCGGCGGAGTGACCGAGAGAGCGATGAGCTCTCCCAGTTTCTCCACGCACTCGTCGCACATAGCGAGGTGCAGGATGATTTCGAGAGGGAGCACGGACAGACCGCGCGGACCCGCTTCGAAGATCGCTCGGATCACCTTGTCGCACAGATGCTGGTCGCACATGACTGCCTCCAAAGAACTCGGGACCTTATTATCCCACCAGAATATTCAACTTTTTGAATCCTCTGGTAGGAGACCAAGTTAATTCCACTTGGTCTATTTGAGCGCATGTTAACGGAATGGCTCGCACCGGGTGTCTTGATAGTTGGAAGGTCTATCGAGACTTCCGTTGCCAGGGCGTTTTCGCACCCCCGCCCATCGCCCTTCGGCGATTTCAAGTTAGCTTTCGCTAACTTGGAGACCAAGCAAACCGCTAAGGTAGTTGCCTACCGTCGCTGGCATTTGCTCGGGCTCGACTGCAAGGTACATGCCCCCGTCGAGATGTACGAATCTCCACGGAACGCCTGCACTACGCAGTCTGGACTCTACTGTCTGGATCCTGTGAGAACAGGTCGGACAGTGGCTGCACGCAACTCGTGCCACTTCCATGAACAGGGTGTTCGCCCGGATCATAGCGTGACGCGCGTAGCGCCAACCTTCCACCCGAAGGTAGAATCTTCGTTCAGCCATTATTTCACCTCACTTTTTTCGGTGATTCGCTCGGGTAACTTTTTCACGGTGCCTTCACACCCATGAAAAAGTAAACTCGAACTACGCTTATGAAAGGAACTAGGGGCCAATTCCCCTTAAAAGCCGACCACTTTTGTGATTTTCTTTTAAGGGTCCCCGAGGAAAACAAGGTTCCCTCAGGGCAAGATTTAAAGTAATCTTCCGAAACTGCGGTCCGGAGGCTCAACTCCGGTTGGACGGTCCCAAGCCTTCGGCTTGTTCTCGTCCTTTGAGCGAGGCGATTGCAGTGTTGCGAGGGTTTTTCCCTCACACAAGCCAACAGAGGGCTCCACACCAATCACTGCCACCGTTTGAGCCCGGCAGCCTCCTCTCTCGCTCCTTACCTGAAGAGGTTCAGGTTCTTAAGAGGAAATGGCGCCCGCCGGAGCCTACCCCTTGTGGCTTGTGAATACTTTTTATAAATACACACAAGTCACAAGGGGTAGCTTTCGAAGATTTACTTTATTTTTTAAAGAGCTAACTGTTTCGTCCTTTCGAACTCATCAGGCAAAGTACACACTTTGCGACAGTACCAGATCTCGTTCTGGTGACGCCCGGAACTTTCCGAGAAAAGAACAAAGTGGGAAGACATAAGGTCAACATTCTCCCCGTGAGTGAGTTGCGCCAGGGTGACCCCTAGCTTCAGCCACCGATTTGCGATCGGTTCACTCTTTTAACCACAACCTATGTCCTTTTGGGACGACTGGTTGCCCGCCATATCCACCAAGAGCTTATTGCGATTCACCCTGGCCGGGGCTTCACGCATGAGAAGGGCTTAATCCTCTCTCCCTCTGACGAGGTCTGGCTCTACGCTCTTGGTTTTCCCCCAACTTTGCCTTCGCAAATGATTTAACATTTGCGACTGCACTGTGCCGGTAATGGGAGAGGCATTTACTAAGAGGCTTGCGATCCCTCAGCTTAGCCACCGACTTTCCAACTAGCAGGTGTTGGCACACTTCCGACTTGCGTCGGAAACCCTTCGAGATGTCACTCTCTCGGGCCTGTTTCGTTTTCTTACTCTCGTAGCATCGCCAAACGCTACGAACATATTTGGTTAAGAGGCCCAGGGTTTGGTGAACCCTCCTCTTAACCAGACATGTGGAGATTTGGACGCCACCTTTCGGTTTTGTCCCGCCTCGGTCGTGCTAGCCGAAACGAATCGTCCATTGCTGGACTGTCTGGCTCTCCATGGCCATGTTACTGAATCTAAAAAGAGTTGAGATTCAGTAACATGGCCACGAAGTTTTTTTCAAGTTACAACTGTTTCGATCTGAGCGTGTGCGAAGATCTCATCAGGCAAAGTACACACTTTGCGACAGTGGCTCTTTTCAGAGGAGAGCCTTTCCTACCCGTACTTTTACGCCCAAGGATTTTGGGACAACTTCGGTGCCGTGGCCGAAGGTTGACGCACCCAGAAGGGTTCAAGCTTTCGCTTGAATTACCTCCAGGATCCTGCCATCGGGCAAGAGGTAGTGAAGGATCTTTCGACCCCTCTCATCTCTTCCCGTGACAAGAAGCCTGGAACCCTTCAGGGCTGAGAGTATGTCTCTCATCCTGAAATTGGGGGCTTTCGCTCCCACCTAGGGACCCCCCGCAAAAAATTAGTGCGATCCGGGTCACCTAGGTGGAAGTGAAAGTCGTCCAGCAATCTAAGGTGTCAGAAGTTTTTAACTTTTTCGTTTTTCAAGTCTGGGAGAAGTATATACTAACCCATATATTTTGTCAAGCAGTTTTGACATTT
>DATDWZ010000035.1:0-4837 GCA_036517295.1 Minisyncoccota bacterium | reverse complement strand
GCAAGTTCAATAGCCTCTACGATTTTCTCTCGTGGAATCCCTCTTTCTTCCTCCAGTTGTGCCAATACACTATTAACTACTTTTAAATCAATCATGATGTTTGTGGTAAATTTGGTAAAAAATTAGCCCGCCCTCGTGGGCGAACTTCAATGCCACAATACTACAAAAGCACGCTGTGCTTGTCAAGCCTTATGTTCGGTGTTCCGTTTAACGCGTTACTTGACTTCTTACTTTACTTTGATAAAGTGGAAGTATGAACTGGAAAGACAAAAATAACACGCGACTGATTACGGCCATACTTGCCACGCAGACTCGCGACGAGACCGAGCGGTTTCTGACCGACCTCATGACTCCGGCAGAGATAGAGGAATTCAGCAAGCGTCTTCGGGCCGCAGAGCTACTTTCACGGAGCATTAAGTATTCCGCCATAGAAGAAGAGACCGGTCTTAGTTCCACCACCGTCGCCCGGGTCTCGAAATTTCTAAAAGGAAAAGCCGGTGGTTACAAAACCATTCTCCGAAAATTACACCATAAGACGACCAATCAATCGCGTAGAGGGTTGTCTTAATGCATCAAGTATGAACATAACCCCCTCCGCGATTGGAGGGGGTATTTTGCTTTGACCCTGACTAGCAAATTTGGAGGTGCCCTGTGGGTCACGATCACACCGTCTAGTTCTAGCCAACCACAGGACCGAAGTCCTCACATGGAGTGGGGCAAAAATCCCAAGCTTTCGCTTGGTCCCGACCAGAAATGGCCGGGTTTTTCTATTTCCCAAGGAGGAAACTTTCTGTTCCTGCCCGTTTTGCATTACGAGCAAAAAGGATGACACCATCTTTCGGTGAACAAATTTTTTCTTTGCCATCTGTGCCAATAACTTCTCCGGCAGAGACTTTTTCAAAGTCCGCGAACGGTCTGGAAAGTTTGAAGTCGTCGGTTTTTGACAGATATAAACTGTACATATTAATCTTTGATTGCCCGCGAACCTTTTTCTTGCCGGGTATATGTCCTCGGGTTTTTAAAAAAGTCATTATACTCTTTTCGGCCACCTCGGCGGTAGCCGGATCTCTTAAATATCCGCATTCAACGCAGATTCCTATTTTTCCATGCCTGTTCATGTAATAATCCGTACCTCCGGGTTCAACTTTGTCAAAACCCGAGACTAAGAGAGCAAAGGGCAGATATTTGGTTATTTTAAAAGCATTTTTCTCGCAAATTATAAATTTGCGACTATTTGGATTCCCGCTGGCATGGATGTCCAGTAAGGCATCAGCCCGGTCAAGATATCTTTTTAAAAATCGCGCTCTTTTGTATTCATAACTTTTTCTCTCTGTAGCGGTGATATTCTCGTGTTCTTTGAACATTCTGTTCAGATTGGATTCGGTTTGTCTCACTTTTTTTAGAATAGCCTCTGGATTTCCATAGCCGAAAAACACTCTGCCACGTTCTATTTGCAGTTTTGGTAGGATTTTTTTAAAAGCCTCAACTCCGCAAGTTTCATTACCGTGCACTCCGGCCAGAATCACGCTGGTTTTACCGGCCTCTCTACCCCTCAACTCGATGAATTTATCCATAATAAATCTACTTTAGTATAGTAAAGTAGAATAGTCAAACTTCGTGACGAAAAAAGCCTACAACCGCTATCGATTGGGGACTGCGCCGAAGCGACTCCGTTTTCTTTCGAGCTCCGCTCGTTGGAAAACAAGGGGGTACTCTTGTGGTACGAAATGATTTTATTTTGATATACTTATTCAAAGGTACGACTTATGCACATAGAAGAATCACAATTAAAAACTTTTATACTCGACTCCGGTCTTGTTTCCAGGGCGGATGTTGAGTCTGCCGAAAAGGAGATAAAAGGGAAAGATAAGGATCTGGGTAAATTTCTAGTAAACAAAGGGAAAATGACAGAGGATGATCTACGGCGGATGCAAGCTTACATTCTCGGTATCCCGTTCGTAGATTTAAAGGACGAGAAGCTACCTTTCGAAGTTCTTTCTCTCATACCGGAGCCAATTGCCAGAAACCACAATATAGTGGCCTTCAAAAAATCCGCTAATTCCCTGGAAGTGGCCATGTTGGATACTGAGGATCTCACCGCTATAGATTTCATCAAAAAGAAAACCGGCTTAAAAATATTGCCTCGCTTGACGGATGACGAGTCGATGAAGAGTGCCATACTTCAATATCAAAAAAGTCTAAAAGCCGAATTTGGAGATTTGATTGCCGAGGATGTAAACAGTTTAAAAAATATTTCTACCGAAAGTACGGAAGGAGATATAAGCGGAGAGGATTTGAAGAAACTAGCCGACGATGTTCCCGTAGTTCGTATAGTCGACACCCTCCTGAAGCACGCTATTTTACAAAACGCATCGGATATTCACATAGAACCACAGGAAACCCAACTCCTGGTTCGTTATCGACTGGACGGACTTCTTCACGACGCTATGATTTTACCAAAAAATATGTCCGCTTCTATTGTTGCGAGAATAAAAGTCTTATCGAGTCTTAAATTGGACGAAAAACGACTTCCTCAGGACGGTAGGTTTAAGATTGATTCAGACGGGGAGAAAGTTTCCTTCCGTGTTTCCAGTCTGCCGACATATTATGGAGAAAAAATCGTCATGCGTTTGTTGCGCGAGAATGTTTCCGGATTTACTTTAGAGCATCTGGGATTTCACGGCGAAGGTCTCGAACGGATTCATCGAGCGGTACAATCCACAACCGGGATGATTCTGACCACCGGTCCGACTGGTTCCGGAAAAACGACCACCCTCTATACCATACTGGATTTGCTAAACACGCCGGATGTTAACATTTCCACTATTGAAGACCCGATTGAATATCAGATGAAGCGTATAAATCAGACTCAGGTCAGACCCGACATAGGTTTTACATTTGCTTCCGGAATTCGAACACTAGTTCGACAGGATCCGGACATTATCATGGTCGGTGAGATTCGAGACAGCGAGACGGCATCCCTGGCTGTGAACGCCTCTCTCACGGGACATGTTGTGCTCTCGACCCTCCACACAAACTCGGCCGCTGGCGCTATTCCGCGTTTGGTTGATATGAAAGTCGAACCTTTTCTTATTGTTTCAACTGTCAATATCATCATTGGCCAACGATTGGTTAGAAAATTGACCGACAAGAAGGAAAAGTATTTTTTGACAAAAACCGAACTTGAAACTCTCGGCAAGTCACTCAATCTGGACAAAGTTTTGAAGACACTGAAAACCGAAAAGATTGTCGCTCCCGGTGATACTTGGGAAAAAGTGCCGTTTTGGAGACTAAAAAAAGATGTTACCGACGAGGAAGGATTTTCCGGCCGTATAGGCGTGCACGAGATTTTTAAAGTTTCTCCTGCAATTAAAGAAATTATTCTAAAATCCGGCACTACCGATGATATACAAGCCCAAGCCGAGAAGGAAGGGATGCTGACAATGATAGAAGATGGGATTTTCAAAGCAGTTTTGGGTATTACCACCGTCGAAGAAGTCTTGAGCGTAGTCTTAGAATAAAACTTGAACTAGCCCTAGGGTACCCCTAGGGCTGAGAGAAAAAGTGAGAGTACTAGATATTTTTAAATTTTAACCATTCGAAAATTTCTTCGTTAAAAGCTTTTGTGTTTTCAAAATAATCAGGAAAATATTTCCTGTCAATGATCTTGGCTTCTACTCGTTTTTTACCTATATAATCTTGATAACTACTCCATTTATATTCACCCAAAAAAGACAAAGATTTTTCAGCGTCTCTTAGTCCCTCCCCTTTCCATTTGGAGTCTATGAGTTTTATTGGGTTTAGATGAATGTATGAAAAGTTATATTTTAATTGCGAATTTTCCAAAGACGGCACCGATTTAAAAGTTCCTTCAAATAACTTTCCTGTTCTTTCATGTTTTTTATTAAAATACATAGAATATGCAGTGCTTAGTTTGTTTATAAACAGGCTGACATTTTCTCCTAGGGTACCCCTCGGAGAAAGTAAAATATGAAAATGGTTGGGCATAAGAACCCATGCTCCTATTGATACAAGGGGAGTGCCTCGATTAAATTCGAAAGCATCAATTTTTTGCTTAACGATATCATCTCTGAAGTTCATACTTTTAGATGAATTACACAGATATAAAAGTTTTACAAATCTTTTACGATCATCGTCATCTAGAAATATAGGTTGCTTGGTATTTCCTCGATTATATATGTGGTAGTACTCATCCGTAGAGAATTCGTTTTTACGAGTTGTCATAAATTGAGTATACCACATAGCCCTAGGGTACCCCTAGGGCTATGTGGTATTGACATAACGCCTATTATTAGTGTATACTGTTACCAGTAGATTGTTCTTTGTAAGTGTTATAGAGTCAAAGTTTGCCTCAGCAGAAAGAGCCCTAAAATAAGCTTAAAATAAGGCTTTCTCTGCTGGGGCAGAACTTGAAGGGTGGTTTGGCCTGAACAGCAAAAACTGTAAAAACGGAGGGCCTTCATGGCTACCGAACAACAGATCCCGAAACTCGCGGCTGGTTTCGTCGAGCATCAGAGAGAATTCGCTCCGCTTTCAGTTGAGGATGCCCAGTGGGCCATCCTCAACATGAAGGACGCGATCGCTCTCGCGTGCACGGCGATCCGGAACCGCGCAAAGACAGCGGCGAAGAAGATCGTGAGCCTCATCCACTTGAAGCCGGTCACGTCCGACGGTCGGAACGGACACCAGTTCATCGAGGTCATGGAGTTCAATCGCTTTGACCTCGGCAAGTGGGCCAAGAACTGCATGACGGTCGGCCGCGACGCGCAGGGCAACCTCGTCGTCACCTCGGACTCCGGCCAGGTCTATAAACCCG
>DATDWZ010000034.1:0-28674 GCA_036517295.1 Minisyncoccota bacterium | reverse complement strand
ATCTTCTCTAATACAAAGTTTTTTATTTCTTCATTCGATAGTTTTGTGATCTCGTCTCCACAAACGAGACAGTGCGGATGGCCTATGCGCGAATACAAAATACGCAAGTAATCATAAATCTCGGTGATCGTCGCCACAGTCGAGCGCGGGTTGTTCGAGCGTGATTTTTGATCGATCGAGATGGCGGGTGAAAGACCTTGGATCTCATCGACGTCGGGTTTTTGCATCTGCCGGAGGAACTGTCTGGCATAGGAAGAAAGAGACTCGACGTACCTTCGTTGGCCCTCGGCAAAAATAGTATCGAAAGCAAGAGAAGATTTCCCCGAACCCGAGAGTCCGGTAAAAACCACCATTTTATTTCGTGGCATCTCTACGGTTATATTTTTAAGGTTATGCGTGCGCGCACCTTTAACTATGATTTTGTCGTTTGTATTATTTTTCATCCTATTAGAGACAAAGTCCCGCTGCGAGCCCTCGCGGTCTCTAACAGGACAAGTACAGGTAAATACACCCACGAGTGGTCTATAGGTGTTGTATGGAGCATATTAGCACAGACCAAATAATTGTAAATTGACTTGATGATAGGCGTTGTGTAAGATTTCACACAGAAAGGAAAACTCACATGGCCAAACCGGATCCTGTCGTGGGGATGCGTGTGCAGTGGGAAACGCAGACCGATCGGGCGGACGCTCTCGTTCTCCGAGATCGGCTGATCCCAAAATTCGGTACCGAGGATCTCGTCGTCGCTGAGGTGGAACGATCGCCGAGTGGAGACTTCGTCCTGACACTGAGTCGTGACAAAGAGGTCATCGGCAAGAGAAAGGGGGATAGAAAATACGGACAGTTTTACCCAGAGCGTATTGGTTGGAGATGGCTCCAACCGAAACCTCCGAGTTAGAGCTGGAGTTTGAAGAGGGCGACACAGGTCGCTCTCTCTTTTTATACGAAAAACGGGTCGCGCATGCACGAGCCCGTTCAGTCAGACGAAACTTGGAATATTTTATCGCCGGCGCAACATGAGCCAGAGAAAAATACCTGAAGTGAGCACAATTACGACTAGCGCCCAATCTGGAAGCAGACCAAACAGTAGGTCAAGCAAGAAATCTCTCCCTCCTTTCCCTAATGCTTTTGCCGATTTCGCTCACCGATGAAGACAGCGAGAACCGGCATTCCGAACCCGATACAGAGGAACACGAGGGTGATGGTCCAGGGACTCACAACCCATTCCGAATTTGACATGGTTACACTCCTATTTTCGGTCGTTAATAGTCCGGCCGATCCAGTGGCGATTGTACAACTTTTTACTTTTTATGACAATGGGTTGTCTCTAGAATTCTTAACCTTCTTCACTTTCGACAGTGTGTCCATCTTCAATAATTCAGCAATTTCGTCTCTCAAAATCGCTGCGGTCTCAAAATCCAGTATTTTCACCGCACCATCCATCTGTTTTTCTTTTTGCCTGATAAGTTTCTGAGGGTCTTTATCGAATAGTTTTTTATCAATCTCGAGAAGAGAATCAACTGTCTTCCTGTGCTCGGTCTTCATCTGGTCAGTAATATCCTGGATCTTTTTTATAATCGTCTTCGGAGTGATGCCATGCTTTTTGTTGTATTCCATCTGGACAGTTCGGCGTCGGTTCGTTTCATCTATTGCATACCGCATCGAACCAGTCATGTGGTCAGCGTATAAAATAACTTTGCCATCCACGTTTCTGGCCGCACGGCCAATAATCTGTACCAAACTGGTTTCACTTCGTAGAAATCCTTCCTTGTCCGCGTCTAAAATCCCAATCAGAGTAACTTCGGGCAAATCGAGTCCTTCTCGTAAAAGATTTACCCCGACAATAACATCAAACTCGCCACGCCGAAGCGAGGTTAAAATCTCAATTCTTTGTATGGTTTTTATATCACTATGAAGATACTCCGCTCGAATACCCTTTTCTTTCAGATACTCCGATAAATCCTCGGCCATTTTTTTGGTCAGTGTGGTGGCAATAACTCTTCCGCCTTTTTTCACTGCTTTTTCTGTTTCAATTATGAAGTCTGCTATTTGACCTGGGTATTTTCCCTTCTGCACGATGGGCCTCGTTTCAACTACAGGGTCAATTAATCCTGTTGGACGAATGACCTGCTCGACTATCTGCTCACTATGTTCTTTTTCGTATGTACTCGGGGTTGCGCTTGTATATATGGTCTGACCAACTCGCGCCTGGAACTCAGCAAATCGAAGTGGTCGGTTATCTTTGGCACTTGGCAACCGAAAACCAAAATCAACAAGAGATTGTTTTCGGGATGAATCTCCGCCATTCATAGCGCCTATCTGCGGAACGGTCACGTGTGATTCATCAATAATAGTCAAGAAGTCCTTCGGGAAATAGGATAGTAATGTATCCGGAGCTTCACCGGGTTTTTTACCAGAAAAGTGCCGTGAATAGTTCTCAATACCGTTGCAATATCCCATTTCACGTATGAGAGCTAGGTCATATGATGTACGACGCTTCAGTCTCTCCGCTTCCAAGAGTTTTCCTTCTTTTTCTAATTCTTTCAAACGTACAGCCAATTCCGCTTTTATGGATTTGAAAGCCCTCTCGCTTTGTTCCGTTGTTGAAATAAAATGCTTGGCCGGAAAAAGAAAGAAAACGTCTACGGTTTTTATAACACCGCGAGTGATAGCATCTATAACCAAAATCTCTTTTATTTTATTTTCCTCGATTTCAATTCTATATATCACCTTCTCTGACACGGGCATTATTTCTAGCATGTTACCTATAGCCCGAAACATTCCTGGTTTCAAATCTGCTGTTGTACGCTCAAAGTGTATATCTATGAGTTTCCTTATAAAATCCGCCCGCGAAATAGCCTCGCCCTTACTTATCTTCAAATTAACTTTTTCATACTCAATGGGTGATCCCAAACCGTATATGCAGGAAACCGAGGCGACGATTATCACGTCTTTACGCGTGAGAAGCGCCTGTGTAGAAGCGTGGCGTAAACGGTCTATCTCTTCGTTTATCATAGCTTCCTTCTCTATATATGTATCCGACACGGGCATATAGGCTTCCGGCTGGTAGTAATCGTAGTAGGAAACAAAATAGTGCACGGCGTTGTTTGGAAAGAATTCACGGTACTCCTGAGCCAGTTGGGCGGCCAAAGTTTTGTTGTGAGCAATGACTAGAGTCGGTTTTTGCACTTCCTGAATTACATTTGCAACGGTATATGTTTTTCCCGATCCGGTTACACCAAAAAGGGTCTGATGTCGCAGACCTTTTTTCACTCCTTCAACCAAAGCTTTAATCGCTTGTGGTTGGTCACCTGCTGGCGGATATTGTCTATTGATCTCAAACTTCATTCGCCTAATATATCACAAATTATTAACCATAGTACTTACCCAGAAATTCTTTTTTATATTTTTCAAAGCTGTCGTTTTTTATGGCCTCACGCATACCGTCTACCATAGTGACGATAAAATGCAGGTTGTGAATCGAGGCTAGGGTCGCGCCGAGAATCTCCTTTGCCCGAAAAAGATGTGCGACATAACTCCTGGTAAAGTTTTTGCAAGAATAGCACTCGCAACCGGGATCGAGTGGCCCAGAATCATCTCGAAATTTTTGGTTAAGTAAATTAATCTTCCCTACTTTAGTATAAATCCCGCCGTTGCGAGCAATACGAGTGGGAAAGACGCAATCAAACAAATCACAACCTTTTTCCACAGCCATAAATAAACCCTCCGGCTCGCCGATACCGAGTAAATGACGTGGTTTATTTTTCGGCAGTATAGAGTTACACCACTCCACCGCTTTATCCATATCTTCTTTTTCAAATGACCCGCCAATGCCGAACCCGTCGAAAGGAAGCGAGCCGATATACTCTGCGCTTTCTTTTCTCAGGGCCTCATCCCGCCCGCCCTGAACTATCCCAAATAATGCTGGCCCATCTATTCGTCCATTCGCGCGAATTAGAGATTGGTGATGCTCTAAGGAGCGTTTGGCCCAGCGATGTGTACGTTCAAGCGCTTCTTTTTGGTAATGAAGGGATTCATGTGGCGACGTACACTCATCAAAAGCAAAAATGATATCCGCTCCAAGGTTGTGTTGTATATCGATAGATTTCTCTGGAGTAAAGTAGTGCGCCGAACCATCTATGTGTGAACGAAAAGTCACACCATCTGAATCAATCTTGGCGCGAACAGCTTCTTTTTCCGGCTCTTCTAAATCCAGGTCGGCTTCCGGCAAGAGTAATTCTTCATTCTTCCTTAGAATTTTACTGATGCCTCTGCCCAATGCTGCGCCAAGAGAAAAAACCTGGAATCCACCAGAGTCCGTCATGAGAGGGCCTTTCCAATTCATGACTTTGTGCAACCCGCCCATTTTCTTTATTTCTTCGTCTCCCGGTTCAAGATATAAATGATATGTATTTGCGATTATGGTTTGAACACCAGCTTCTATGACTTGTTCCGGCGTGAGCGATTTTACCGTGCCTTTCGTTCCGACCGCCACAAAAGCAGGCGTTTGGATGTCACCATGGGGTGTAGTAATGACACCGGTTCTACCTATACCGTTTGGTAACTCTTTTTCAATTTTAAACGAGAATTTTTTCATTGGTGAATTTTTAATTTCCAATTTTTAATTTTTAAATAATTTCCAATGATTTAATGTATAAAACAATTAGTAAAATCAAGACTAGCATTTTGAAGATGAAAAGGAAAATTTTGGATACAGAAATAGGCGCCCAACTTACGGCGCCTACTGCTGACAGAACACGATGATCCTTACTTCTTCCCGAGCATGCTCGCGATGTGGTAGCCGACGGCATGAATGCTGATGACGATAGCCCCAACGCAGGCCAGGGTTGCACCCGGCAAGTTATTGTCCTTGACTGCATACGCGGCCATGAACACAAGAACCAGTGAGATGAGGTAGAGAGTACTGTGACGCATCTAGAACCTCCTACTATAAAGATAACATGGATACGGTATAACGTCAAGTATTATTAGTAAAACAAAATAACCCTTATTTTAAGGGCTATTTTGGAAAGAAAAAATTTGAGTCAAAACTATTGCTTCTCAACTTTCAACAACTGCACTTCAAACACCAGTGTGGAATTCGCCGGTATCGGACCGTAATCGGTTGAACCATATCCTAACTCCGGAGGAATGGAAAGTAATCTCTGTCCACCGACCTTCATCCCAGCTATTCCTATATCCCAACCTTTTATGACCTGACCGGAACCCAAAACAAACTGAAACGGTTCATTTCTGGCAACCGAACTATCAAAAACTGTTCCATCAACAAAGTGGCCTACATAATTTACGACAACCCTATCGCCTACTTCGGCCGTATCACCTTCTCCAGCCACAACATCTTGAGTAAGCACCTGTGGCGAGGGTGTCGCGACTGTTGTTTTTCCCTTAAAAAACGAAACTAACTGCTGGCCAAAAATAAAAAAGAAGCCAACCGCAAAAACGGCGATAACAACCGCCACCCATTCTTTTGTATCTAATGTTTTCATCCCGTTTAGAGATAGGAAATCCCTCGAGCATACGAGGCATTTCCGTATTTAAAGTTAATATAGTGAGTAATGTAAATTGAATCTGATGATACCGCAAGAAAGATTAATCAACCGAATAATCTCTAACGGGATTCATGCATCTAATTATATTAATAAATATGATATAGTGCAACAATGAAAAAGAAATTAGGGATAACTCCAACAGCAAACACGTACCCTATGCGTATAAATAAATATCTTGCCCACAAAGGTGTTGCCACCCGCGCAGGTGTCGATGAACTTATAAAAAGCAGTAAAATTTTGATTAACGGCAAAGTCGCCGTACTCGGAGACAAAATTCTTGAAAGCGATAAAGTTGAAGTTCGTGGCGTCCACACAAAAAAGAAATTTGTTTATCTGGCTTACAACAAGCCGAAAGAAATAGTAACGACAAACCCCCAAGGTAAAGAAAAAGACATTTTACAGAATATTTCATATCCTGTAAAAGTCTTCTCTGTTGGACGACTGGATAAGGACTCACACGGACTAATAATCCTGACTAACGACGGCAGGATCACGGACCGACTGCTCAATCCGATTTATAAACACGATAAGGAGTACCTAGTGGAAGTGGATAGGAAATTTACCCCGGCATTTTTGCGACATATGCAAGACGGTGTGGATATAGGCGACGCGGTCACAAAACCAGCCATAGTTAAAAAGTTGGGAGAAAAAAAGTTCGGTATTACGCTGACCGAAGGACGAAACAGACAAATACGCAGGATGACGGAAAAATTGGGATATACAGTGAGAGGCCTGCAGAGAATACGGATACAGAACATAGAATTAAAAAAGTTGCCTCTAAATTCTCACAGAGAAATAGTCGGCGAGGAATTGGCTATGTTTTTAAAAAGTATCGGGCTATAGCTGGGTTGACGCAGACCAGTTATCGTGCTATTTTTCAAATAGAAATCAGGCTAAAACCTGATGCGCCAACTGGACTAGGAAGGAAGGTCTAATATGAAGGATGATTGTAGCCGTGCGGCAAGCATGCCGGCAAGATTTTCGCCGACCATGTTCACTCTTACCGGAGCTTCGGCTAGTGGCAAGAGTGCGACGGTGGACATACTCCGAACACGGCTGATTGGTTTCAAGTTCATCAGTAGTGGCGAAATCTTCCGCGGGTTCGGTAAGGAAATCGGCATGGAGATCGAGGAGTTCGCGCAGTACAATCTTGAACATCCCGAACTCGATTACGATCGCCAGTGTGAAGAGGTTGTGGCACATGCCTGTTCGAGTGGCGCGACCTTCGCGGAGACCCGCATCCCTCACAACATTCCTCGGGCATTTCACATCCTCGTGAAATGTTCCTTGGAAGAACGGAGTCGACGACGGCAACAGCATCCGAAATACCGCCATTTGTCCGTTCCGCAGGTGATGGAGAGGCTCCACCGGAGAGATCTCAACGACCAGTTGCGGTACGGGATCATGTACCCCGACTACAATTGGTCGGGTCAGGACTTCGACATCGTGCTGAGCACGCACGGTCACGGCTCGACACCGGAAGAGATCGCGAACAAGATTCTCCGTCGCCACGAGTGGTGGGTCCGTGCGATGGACTACCGGATGGAACAGTGCGCATGAAATTCTTCTTCGGAGAAGAGAGGGGGCTGGCGGTTACGACCGTCAGCCCTTTACCAATTATGGCCATCAAAGTACAATTCATCCGCACACTAACTTTGACATTGTGCATCTAGTTACTTACTACAAGGTTATTGTGTATAATAAATAATGAGAGTAAATTAGCAATATAAATTATTTAACCTAGCACAAGTAACGATGCCAAAGTTAGTGTGCGGATAAAGCCATGTCCGACAAACCAAAAATAAACCTGCCGACAAAACATTTAAAGATAGAACCTTTAACCAAACAGGAAATTCATGACACTGCTGTAAAAAGAGTACACTTGATATCAAAAGAGTTCACGGATGGCTTCAATTTTCTGCGAAACTATCCAAAATCCGTTACGATTTTTGGTGGCAACCTAACTAAAGAAGATAGTCCTTATTATACAAAAGCTCGAAACCTCGCCGCCCGTATAACAAAAGAATTAAAATATTCCATCTTCACTGGCGGAGGTCCTGGCATCATGGAAGCGGCCAACCGTGGCGCGTTCGAAGCCGGAGGAGAATCTGTCGGCCTAAACGTCGAGTTGCCTAACCACCAGGTACAAAATCCATACATAAACAAATATTTGAACTTTCACTACTTTTTTAGCCGTAAAGTCTGTTTGGGTTTTTCGGCCGAAGCTTATGTGTTCTTCCCGGGCGGTTTTGGAACCTTTGATGAATTTTTTGAAATACTCACCCTTGTTCAGACGACAAAGATTGAAAGTGTGCCTATAATATTGGTTGGGAGTGATTTTTGGCTACCTTTTCACAAGCTGATGGAAAAAGAAATGCTCGGTCGTGGCAGTATTGATTCCGACGACCTGAAACTTTATACGATCACAGACGATGAAGATGAGGTATTGAAAATAATAAAAAATACCCCAGTCCGCAACGGCATAGAGTTCCATCACGACGCCGAAGACGGCATCTAAACTATTCCGATTTTATTCCTCTTTTTATCTCTTTGAATTCATTTTCTATCTCGCCAAGCCTCTCTCGAGAAAGTTTTATGAGGCCAGCGCCTTCTTTTACATATTCCAGTCCTTTTTCCACATCCAATTCGGACTGAGATTCGAACCAATCGACAATGTTCGATAGTTTTTTTAGTGTCTCATTCAGATTCCCGGATTTGGTTGGTTTTTTTGGTATCATGTTATTTTCGAGTTGATTATACCGTCGGAGACTAAAATATCCAAATCGTCTCCTTTTCGCACGTCCCTCTTATAACGAACTATCTTACCATGAGATTTTACTATACTGTAACCTCGAGCCAGTTGTCTTTCTGGATTATAAATTTCTAGAACTTTGGCAGATTGTAGCAGAAACCCCTCCGTATTAGTCATCGTGAGAGAGAAACCGTGAATCAAATCTTTTGTTCGAGAAGTAATATCTTCCGATATCCGTCTTATCCCCAACTCTATCCTGTCTGTTGCCCGAAGCAACGTCTCCTCGGCATGATGAAATACACTCAGTAATTTTGAAAAATAATTTATTATTTTCTCCTCGGACAACCTGACTGTCGAGACGGCATCGTTCCAGCCCGAATTAAGTAAATTCGCCACCGCCGTCGGGGTTGAGACATTTTTATCGGAAACCATAGATAATAGTGGTAAATCTTTGTCGTGGCCTATGCCGGTCAAAACCGGTACGGGAAAATCAACGATAGCACGAACAAGAGTTTCGTTATTGAAGGCCAGAAAAGATTCGAGACTTCCGCCTCCTCGCATGATGACCAAAACATCAATGTCGTGATGCTTTAGGGTTTCGACTGCAGAAAGTAAGTCTTTTATTGCTTCCTGACCTTCAACACGAGAGTCTACAAATAAAATCTCATAGCCAAACTTGCCTATGTTCGATAGAAAATCATTTATAACAGCACCGCTTTTTGATGTGATGACGCCAATACGATGAGGATAAACCGGTAGTTCCCTCTTGCGACTACCAGCAAAAAGACCTTCGAGTTCCAACTTCTTTTTTAGTTTTTCGTAGGCAATCTGCAGGGCACCCTCGCCCACCAACTCGATGAGTTCTACTTTGAAGGTCATTCGGCCGTTCGGTTTATAAACCTCGGGATAAGCCGTTATAATAACTTCCAAACCGTCTCGCAGTTCCACGCCGGAAATGCGAAAGTCGTTTTTCCACATTATACAATTTATAACGCTCTGGTCTTTTTTGTCTCGTAGAGAAAAGAACAGGTAACTCTTGCCTTCGTACATTTTTAACTCCGAAACTTCACCGATGATCTTTGCTTTCTCGGTTTTGAGGGTCGAATTCAGTTTATCTAAATATTGACTGACTGAAATAATGTCCTTAGATTGCATAATAAATTTTTAATTCTTAATTTTGTAATTTTTAAAGAATTTCTAA
The DNA here is from genome assembly GCA_036517295.1 of Minisyncoccota bacterium. Lineage (GTDB taxonomy): Bacteria > Patescibacteriota > Minisyncoccia > Phycocordibacterales > DATDWN01 > C7867-006. Next base: position 19,151 of record DATDWZ010000034.1, on the reverse strand, counting down.
TGAACTAATGTTTAAAAATTAGAAATTAAGATTTATTTATAAAATTAAAAATTCAAAAATTATAAAATCACTTCTTCATCTTATTCCTTAAAAACTCGGCAATGGCCGGTAAGAGGGAGACGAAAATAACAGCAAAGACGATAAAACTTAAATATCTATCAGCTCCCGGAATAATCCTACCCAAATAAAAACCGGCCAGAGTGATGACACCCGCCCAAAGAAGGGCGCCGATAATAGAATTGCGAGTGAATACTCTATAGTTCATTACAACAGCACCAGCTAGTGTCGGGCTAAATGAGCGAACAACTGGAACAAACCTGCTTATGATTATGGTCTTGCTTCCATACTTTCGATAAAATTCTTCCGTATATTGTAAATGTTTTATCTTGAACCAATACTTGTCATTGCTACGCATAATAATATCCCTAATTTTTTGCCCCATAGCATAACTGAACATGTAGCCTAAAACACTAGCTACAAAAAAAGTGGCAATGAGTAGAAAGATATTAAAATGTCCGGCTGAAGCCATAAACCCAGTGAGAAACAAAAGGCTATCCCCAGGCAGGAAAAAAGTAGGAGGAAAAGATTCAAGAAAAATTATGAGAAAAATAACTGCATAACCCCAATACCCCACATCGGTTATTATGTTAATTAAATAATCCATCCCGTTAGAGATAGGAAATCCCTCGAGAATACGAGGCATTTCCGTACCAGATTCATTTTTTGTAAATAAATTTCGACCATAATTAAAGCTTGATACTATGTAGATAAACAAACTGAATAATCTCTAACGGGATCCATGAGGGTGATTATATCATGAATTTCTAATTTTCAATTTTGGTCATACGACCACTGCTCGCTTTCAGCGGTTGCTAATTTCTAAACAAAATGCAAATAATCTCGCTCGGAGGATTTTCGGTTTAAGGATTTAAAAACTTCCATAATCTGGATGAAATCCGATGTTGAGGATTGGGAAATGTGAGGAGGCGTACAGAAGTACGGTGACGATAATTTTTCAATACAAAACAAGGAGTTCGCCAGATTTGGAAGTTTTACTCTACGAAGGTGTAAGCTTTACCTTTCTTGCCAGCTCGTCCGGTTCGGCCAATACGATGCACATAATCTTCGTATGTTGCCGGAATATCGAAGTTAATAACATGCGATACATCGCTTATATCCAAACCTCTCGCGGCTACATCCGTAGCCACAAGAACCTGAACTTTGCCGTCTTTGAAAAGCTTCAGCGACCTCTGTCTTCCGGACTGATTTTTGTTGCCATGAATAGACTCGGCTTTGAAACCACGCTCAACTAAAAGTTTTGTCAGTTTCTCCACGCCGTATTTCGTTCGGCCAAAAATCAAAACTTTATTGAAATTCGGCTGAATGAGCATCGAGTGGAGTATATCCAGCTTGTTTTCGCCGGGGCGCAAACGCACAACATCCTGGTCTACATTCTTTGCCGTGGCCTGTGTTTTAACCGAAATCATAACCGGCTCTTTCAGGAATTCTTTGACCAGTTTTTCAATATCCGGAGACCATGTGGCCGAGAAAAAAAGTGTGTGACGCTGTTTCGGCATCCTCTCCATCATAAATCTCATGTCGTTTATAAATCCCATATCGAGCATCCTGTCGGCTTCGTCCAAAACAACCGTTCTGAAGTGGCCGAGGTTCAGAACTTTTCTCTCCATCAAATCTTTTATTCGTCCTGGAGTACCGATGACGAATTCGTTTCTGTATTTTAGTTGGCGAATTTGTGAACCAATCGGTGTACCTCCTACACAAACCACGGAGTAAATCGGCATACCGCCTATAAATCCACGTAGTTCATCCTGTATCTGAAGAGCAAGTTCTCGTGTAGGAACAACAACTAAAATATTCTCTTTTGGTTGTGACAAAACTTTATGTATAAGAGGTATCAAAAACGCCGCGGTCTTCCCTGTACCAGTGTTGGCAATACCGACAACATCCTGACCTTTCAAAACGTGAGGGATGGCCTTGTCTTGGATAGGAGTCGGGGTAACATACCCTTTTGAAACTATATTTGCTTTCAGTTTTGCATCAATAACAAAATCAATAAAATTGTGTTCAGGCACAAAGTGCTCAACACTTTCCGTGATAACCGCTCTGTTTATAAATTTGTTTGGGTCTATGTATTTACTACCTCCTCTATTTCCTCCCCTTCCGCCCCCTCGGCGGACAGGGCCACCGCCTCGACGAAAACTATCACCTACGTGAAAAGACGCCCGTCCTCCGGAACGATGCGTTGGTCTGTCATATGGTGACCTGACATTTCTAATAACAGTTCTAGTGTTAGAACTTCTGTGTATATTTCTTTCCATCCCATTAGAAGTAGGAAATTACATATTTCGTATGTAACCTCTACTTAAATTAATTGATTTAATAATGTATTTCCAACTTGCCGATTTCCGTTACTTCTAACGGGACAGGTCAAATTAATTGAGTGCGGAGTTCTTGACCCCTCATCTCAAGTTAAATAATAGTGAGAAGACTCAATAAAGCCACTATATACTATCCCAACCATTTTGTCAAATATAGCGCTTGACAGATTATATATAGTATGCTATCATAGTAATCAGAGTTAGCCATGTTGGCTGACCAGATTGTGAGGCCCTGTGAGCTACGTCCGTACTCTCGTCACGCTCGTCGTCATCCTTCTCGCCTCGTCCACCCTCGCCTTCGCGCAGGGCGCCGTCGCCTGCCCCGCCAACACGGTGGCGCCGACAGACGCCAAGTTGGACAAGTACCCCGTCATGTCGGGGCCGCTGTCACTCGCGCAGATCGCGGACCTGGATCTCAAACCCCAGCGTCTGAAGTACCTGTTCATCGGGTACAACCTGCACCGCGAGATCAACCCGAAGTGCGGCGGCACGTGGAAGATGGAAGTCATCCAGATTGACGAGATGGTTCTCGTCGGCAAGGACGGCTACATCGCCTACCGCGTCAGTTGCGGCAACCGGCTGGTGTGGTTCGACCCGAACTACAAGGCGCCAGCGAAGCCGGGAATCGTTCCGACACCGGGACCGAATTTCTTCGGCCGCGCCTGGAACTGGCTCACGGCGCCGAGCTGGCCGTTCGGCACGCGGCGGGTGATCATCGTCAACAGCAACGGCGGAACCGCGGATGTCACACCGACGGGAATCCACACGACCGGGCACGCGACCGTCCAGGTCTATCAGAACTGGTAACGGTCGGACGGCATCACATGTTCAAGCGCTCGTGCTTTACGCGAGTAACCCAGAGGTATCCCCTCGGCGACAGTGTCATCACGACCTGCCGTTTTTTCGTATATGAACTAAACTTTATCAAATCTTTTTTTCCAAAAATAATCCAAACCTATCCATCCCGCTGTCTTGTGAGCAAGCATTATGAGAAGCGCGAGGATAAGGAGAATAGGATTTGAACTAACCGTTCCGGCTAGAAGATAATTTATGTTCATAAAGAAACCGAAGAATGCGGAGAGGAATGTTAGGGCTCCGAATATTAAACCGAGTCCAACGAGCAACTCTCCGTATGCAACAATATGAGACCAGACAGCCGGACTCGGTAAGACAGCATGATTCAGGAACCACGCATACCACATCTGCACATCAGGATGTGCACCGGTAGTCTTGGCCAAAGCTCCATTCACAAAACCCGTTATGGCCCCACCAGCTGTGGAACCGACCCAGACAGGATTTATTATTTTTTCATATCCTGCGTAAAGCCATTCCCAACCAAGATATAGACGCACGACCAACCACAACCACGACATTCTTTTATCTTCAAAAAAGAACCTGTGTATAGATTGCATAAAAATAAATGTTAATTTTATAATCTAATTATATCAGACGAACTTCTGTGGTAGCATAAACTTATGCACAGAAATAAAGACGGAGTTTGGGACGTCGTCGTGGTAGGGGGAGGTCCGGCGGGAATGATGGCGGCAGGACGAGCGGCAGAACTAGGCGCGAAAGTTATTTTGATAGAAAAAAATGATACTCTCGGTAAAAAACTCCTTATAACAGGTGGCGGGAGATGTAATGTTACGAACGCCGAACCAGATGTCCGAAAATTTCTCTCTAAATTTAAAAATGTGGACAAATTTCTTTTCTCTACTTTCTCGCAATTCAGCGTGATTGAAGCATTAGATTTTTTTCACACTCACGGTATGGAAACAAAAGAGGAAGCTTTCGGTCGAGTTTTCCCTCTTTCAAATACCGCACAATCTGTGTGGGATGTGCTTTTACAGTATTTAAAAAACGGGAAAGTAACCATCCAGAGTAATTCTCCTGTTATTGGATTCCGAACAGAGGACAACAAAATCACTTCTGTTCTTCTAAAAAACAAATCTGAAATAAAAGCAAAGTCATTTGTTCTTGCGACTGGAGGTCTTTCACGTCCTGAGACAGGTTCGACGGGTGACGGATTCAAGTGGCTGAAAGAGATTGGCCACACGGTCACAGAACCGACAGCATCTCTTGTGCCCATATCCATAAAAGAAGCTTGGGTGAAAAGGCTTCAGGGAGTCAGTCTGCCTGAAGTTAAAATAACCGTTCTACAAAACGGAGCAAAACAGAGTATAAAGAGGGGAAAAATATTATTCACCCACTTTGGCCTCTCGGGTCCGACGATACTCAACCTCAGCCACGAAATTGGAGAACTTCTAAAATACGGCGAAGTAAAACTATCTCTCGATATTGTTCCTCATCTTGACCCTGGACAGTTAAACCTAAAACTCCAAGAAATATGGAAAGAAAAAAGTAATAAAAAGTTCAAAAATACTCTAGACTCTCTCGTGCCTTCTGCGTTTGTTCCTGTTGTTGTCGAATTATCGGGAATAAACGGAGATACGCCGAGCCACAGTATTACTCGTGAAAGTCGTTTGGCTCTTGTGAATTTGCTCAAAGATATTCAAGTGGAAGTCTCGGGTCTTCTCGGCACAGAAAAAGCCATCGTAACATCAGGAGGAGTTTCACTTTCAGAAATTGATTTCAAGACCATGTCCTCAAAACTTTATCCGAACCTCTATCTCGTTGGAGATATCTTAGATATTGACCGTCCTTCCGGAGGCTACAGTCTTCAGTTATGTTGGACTACCGGCTATATTGCCGGCTCTTCGGCTGGAAAAATAATTACTTAAAGGAGTAAGAACTACCCTTGCTCACTACCATTGCTCACTTGTTTATTTGTCTAAAGATAGAGTATCGTCAATCCTTATCTGCTTTACAAACTCCGGAATATGAGAAACGAGGATCATAGCGCCTTCGTATTTATCCAAAGCCTCGGCGATGATTGGAAGGTGACGAAAGTTAATATGGTTCGTCGGTTCGTCGAGAATAAGAAGTCCCGGCTTTTGTAAAACAAGTCGTGCGAAAGCAACTAGGCCTTTCTGGCCCTCGGAAAGGCTGCCAATTTTTGCATGTATTAATTCTCCGCCCAAGAGAAACCCCGCTGCGGTTGAACGAAGGGTCTCTTCTACTTGCTCATCCATGACAGACATCAGAGATTCGTGAACCGTATCCTCAAAGTTCAGCGTGGAGAAATCTTGCCTGTAATACCCGACCTTAATCCCTTCCGCTATTGTCGCGCCCTTTACCTTTCCGCTAGCCAAGGTCTCCAGAAGATGACTTTTACCTATGCCATTCGGCCCGCTCAAAAGAAGGTGTTGTTTTTTGCGCAGAGTTACATCACATTTTCGGGCGACCGGTTTGTGGTTTTTCATTATTCCAAAAGAGGTGATTGAAATAATGTCGCCGTTTATATCCGGTTGAACAGGGATAACAAAAGAGCGTATGGTTTTATCTTCCCGTCGAACATCCACCTTTTCTTCTTCCATTTCTTCAGCCTTTTCTCTCATCTTCTTTGCCACCAGTCGCATCTGACCGCCTTTCTGCGCAAAAAAGTTGGCTTTGTCTTTGTTTTCTTGAATTTCTTTGGCAAGTTGAGCATTCTTTCGGTTTTCTTTTTCTATCCGAGCAGAAATATCTTTTACTACATCAAAATAGTCCCCGACATACTGTTCTACTTTTTTTGTGAATACATCCAAATATAAAACTCCATGTGTAAATGCGTTTAGAAAATCCGAATCATGGGAAATAACCAAACAAGTTTTTTTATAATCAATCAGAAATTTGGTCAGATGCTCAATCCCGTCTTTATCCAAATTGTTCGTTGGCTCATCCAAAAGCAAAATATCTGGATTTTGTATAAGGGCCGAAGCTAAAAGAAGTCGTGCTTGTTGACCGCCAGAAAAAGATTTTATTATTTTGTCTTTTGGTGCATGAAAATTAACCACTTCCAAAACTTTATCTATTCGCAGGTCAATGTCGTAAACTGTTTCCTTGAAACAATTCTGGAAAAACTCCTTGACCGTCAGACTCATTTCTGCCCGTGGGATGACCTGCCTTGCGATGGCAATGGATAGGTCCTCTCCTATATGTATATGACCCTCCTGAGGCTTGTGTAGGCCCGTTATAAGCCTAAAAAGGGTCGATTTACCGGCCCCATTCTGCCCCATGATGGTTATTTTTGACCCTCGGCGTACGGTAAAGTTCACTCCTTCCAGAATGTGCTTTTTTATGCCGAAATCAAAAGAAACATCCTCAAATCTGATTATAGTTTCGTCTTTGCTCATCCCGTTAGAGATAGGAAATCCCTCGAGAATACGAGGTATTTCCGTAGTTAATGTTTATATAGTTATTAATGTAAACTAAATCTTTATGCTAACCCGAGAAAGACCAATCAACCGAATGATCTCTAACGGGACACGAGGTTCTACTTTACATTATTTTTTACAAAAATGAAAGAGACTTCCGTAAAGTATTTTTTAAAACGCATATAAATCCCTGCTGAGATTTTACTATACTCGGAAATCAAGAAAATAATCTCCCTCTCGCTCGTCTTCCCGACAAACTGGCTTCGCACCACACGGGCACTAACGTGCCTCTCGAGTACTTCCAATTTCTAATCGCTTCGCTCAAGAAATTTAGGTCGCTCAGACAGTGTCTCCAGACTGACGCTTCCGGTCGTTGTTTTCTAATTTCCTGTGCAATCTTTCAAAAAATACTTTACTCCATCATACATTCAATACTTAGCTTATGACAAATTTACTACAAATTTTTATTTTTCGAAATAATGCCTTGATAGATTTCAATCAGAGAGAAAAACAGAGCTACAACAAGCGGGCCGAAAATAAATCCTATCGGACCAAAAACTATAAGTCCCCCAAGCACAGCAAATAAAGTGATTAGTGGATGTACTTCTATCTCTCTCGAATATAAATACGGAGTAAGAAAATTATCCACAAGTCCGACCACCACAACACCCCAAACGATAAGACCGATAGCAAAAGCAGTATTTCCCAGTATAAACATGTAAGCTACGGCGGGAATAAACACGATCGCCGTTCCAAGCCCCGGAACAAGCGAAGCAATAGCGGATATACTGCCCCACAGAATAGCGTTCGGCACTCCGAAAATGAGCATCCCGATACAGGCAAGAACTCCTTGGATAATAGCGACTAGGAGCACACCCTTCATAGTTGCGGAAATCGTTAGTTTTATCTTTGCAAATATCTGCTCATCATATTTATCGTTCAATGGACTGAGCTTTACCAGGATCTTTTTGAATTTAGCCCCATCTCGAAGGAAAAAATATAAGGAGATAAGCATTAGTATAAGGCCGGTCGCTATTGAAAAGACCTTAGATAAAACCGCTGTGAGATGCCCCACCAGCCAATCCGCTCCTGCACTTGCTATCTCGCCGAGATTAAGTGAAAAGGTTGGATAAAACGACTTAATTGGCCCTTCGATTATTCCGGTTAACTTTTGTACGTAGTCGGCCTGATTTTGGCTCGAAAGATTGGTGTACACATCTCTTGCTTCATCTAGAATCAATCCTCCGAGAAGAACGAGGGGGGCGATTATGACCAGTGTAAAAAGTAAGATAACCAAAAACGCCGCCGGTCCCTTTTTACCATACATGTCTTTTGACACTCTTTCATATAAAGGAGTGAGGAGTACAGCAAATATAACCGACAACACCAGAACCTCTAGAAAGGGCAGAAATATAAAAAATATTAATGCAGTAACCAAAAGAAAAAGACCTGCGAAAAAGTATTTCTGTACTAAATCCGTATTCATAATTTCATTATAGCACATTAGCCTTATCCCTTTTCCTCCATATATGTACCCTCTTTTGTTTCGTTAAGATATTTGCCTGAGAAAGGCCTCTCTGTTTCCTTCTCGCGTAAAACGACATACTGTTCAGGAGTAAGCTTATTTTTTATTTAATCTTCGGTAGGTACTGGCTTGTCCATATCTTTAGTTACCGGAACTAAAGATAAACTTCAAAAACTCCACCAACCCAGACCAAATGGATTTCAAAACCGGTATGGAAGTCGGAACCAGTATAACCAGAGCAATTATAAAGATAAAATCTCTTTTGATTATTCTGTAAATCACATATATCACTACGAGACCGACGACTATCGATATAAAAGGTTGTAGTTGTGTCGGAAAATAATGAAGGAAGGATAAATAAGCGTTGGATATTTTATCCGGATATAAAGATTTTATTGTATCAAAAAAAGATGTTGTTGTGCTCATGGGATTATAGCGATAGTTTGATTAGTCAAAAACAGTAAATCCGTATCTGTGTCCATATTTACATTATATACCCGCTATTTCTTTACTTCAATTGAAAGAAGGGGTTCCTTATCGGCCTTGACTATTTGGAATCTCACGCGGCCTATAACATGCCCCTGCTCCGTTTCGATATTTATCCTCCACTTGCCAGGTAATAGATTGTTACCGAAAGAATATGTCCGGAAACCGTCTTCTCTACCACCAACAACCGGAAGTCTGACCGTACTTTCCGTCACCCAAGATTTTAGGTCTTCATCATAATGTTGCCATTCATGTAAAATAGAAAGGTTCAGATCGGACGGAGAAAAGATGGCACTGTATGCGTAAACTGGAGAAGAATCTGTTTCGTGAAAATCGGGGTAGAGAGTAAAATAACCCTTTAATCCGTAATCTTCATATTGAACCTCATAATTACCGTCAGAATTTTTTTCTATGGAATGATAAACTCCGGCATCTTTAAGAGACAGCGGTATCGGTGGAATAAGACGGGTGAAATAAAGAAGGTTTACTGCTCCAAAAATAATCAGGACAACAGTAATAACCATCATCTTATCTTTAACAAACTTCTCTCGTGCAAAATAAAATATTACTGAAATAAAAACCATGATAACGATCAGGCTCAAAAGACCGGACATGAGAAATACATCGGTTCCCAATCGATGTATTAAAACCGGAAGTAAGAAAATAAAAAAGGAGTAAAGAGAGAGGAAAAATAATCCGATTTGAAAACTGAACCTGACATAGTGCCGTTTCATGGATTCGTTCGCCATAAAAGCCACGGCCAATATGGCTATGAACGGCCAGGTTACGAATATGTCGGCACTCCGAAAGTAGAAAACTAGGTAAACGGACAGGGTACCTCCAAAGAAAAACTGGAGTATGTTCACGAACCAAAAATGTGCCTTGCTCGGATTCTGTTCATCCTTATCTTTATTTTCTTTAACATGGATCAGCACGATAAAAACAGCAATGATAAGCAGGTGTCCAAGGATCCAAAAATTTTCCCACAAGGTATCCAGGCGCCTCAAGGTGAGCGCATCAAAGACGAATCCTCCAAGGAGGGAAAGCGAAGAAACCGGCCTTTCGAAACGCCCGTACCAATCGTAAATAGGTTGCAAATAAGGCATCGGGTTATCTGGTTACCAAGAGAAAACTGGTGTTGTTAATTTTATCATCCTTCAGATTTTCGGCAATTATTTCGAGGTCATACAACTCCGAAAGGACCTTTGGACCGAGTATAGCCACGGTTTTGGGTATTCTCCCGAGAGACAAAGCTTCTGCGGCCCTCGCCGTATCCACCAAATCCCCTTTTCCGCTCTCCAACTTGAAACGGGGAAACCTTTTTGTCAGAGTCGATTTGCACTGTTTAAAAACCTGAGAATGAGCCATTATTCTTGTAATATTATCGCTACTGACGTCTTTTCTCTTCATCAAGAAGTGTCGAATGGGTATCACGACGTCCTCAACAATACCAAATTTATATCTCGACATGGCCAATATTGATTCGGCCACTATCCCGCCGATAAAGTTATGAGTAGCAAACAAACCGAAATCCACGTTTCCTTCGTGAACGTTTTTCAGAACTTTCTCGGATGTGTACAAATATTCTATCTTATATCCAGAAATCTTCTTTGATTTTATATAACTCAAAATAGCCTGCTCGTTGAAACTGCCACGACCGCCCTGTATGCCGAATATGATGTAGTCCGGATTTATCCTCTTCGGTAAAAGTTTGTTGTACAGACGGTCATATGCCCTACCCAGTCTTATTCTCATTTGCTTTGTGTGCCTATTGTAGTTCTGGAGATTTGTGAAAAGTTCCCAACTGTCGTTAGTCGTTTGATCCGCGACTTTATGGAGCCATTCGGCACCCTTTGTATCAATAGGAGTTTTTGGGAATCCATAATCGGAAAGTAAACGTCCCACAAAATGTGTGACGCCTTGAGAACGAGCGGCAAGTTCGTCGTGTTTTCTAGCGGATAACTCCACAACCTCGAGACCTTTCGAAATAAAGTACTTTTTCCAAAAGTCATATTGTTTTTTACTGGACATGAACCTGTCCATAACCATACGCAATCCTTTGAAACCGTCTTTACTGCTATCCGGACCAAACATAGGATGAGTTAAAATGGCCTGAGTTTTCAAACCTTTCAAATTTTCCAAGAAAATCCTTTCTGGTAGTTCTTTGACAGACAAGATGTCGATGAGCAAGTGCTCGTTTTTGAAATATTTTTTGTGGCTTTCTATAACCGACTCGAATTTGGAAATAGGCACGCAGTAAAAAATGACTTCGTTTTTGTAGACTTCCGCCAAATCCTGCGTGATCCCGGTGTATTTTGATTTTTTGAAGTTTTTGAAAGCAGACTTATCCGTGTCAAAAAGTGTTACATCAAAATCTCCTTGCAATAAACGATGAAGAGTTTTACCAAATCTGCCAAATCCGATTATGCCGACTTTTTTCATATTTAAACTATACCACAATCAATAAGACACCTCCTTTTTTCTCTCTTTTATATCTATAGGATACTTCCCTGTAAAGCAGGCTGTGCAAAATGACGACTCCGGGAGACCCGTTGCTTTGACCATACCTTTATATGAAAGAAAGTTGAGAGAGGTAGAACCGAGGTATTTATTCATCTGCGGGACGCTCTTTGAGAAAGCCAGGAGGTCCTTCTGCCGAGGCAGGTCGATTCCGTAAAAATCCGGAAACTTCACCGGAGGAGAACTGGACATAAAATGTACTTCTTTTGCGCCTGCTTCAAAGAGTATTCTAACAATTTGTTTCGATGTCGTGCCTCGTACAATAGAATCATCAATCACGATTACTCTTTTATTCTTTATAACACCGACGAGTGGAGTTAGCTTGAGTTTAACTCCTTGTTCACGAATATGCTGTTCGGGTTCGATAAATGTTCTGTGTATGTATCGGCTTTTTATCAATCCCATTTCAAAAGGAATATCTGATGCGTTCGCGTATGCGATAGCCACGGGAATGGCAGTTTCCGGCACGGGAATGACCACATCTGCCTCTATGGGGTATTCGCGAAACAATTCTTCCCCAAAACGCTTTCGTACTTCATAAACCGACCGTCCGAGTAAGTCGCTGTCAGGACGAGAAAAATAGACGAACTCAAAGATATCAAGTTTTTGTCTTCCTTTCACTATCTGCCGACTCCTCAAACCCTTTTTATCAACCACGACCATCTCCCCAGGCCTGACATCTCTTATGAGGCTCGCCCCAATAGGATGAAAAGCACAAGTTTCTGAGGCAAAGACGAATCCGCCGTTCAATTTCGCGATAGATAGAGGACGAATACCAAAAGCGTCACGCACGGCAATCAATTTGTCTTTTGTCATTATCAAAATAGAGAACGAGCCGGTCAGTAGTGGGAAAATCTTTTTAACCGCCAGTTCAATATCTGTCCCTTCTTTTGTCAGACGATACAACGCTTCTGTAATCAAGGTTGAGTCGGACACATTCATAACTCTCACCCCTTTATTTTTCAAAAAGACTCGCAATTTTTTCACACTTGGAAGATTACCGTTGTGGACGAGGACAATACTTCTGTCCCAAACTTCGATGGGTTGGGCGTGCTCGGCGCCCGTTCCCGATGATGTCGAGTATCGGTTGTGACCAATAGCCATGTGACCGTGAAGATTTTCTATTGTCGACTCTTTGAACACTTGAGAAACCAAGCCGTTGTTTTTGTAGCAGTAAATTTTTTCACCATCCGATGATGCAATGCCGGAACTCTCCTGTCCTCTGTGTTGCAAAGCATACAGCCCGAAGAAAGAGAGTCTCGCGGCAAGGAGGTCCTTTCCGTAAATGCCAAAAACCGCACATTTTTCTCCGAGAGTTTCCATGAGAACATAAGTATACCGCAATATAAAAACAAACCTAATCCATACCCCTACCCAAACACCGGAATAATATCAATCGAAAGTTTGGACATCTTTTTTATGATTGGTTTAAACTCCGGGATTTCCGTTCCCCACTTTGCGATAAACTTTTTGGCTTTTTGGTAGTCTTCCGAGAAAGCTAAATCGGCAAAAACCTCAGACAGAGACTCCTGTCCCATTCGAAGCTTGTCTTGGTCTATAACAAACTTACCACTCATTATTTTCAAGGCGCCACAATTCATAAGCCATCTATATTGTATAACCGCGCCTATAGCATGTGCCTCTTTCTGGCCAAATCTTATCTGTCGCAAACCGTCAATGGTTTTGGAAACCGCAGCAGCAAAAGTAGTCTTTTGTGATATGTAACCTTTATCGGCTAGCCAATATAGAAACACGATTCCGTATACATCCGCCTTGGCTTCTTCCAGCCCATGGCCCAGTTCGCGCAGACCGTTTTTGCAGTATACACCAAATCCGTGAGCCAATTCATGGCCGATTATAGACAAAATATAATCATCTGCATTAAAAGAATTGGCAATCTTTTTGTCCACAACAATATCCGCCACTTTTCGTGTGATGTTATTAAACTTTGCGTGCATGACATTTCGCATGAACACCTGCTTACTTCCATATTTCTGCCGTATCCATGTATCGTTCGGTAAATTATAGGCCATAGGAATAAAACCTATTCGAGAATGTCCTCCGGCCATTACCTCGTCGACTATGAGCATAGTCCTGGCCGAACCGTTCACTTTATATTTATATTTCTTTGCCAAAACTTTATCAAAATCCCCTGCCCATTTTTGAAACTTGACCAACTTTTGATTTTCCCTTTTTATGGCAACACTCAAAACCAACTCAAAGGAGCGCTTTGTCCCCCATACGAAATCATCATACTCCTCATATGGACCGATGGTTAGTTCTATCGGAGACTTGAGGTTTATCCACTGTAAATCACTCTTAGAGAAATCATTTGTTCGGAAACCATCTGCCTTGGTTAATAAATATCTCTTAAATTTTATGTCTTTTGTCTTCTTTGCAACATTTATGATTATACCGACCAATTTCTCCAAATCGGTTTTATAAAACTCCGAATAAGGGATTGCTTTTAGATTCTTCAAATCCCCACGAACCACAGTAAAATGACTTTCTAATTCTTTTCTCTCGCGCGGATGAGACTTCAGATACTTCTCAAATTTTTCTTTGGTCAGGCCTTTCGGGTAAAAATCTATCTTTTCCGGCTTCGGAGACTGCTTCAAATACAACGAGTCAATAATGCCTGCCGTTTTTTGGAGCTCCCTAAGCGACCATTTCTCTTCCTTTGACAGTCCTCCCAAATTCGCCCGTATAGAAACTTTTATTTTGTTTTTCATCATCATATCGTCTCTGCTGGTTTTTTGCTCTTCACTATCCTTACTTCATTACCTATTTCGTTGTAAGATATGTCATCAAAAAAAGATCTCATGAAGAACAGACCACGGCCGGATGTTTTCATTACAGCGTCACCCACGGTAGGGTCGGAAACTTCTCTCCAGTTAAAACCGGCTCCTTCATCACGAATAGTGAGAGACACCCTGTTCGGAGTTACATCAATATCCACATAAACTCGCCTGTCTGTTGGGTGTTCCAGTTGCTCTCGTCTAACCACGGTCATAGATGATTCCTCACTATCTTTCGGTTTTACAAACCCGAGGTTACCGTGAACGACGGCATTTATAAAAGCCTCATCAAAAGCCATTCGAAACCAATAAACCTCATCCGAATCGTGTTGCCAACCTGCATCTATAAGCTTTTGAACAAAAGCATCTCCCGCAGACGCCAAAAGATCAATGTCCGTCGGCAAAGACCAATAGTCACCGACAAACGAAACTTCTTCATTTCTTGACCCTTCAAGTGTCATGAATGAAATATATCACAATTTTACACACAGAAAAACCGCACCGAGAGGGTCAAGGTACGGTTTTCTATTTCCACGACTAACTAAATCGAGATTTAGTTATTTGTATGGAAAGTTGAAGGCCACGAAACACTTACATTACCACCCTGGTCGGTTGTGTAAACCATGTAGTAATAAGTTGTGTTGGCTGATAAACCGGAAATCGAAACACTTTGTGAACTCTTGAAGTTTGTATCGGTCATCGCAGTACTGCCACTAACATCAACCGAGTTTGTTCTCTCGTATGTTACAAGTGGACTCGTACTATAATAAACTACTCCCTTTGAGAACTCATTTGTATTCCAATTGACCGTTGCACCATTTGAACTAACCGCTACATTGAGACCTGTAATCATAGGTGCCGAAGCGCCAGTCGTAACTCCTCCCAACATCTGTGCGTTTATAGCAACAAGAGTGATAGGACCTACACGACCAACATTCGCAATACCGTTACGAACTTGGAAATTTGAAACTGCCGCCTTGGTTAGAAAACCGAAATATCCTGTTACTAGACCTTGTGGGTATATAGTAACATCTTGAGCTAGAAATGTTTGTAAATCTCTAACATCAGAACCCGACATACCCAACTCAAGCTGACGATAGAGGGTTGCCGCACTAGCCATCAACGGCATAACCATCATGACCGTCGCCAAACCTGCGCCAACAAAGAAACGACTTGTTATATTTTTCATATTATTTTTAATTTAATTTTTATTAATGAGGGTGTAGACATCGACCTCGTCATACCTCTTACTATATAAGCCGATCTCCCAATCAACTTATTACACCGACTATGGGCTCGTTAAACTTTTTAACCGGATTCTGGATGGGCTCTAAAAATGAGTTGATGTCCTTGATTATTTCATCAAGTCGATGATCCGATTTGACATAGTATTTACTCACACCGGAATTCATATATGATTTTATGGTCTTGGGACTTGCCGCATTGGAGACCACGAAAACAGGAATCTTATTCCATCGTCCGCCGTTAGCTTTAAATTTTTTGACAAAATCGAGACCGTCTTCGTCACCAATCAAATGATGATCAAGCCAAACCGCATCAACCTTTTCTAAACTTTCAAGATATAGGAGTGCTTGCTCAATACTATGAACAGTAACAGCACTGAGATTGCTCTTACTAAACTGCGCATTAAAAGCATCTCCTACACTGCGAGCAGAAATAACATTAAAGCCACTCTTCTCCAGTTTCTCATTGATAACCTCGAGAAGAGGCTTCTCGTCCTCTATAACCAGGATTGTTTTTCTACGCCCCACAACGAGCTTTTCTCTAGTACTTGTGGTTTTTAAAGGTTTGTTTGTCATGGTGATTAATATATTGGATATAAATTACTTACTAATAAACTGCGTAGACTTCCTTCCGTCCAAAGGAAGCTCTACATAAAAATTCGTCCCTTTATTTTTTTCTTTAGGTGGAGATGAAAACCAAATTCTTCCACCGGAATTCTGAATGATTGATTTTACTATATATAATCCGAGGCCGGTTCCGTCCGTATCTTTGTCTCTGACATTATCGGCCCGAAACAGCTTGGTGAATATTTGGTCCTGTTGATTTTTGGGAATACCATAGCCGTTGTCGGACACTTGAATAGAGATGGTTTTTTTATCTTTAAGTGAAAGATTAAAATTAATCTTTCCACCATTCGGAGTATATTTTACCGCATTCGATAGAATATTTTGCATGACCATCCGTAAAAGCTTTGGGTCTGTTCGCATAAGCGAAACATTTTTAGCGCAAAGAAAAGAAAATTTCATCTTTTTACTGGTAATCTGGGGTTTTTGTTCACTGATGACACTCAAAGCAAGTTTACATATATCGGTTGACTTGGGCTCAATTACAAATGTCCCAAGTTCTAGAGATGCCACATCGAGTAACGCGTTAACTAGTTCAACCATTCGCTGGTTGCTACGATAGACCTCATCCAAATATTTTTTTTGTTTTACATTCAACTCTCCAACATCTCCGGCCAAAAGCATCTCTGAATACCAATTGACTGCGGAAAGTGGCGTGCGGAGTTGGTGGGAAGCCAAGGAAACAAACTCGGTTTTGGCCTTATCGATTTCTCTTTCGTATGTAATATCTCGAAATACTTTGATAGTACCAATTACTTTTCCATGAAGAATGACCGGTGTCGCCGTAATAGCTATAGGAAATCTCGTACTATTTTTGCGTATGTGAAAATAGGTAGAACCGGTCATGGCCGCAGTTACGGTAAGAGTTTTCAGAGCCATGCTTATTGGATGTTGCTCTACCGGAATAGACAGCCCTTTCTCATCTACTAAAGACGAGACTAGGAAAAAATTCTTCCCAACAACTTCTTTGCTTTTTTCCTCGAGTAATATTTCAGCAGTCCTGTTGATGATAGTGATAATGCCGTTTTCATCCGTAACAATAAGTCCATCACCTATCGAAAGCAATATGGCTTCCTCCTTCACTCTGGACATCTCGAGGCTTTTGGTTCGCTCAATAACTTTATTCTCGAGAGTGGCATGCGAGGCCTTTAGTTTCTCCGCTGTCACCGCCAGTTTACGCCTAACTGTTTCTTTTTCTTTTGCGGTGATTACTAACTTACGCCTGACACCTTCTTTTTCTTCAGCCGTTTCGGCTAGTTTCGCCGCCGTGATTACTAGTTTACGCCTGACGATTTCTTTTTCTTCGGCAGTAGCGGCTAGTTTTGCTGCAGTGACTACCAGCTTACGCCTGACGATTTCTTTTTCTTCAGCCGTTTCAGCAAGTTTTGCGGCTGTAAGAGCCAACTTCTCGGCGGTAAGAGCTAATTTTTGGGCGGTTACGGCAAGTTTTGCCGCGGTCACTGCTAGTTTGCGTCGAACCGTCTCTTTTTCCTTTGCTGTGGCGGCAAGTTTTTCTGCGGTCGCAGCTAGTTTTGACGCGGTTATGACTAGTTTGCGTCGAACGCTTTCTTTCTCCTTTGCTGTTATTGCTAGTTTACGCCTGACGCTCTCTTTTTCTTTTGCTGTTATTGCCAACTTTTTTGCGGTTGCAGCCAGTTTCTCCGCGGTCACCGCCAGTTTACGCCGAACACTCTCTTTCTCTTCCGCTAAAACTTTAAGGTTGAGGATTATATCATCGGACGCAGATTTGGTAATTTTGTTTCTCATAAAACTACAATGTGATTATATCTTAAATATTCCCTCGATTTTTTTTACTATGTCGTGAAGTTTCCAATCTGATTTGATTAGATAATGAGTCAGGCTATTTGCTAGCGTGTTATCTACTGATTGTTCAATGGTCGCACTTAGGTTTGTAAGAATAATAACGGGAACGGTTACCCCCCATTTATCTTCTCGAATCTTTTTTAATACGGACATCCCATCCATCTCCGGCATTATAAGGTCCAGTAAAATAAGGTCTGGATGTTTAGATAACGCAAGTTCCATACCCTCTCGGCCATTTTTTGCCTCAATAACTAAAAAGCTTTTTGCGTGAAGAAGATCGACGACTGCATTTCTAAGGCTTTTTTCGTCTTCAATTATCAATATAGTTTTCATACTTTCAAGGCCGTATAAGGCCATAAATTATTACAGGTTAGTCATCGACTGTACACTATGTTAGACTTAATAGCGAGTATTTCTTCTCATTGTGTAGTTTCATTGTAATACACGTGTGGTAGACTTTATCAATCTTACTGGATTATAGGGCTAGTAATATAGATTCGCTTAAAAAATATAAATAAAGCTGTAATAAAGTAGGGCAATCTACGGCTCCATTTTTAATACTATAGTTATGACTCCAAAACAAGAAGCAAAGATGAATGCGGTTATGGCCCTGGCCTATTGCGACCATGAAAAAGGTCTAAACAAACACTCGTTCTTCAAGGTACACAACCGCCAGTTGAGTGAAGACTTGGTTCAGGACACTTTTATGAAGACCTGGAACTACCTCGTAAAAGGCGGAAAGATCGAAGTTATGAAAGCTTTTCTCTACCACTCCCTAAACTGTCTCATCATAGACGAATATAGAAAACGCAAAACAACATCTCTTGATATGTTATTGGAAAAAGGTTTCGAACCGAGCATAGATAACACAAACCAACTTGTGAACTTCTTGGACGGTAAAAAGGCTTTGCTCCTCATACAGCAGTTGCCAATAAAATATAGACTGGTTATGCGTATGAAATATAACCAGGATCTGTCGCTTACTGAAATGTCACTCATTACCGGACAGACAAAAAATGCCATGGCCGTCCAACTCCATCGAGGATTGGAAAAGTTAAAAGTCTTATACGATTTCGTCTAATTATCTATTTCTTGGGTTTGAGTTTTTCTGCTACTTTGTCTACGCCTTTGTTTGCCAACTTTTCTATACCCCTTAACTCCCCTTTTAGTTTCTTGGCAAAAGATTTTATTTCCCCTTGGTGAGCATTGTATTGTTTGGCATATTGTACGGCTACGGAATCCACCATCTTGTTATATAAGGGAGTAGTGACATCCTTGGCTTTCTTCACCTTACTTACAACTTCGGTTTTCATCTTGATTAACAGGGCCTTTACTTTCTTCTGATGTTTTTTTGCACTCGGCCCTAAAAGATAGTACGCCCCGGCGCCGAGAGCCACTGCTCCGGCCCCTAACGCGACCATTTTACCCTTTGACATTCCAACAGCTTTTTTGATTGTTTTTTTCATATTTGTTTT
>DATDWZ010000033.1:0-4964 GCA_036517295.1 Minisyncoccota bacterium | reverse complement strand
CTGCTCTACCGTTGAGCTACCGCGGAATTTCAAAGTACGTCCACGATTTTACCACCGAATAAAGCAAAAATCCACCCTGATTCAGTGGGTGGATAACATATGTCAGCATGGGTGACCCGGCTACGGTGGTGAGCGACTTTCCAAATATCGTTGTATCATCTTTTTTCCCATATGCTTTTCTTTACATATGAAATAATCTGTTTTTTAGGGAGTGAACGGTCTTTTACTTTATCGGTTGAATTGATATAAAAGAATAACTGTTCTTTAAAACGGATTGTCAGCGGAGAAAAACCTTGGCTAAAATATAAACGGGCAGTGTCCATACATCCTTCCTAAACTACCGTAGAGGATAACGCAACGGATTGAGAAACAGATGAGAGAAGTGTAAGAATTACGAAAGATTTAGAAGGTAACCGTATTTCCGGTCGGAACGATTTCAATCCACACGATGCCGGGGTTAAAGGAGATTTCCTTTCCCTTATCGTCCAAATACTTGGTTCTGTTTGTTCTGCTCTTTTTCGACCACGAACCTTCAATCGCTTTACCGTCCATGAAAATAATGGCATCCCCGCCGCCGATAGTTTTGTATAACAAATGTTTATGTTCATCTACCGAGCCGGTTTCAGCGGTAAACTGTACCACGACATTTTTCGCCGTCAACTGCGTATCGGTCAGCAAATCTTTATGTATCTCCCCGCCGGTGAGGCGTTTATATTCATTCAGCTCTTTATCGTACTGCCAGGTGACATCGTATCCATCGTATCCCTTCCAAAAATAGAGATCAGCTGTCATGACTGAGCCGCGGTCCGAGGGCGCGGCATCTTCCTTAAACTTCCACGGGGTAAAATCTTCATCCCACGACACTCCCTCTTCATCAACATTTGTCCAGCCGCGCTCTTCCGCGATGTCATACAGATTTTCTGACAGGCATACCATCTGGTGCTCGGTAGCAACCGGCTTGCCGGTACGGTCAGGATTGCGATAACAGTCGGGGAATGATATGCCGAACTGGTCGAGGTCTTTGATGCCGTACTGGCCGATCTGGCAGAGCGCCTTTGCGCGGGTATCTACAGTCGGATCGCTGCAACGGCCCGCGCCGCCGACATGGTTATACAGCGCGTCGTACTCCGATACCCAGTCGAGGTAATAGGTGCGCGCGGAACGAACCGGCGCAAGCTCGGTATTTTCGGCAACACCGCAGTAAAAAACCGCTAAAAAGCGCGTAATGCCGCCTTCCGCGACCGATTCATAGACAATATCCGCCTTGGAGAGTCCGGAATGCGGGCGGGCGTCCGTCGAGTTTTCCAGCATGACGGCGAGCGGACGGCGCGTTTCCCACATCTCGCGTTCCGGTTTAGAATAGAGTTTTCCGTTGAGGGGACAGGCTTCGGTTCTCGGGAGTCCGGAGAGACCGTCTTGACCGGCAGGGCTGATATCAGGGGCAATCGGCGAGACGATTGCCGGTCCGCCGGGTCTGCCCGTTCCAAGGGCGGAAAAGACGGCAAACGAAATACCGGCGCTCAATATATAGAGCGCCAATGCCGCACCGATTTGGGGCAGATATCGTCTCATGTCAGCGGTTTTGCTTTGTGGACAGTTTCTTCTTCCTCTTTGGATAAATCAAACTTAACGCCTTTGCCTCGCTTTATTTGCTTGGCATACCAACGCGTCCCCGTTCGTCCCTGCAGAGAAGTAATGAGTATACCGTTATTTTGTTTATCAAGCAACCCGACAATAAAGCTTTGCTCGCCGCCCGTATCGGCGAAAGGGTTAAAACGTACGAGGCTGATTTTCTGCAGGGTAAATTGCTGGTCTTTTGCCTGCTGGTCGACTTTTTCCTGCATGGCAGTGATGCGGTCTTTGTACATGCGCAAATCAGACAGGACTGTGTCCAGCACCGCCTGCAGCCCTTGTTTACTGATTCCCTTCGACAGGCTGTTATAGTGATGCAACGTTCGTACGACAACATACGTCAGTCCCGCGAGCCACAGCATGAGAAGAATAAAAAAGCCGATCACGATAGGATTTCCTGCGTTTGCCATTATAGCCATTGTAACTGCTTTACTGCATCCGGTCAATATGGTATATATGTTATCAGATTTCAGATTACACAGTCGTTATATGGTAAAGAAGACAAAAAAACGAAAAAAGCTCGCAGAGAAGCGGAGAAATTTGCGGCAGATGCATACGAAGCCATCCGTATCATTGCCGGAAATTCCCGATAAACCTGAAGAAAAGCCCCGGGAACAGCCTGAAGAGATTCAGGAGTCATATACAGAGCCGCTTATAAAAGAACGGAATCTGGTATTGCGCGATTTGAGGAAGACATTAATCATGTCATTTGTCGTCCTTGGCGTGCAGTTTGCACTCTTCTGGTATCTTCGGTAAGTTTCAAGCGATACGAATAACGCGAATTTTATTTGGTCGCTCTTCTAGTTTGTGTGTTATTCTATAGACTATTTAGTGCTCAATGATGGTATAATTGTTTTATCGACGGGGAGTAGCTCAGATGGCTAGAGTGCGCGCTTTGGGAGCGTGAGGCCGGAGGTTCGAGTCCTCTCTCCCCGACCCTTCGCTTACGCTCAGGGCAAGCCCTTCAAATCAGGGCAAACTCTGAGATCGAAATTAAGTATGTGGTATGTATACATACTACGATGTCGTGACGGTAGTTTATATATTGGTATGACATGGAATGTGGAGAAGCGATTATGGGAGCATAATACTAGAATTGGTGCATTATATACTCGGAACAGATTACCGGTCAAACTTGTTTATT
Source organism: Minisyncoccota bacterium (assembly GCA_036517295.1). GTDB lineage: Bacteria > Patescibacteriota > Minisyncoccia > Phycocordibacterales > DATDWN01 > C7867-006. Next base: position 2,188 of record DATDWZ010000033.1, on the reverse strand, counting down.
ATGAAGAGTTTAGAAATAAATTTGATGCCGCAAGGCGAGAAAAAGAAATTAAAGGCTGGAGAAGAGAGAAAAAAGAGGACTTAATCACGGGTTTCCAAGGTTTACCTTGAGGAGCTAAGCAAGAAAGGTTTACCTTGAGGAGCGAAGGCGACGAAAGGCGGGTGTAGCTCAATGGTAGAGCGCCAGTTTTCCAAACTGGTGACGAGGGTTCGATTCCCTTCACCCGCTCACGAGTCAAACTCACTCGCGTGATTGATGAGTGCCAAGGGAAGTCAGACTTCCCCAAGTCTGACTTGGCTTTCATCTGTATAAATATATTCTAATCTTCGCAACAGACTTTCTCAACATGCTCGTGGTGAAGTAAGATCAACGATGAACCGTAGGCCCTTAAAGCTAATTCACTACGACTACTTTATTTAATGAAAGCGACGCCAAAGCCAGAGAAGTTTTTTTGAAGAGTGGATTTTGGCAGAGATCAACTTAAAAAAGCCTTAAAGAGGACTTTATCAGAATTACAGTATGACGAATCGAGTTTGACTCGAACCCAATAAATCAATCTTTTCTCGAGTTCGATCCTTAAAATTCACAAAAATTGTCTTAGCCTGGAAGTGAAAGATACCGGTGATGGGAATCGAACCTAATATTTAATCACCCAACAACGACTCATCCCAAGGAGGTTTTCTGTATTCTCCTGCAAGTTCTCGTTTCCCGGCATTTTTTGATGTTCCCTGTTTAACAAACTGAACATCGGGGAGTTTATGAGTCTTAAATGTATAAGCAGCTTCACCTACGTTAATTTCTAATGTTTGTGTTTCAGGGTTTACTGTCACAACTTCTGCTATTGTGTCTCCCGAATGGGAGATGTCTCTTACAGTCCATATCGGAAATTTAACGTCAATTTCATTTAAGTAGCTCCTTAACTCATCATAATCAATATTTATAGGAGGATTTCTGACACCTATCTCAACCACTAGAATATACTCATCAGAGTACGTTTTGTGTGTTTCTGGTACTTTTTTGCGCTTAAGCTGTTCGAGAAGTGTTTCTCTAGAGTCATCATAATATGTCGTAATTTCTATAGTAGAGATGTCAGCTTGGCCTTTTATTTTCTTTGACTCTTGTAAGATGTATGCATCTGGAGGATCTTCTCTTGGTATTTGAACATAAGCTGGGATATCTCTAATTTTATACATCGCCAAAGCTACTATGGCCGCAATTCTGGCTTCTCTAACCTTTTGATATTTACTCCGCTTTTTAATAATCTCTTTTCCGATTTTTTGAGCAAGCTTATCCTCCCACCAGTATATATTAAGCGGGGAATGCCAAACTGGTTCGGTTTTGCGTATTGACATGATTGATAGGTGTTAATTCGGCCCTAAAGGGCGACCTCAGTGGCTAAGATGGATCACTTGCATGCCATCAGTTCTCTTAAAGTAAGATACCTTCACCACAGAGATCATTCGGTAGCTGTAGTATATCAATTTGGTTCGACTTTTTCCTGGCTAAGTAATAAAATTGATGTATGAAGTCAGGAAATAAAAAACTATTACGCTGTTTCTTCATAATCGTTTTGATTTTATCCACATATCATCTAATTCGGGACATTTTGCAATCTTTTGAGATTCACAACTCATTCACAAATATTCTTCATAGACCTCATTTATGGTGTAAACCATATTGCAATTATGTGACTTACCCATTAGATTTCTTGGGAATAATTGGGTCATTATGGGTTTTACGAAAAAATCGTTTAGGAATAGCTGGGATGATAATTCTATTATCTATACCTTTGTGGCTATTGGCTGTTATACTCCCTTAATTCATTTACTTTTTCTGGACAATTTCCCAAAAACCTCCTGAAATAAACAGAAATCTACAGTCTTGAGGTGGCTTTTAAATTCGGTCAGTTGTACAATCAGTTCAGGAGTTGTGTAGTAACGAAGAATGATTTTAATAGCAGTGCCAAATGATATATCAGGATGTTCAAGTAGATATGTTCTGATATAGTCATCCAGGCCAAATAGGTCCGAGCTGATTACGGTCACCAGCTCAATATGTCTGAGAAAGTTGATTTGTTAGTCTATTTTTTGTTAACCAACGCTACTTCAACTTCTTTTTCAAGACATCTTCCCAGCACTCAACTATATAGGCCTTTTGCACAAAAATGAATCCGTTTTTTTTCATAATT
>DATDWZ010000032.1:0-12282 GCA_036517295.1 Minisyncoccota bacterium | reverse complement strand
CTAAGAGATGTGAAGAGTTTAAACGAAGCTTTAGAAAAATATACCCGCTACTACAATCACGAAAGACTACACATGGGAATCTCACTTCGTTCGCCAATACAATTATTAACAAAACGCGTCCAAGCTATTGACTAGAATACGTTACTATAGCTATATTTCTAGCCCAATTTTAGATTACCCTCAGCCATTATATTTTTTGGGGTATTTAGTATATTTGGTGACACAAGAGTATTAATATATGTCGCAACGGCAATCATGAGAGCATTATCTGTGGCCAGAGATTTAGTTGGAGTTTTTACTATAAGTCCTGGATATTTTGTCTCAAATTCAAGAAAAAACCCCTTGATCTTCTTGTTTGCTATAACTCCTCCACCTATAATAAGAGTCTTAGCTTCCGTTTCCGCCAGAGCCTTTTCGGTTTTGTTGACCAATACCTCTATAACCGCATCTTCGAACTCTCGGGCAAGGTCTGCTTTTTGTTCGGAGGACATTATTTGGGCGTCTCCGTTAAAATTATCTCGGATATAATACAGCACGGCTGTTTTCAGACCGGAAAAAGAAAAGTTCAGATTGTTTGAGTGAATCATGGGGCGGGGAAGTTTTGCTGTTCGGGGGATATTTTTTTCTCGTGCATATTCTGCCAATCGAGATATTTCCGGTCCACCAGGATAGGGAAGCCCCAGTAGTCTCGCCGTTTTATCAAAGGCTTCTCCAACGGCATCATCAACGGTTTGTCCCAAGACAAAATATTTCCCCCAATTTTCTATCTCCACCAACTCTGTATGCCCACCTGAAATAAGTAAAGCCAAAGCGGGGAATTGCACCGGTCGAGAGTTGGTATTTTCCATTAGGACCGAAGCAATATGTCCTTCCATATGATTCACCCCGATAACTGGAATATCCCAAAGCTTTCCAAGTGCTTGTGCAAAGACAATTCCCACCCACAAAGCAGGAGCGAGGCCCGGTCCTGAAGTTACCGATATAACATCTACATTTGGTTTTTCTACATTTTCTACAACAGACCGTAGTCCTTCAAATAATCCCTCCTCCCTAATCAAAATATTTTCTATCTCTTGCCATATTTCAAAGTTAGGCGACATATCGCCCACTTTATACATGTTAGCTTGTTTGAGTGAATTAACTAAAATCGTCGGCAGGTTTCTAGCGTGCTCGCGTTTGGCCATCATTGGATAAACTCCGCCGTATTGTTTGTGAATATCTATTTGGGAAAACAGAGCATTACCGAGTACTTTGAAAACAAGGGATTCTAGTCCTCCGCTTGCCTCAACTATACTCACCGCTGTTTCATCACAACTCGTCTCAATTGATAATATAATCATGACATTTTTACAGTATCAAAAATGTTCATAATTTGCTACTTTATATTTATTTCAATTTCATCTCTTACGATATATCGTAAGAGATGAAATCATACAACATAGATGAAAAGATTTTTACCACGGGTGTGGCTTCGGCTGGTGATAGGTATTACCTCTTCTGCTTTACGATGTTTGTCTTGGAAGTCACAGGAAACTATCCTTGTGCCCGGTTTGCATTTATTTTTCAGAATAGGCATCAGTTTTTCCACGACATGAGGATACAGGTACATGAATATGTGTGTGGTGTCTCCGACATGGGTTCTGAAAATATTTTCTCTCTTTATTTTTATATTTCTATACTTTCGTGATTTAAAACGAGCGAGGAGGTAGGGAATAAAAGCGATTTCAACCCCAACCATTTTTATTCCAGGATATTTTTCAGAGGCTTTTCTTAAAACCCTGGCGTCACCACATCCAAGCTCGTATAGAACGCTATTGTCGCCGAGTTTCAAAGTTTCAATAATTTTCTCATCAATCCCGCCCGGAATCGGAACAAAAGGTGCGTCTGTGGTAAATATTGCAACGACTTGCGCGCCGATAAATAATAATGCGACAACGCAGACGAGGAGAGAAACAGACAACACAAATAGATAGAAAACTATCATTTTGTGACCCTACGCGGAGTCGAACCGCGCTTCCAGCCTTGAAAAGGCCGTGTCCTAACCGATAGACGATAGGGCCCTAAAACTTTGCAAAGCAAAGTTCGGGCGTCCAACCCCTTAGTAAAATGGCTGGATTAGCCAAAACAACACTCAAAAACTATAGCATTTTTTGTACAAAAAGCAAAAATATGCTAGATTTACGGGCGTGTTATTGAAGCGCGGTTAGCTCAGTTGGTAGAGCGTCTCATTGACGTTGAGAAGGCCACAGGTTCGAGCCCTGTATCGCGCACAAAGAAAAACAGTAAGGCTTTTATTTGTGGTGATAAGAAAGTGCTGGGTAGCACTTTCGTCAGGGCTCGAAAAGCGGAGCGGGTATCAACTCATCAGAGTTGGTCGCGAGCTGCGGACACGACCAAAACGAGTGACGACGAGTTTCGAGTTGCGGAAGAGCCCTGTATCGCGCACAAAGAAAAACAGTACAGCTTTGGGCCTATTTGTTTTTCTGTATCAGATTGTTTTGTCTGGATTATTTATATAATAAAGTATTTAATAACCACATTTTGAATTCCCAAAACGGGAGTTTCAGTCTGAACATTATAGCCGAAAATGGTTCGCTGAGATTTGGGTTCAAACATAAAGGCCCACTCTTTTTGGATTTTTCTGCAAAAACATAGCCGTTCGCTATTAGCTTTTTCTTGATTTCCGGCAAAGATACCTCTTTGCCGATCGAAAAGCGCAAAACCGCTTCTTTGGAAAATACACGAAGTGACGGGACCTCATTTCTCAAACATGAAGCTACAAAATCAAATGATGAATCTTTATATTTTGAAATTATTCTTAGAGTCTCAGCATAGTCATCTTCTAGGTTTTCTATTTCAAAACAATACATTCTCTGCTTCCCATCATTTTTGCTCGAATACTTAGCATGTCTATCATAGGCTTTTTTCTTTGCCTCGTTTATTCTCATAAGGTTTAGGAGCTACCTAGTATGCATCTCAACATAAATATCTTCCAGTGCCTTCACAGCATCTCCTGAGGCAATGTTGTTCTGATGATAAAGTCCGTCCGTACAGTCGCCGGCAGCCCAGATTCCAGGAACTTTTGTTTTTTGATTTCGAGGATCAACTGGAATCTGGCCTATGGCATTTAACTCCAAAACATTTTTAGCAAAATATGTTGTTGGGATGAGACCTATCTCGACAAATATCCCAGGCGTCATAATCTCACGAGTCTCTCCGGTTACTTTATCTTGGTAAAGTAGACTTTTTACAAAAGCGTCACCCTTGATTTCTGTCGGTACGGCGTTTGTGATTATTTTGAAATTCTGATTCTGTTTCAGTTTAGCAACCGTGATTTCATCCGCACGAAAACTCTCACTTCGGTTAAGTAATGTAACACTTTTACAGTACGCGAGGAGTTGAGCCACTGTTTCAAAAGCCGCGTTTCCACCTCCGATGACCACGACATCCTGTCCGGCAAAGAGGGGACCGTCACATGAGGCGCAGTAGGTCAGGCCTTTGTTATCAAACTCGACAGCACCCGGGATTTCCAATTTTCGCCTCGTTGAACCTGTGGTGATTAGTAGAGTTTTCGACCGATATTCTCCCGCATCCGTGGCCACAATAAAACCAACACTTGGAAGCCGAGCTTCCAAGTGTTTAATGTTCTGAACGGATTCACCTTCTTTCACATCCAGCGTTCCACCGGCGTAAGCCATGACATGCTCTTTGAAATTCTTAGCCAGATCCAGACCCGAAATTTTCACAGTACCAATCCAGTTTTCTATACCCTCCGAGACAACCGATTGCCCTCCAAATTCAAGTACTATCAGAAGTGTTCGCAGCTTCTTTCGCGCCGCATATACGCCCGCAGATACTCCCGCCGGTCCGCCACCGATGATTATTAAGTCGTAGATCATAAAATAAAATTTTCAATTACCAATTTTGCAATTTTTAATCAATTTGCAATGTTTCAATGATACAACAAAAAATAGTCTAAGTGTAGTGGTTTGGAAATTATTTCATTGAAAATTCAATGAAAATTGAGAATTGTAAATTGAAAATTACTTGAGTTTGGATCTTCGTAAGAATGCCGGAACCGCACCCCACTCATCATCATCTGTATCACTCGTTTTTTTATCGTCAACAACAGGGACGGAATTAAATATTTTACCTTTTTCCTCCAGTACTTCTTTATCTTTACCTATGCTCTGTGCCGACTGAAAGAGAGTCTTGCGTGTGAAGTTCTCTGGGAAGTTCGATGCGATAACCGTGATTTTAACTTCACCCTTCTTCAGCTTATCATCATTAACCGTACCGAAAATAATTTTAGCATTAGGATCAACAGACTCCGTGATAATCTTTGCCGCTTCTTGAATCTCGAACATACCAAGGTCATCTTTACCGGCGATTGAGAACAGAACACCCTTTGCTCCATTTATCGAAACTTCCAGAAGAGGGGAGTTTATGGCTGATTTAGCCGCTTCCTCCGCTCGTTTTTCACCTGTGGCAACTCCGATACCCATGAGAGCAGGACCAGCATTTTCCATGACCGCTTTGATGTCGGCGAAGTCTATGTTGATAATACCCGGAGTTGTGATGAGGTCGGAGATTCCTTCAACGGCTGATTTTAAAACATCGTCGCATGTGGCAAAAGCATTCTTTGCTGTAGTCTCTTTGCTTATAGTTGAAAGCAGTCTGTCGTTAGGTATTACGATGATTGCATCGACCGCCCCCCGAAGTTCTTCAAGTCCAGTTTCCGCTAATTTCATTCTCTGTTGTCCCTCAAAGAAAAATGGTTTAGTAACAACAGCAACAGTGAGTGCTCCCATCTCTTTTGAAATTCGCGCAACGATAGGTGCGGCGCCCGTTCCTGTCCCACCACCGAGTCCGCATGTTATGAAGACCATGTCCGCGCCCTTGATTGCTTCTTGTATTTCCTCTTTTGTTTCTTCAACCGCGCGTTTACCGATTTCAGTATTCATACCGGCTCCGAGTCCTCGTGTCAGGTTTTTACCAATATGTATTTTTCTTTTGGTCAGTGAGTGATGGAGATCTTGAGAATCCGTATTAATTGCGATGAAATCAACCCCGCGTACTTTAGAATTTATCATATGGTTAAGCGCGTTTTTGCCCGAACCGCCGATACCGAGAACTTTGATTCGTGCAAATGCTTCTACATCTGGTTTGATTTGGGGCATGGTGTTTTGTTTATTAAAATCAAATAATCTCTCTTTCGTAAGGCTACTATAGCAGATAAGGCTTTAAATAAAAACAGTTGACCCCGTTAGATATTTATGTTTGTGTAAACCGCCCAAATTAGCCCTAAATTACAGAATCTTTATAATTTAATTGAGAATTTTCCGTCTATATCTAACGGGGCAGGCCCCTTAGGGTAAAAATTGTTTCATCCATTCAGAAATTTTTCCTCCGGCTCGACTCATCCTATTTTTCAGTCCGAGGTTTTCTATCTCCTCTTTTGAAAATCCCAGCACGCACAATCCGTATGCCACTGCCCATGTTGAATCCTTTATGGATGTTTTTTCTCCCATCTGGGTTGTAGTCGCGATTCGTGAAGGGAGTTTGAGCGCGATTTTGGCAAAATCTTCTATCGTACCGATACCTCCTCCACCTCCGGTAATAAATATTCCGGCCGGCAACAATCCGTTTCGTCCGATTTTTTTCAAATGATTTTCGATTAACTCAAACATGTCGTAAAGTCGCGCGCTGACTATCTCATCCAACCTTTTTTTTGAATACGAAGCGCTCCCCATTCCTCCGATTTTCAGATTCTCCGCTTCTTCGAGCGGGATTTTGAGACCCAAAGCGATATCGTTGGTTATATCCGCTCCACCGATTGGGAAGACTTCGAGAGATATGGGAATGTTATTTTCAAATACCACGATAGATATTGTTTCTGCTCCTATGTTTGCCAACACACAGCCGGCCATTTTCTGTGATTTTGACAGGGTGACGAAAGAAGCAGCGATAGGGGAGGCCATTGCGTCGATGACTTCTATTCCGGCATCTTCCACCGCCTCGAGGAGATCGTTTAGGTGCGGTTCAAGGCATGTGACGAAAAGCATTTTCACTTCCAGTTTTGTGCCTTTCATACCGAGCGGAGTTTTTGCCAATACTGCTTTTCCGTCAATCTTGTATGAGAGGGGAATCGGATGGAGTATTCTTCTGTTTTGAATAAGTGGCGCAGACAAACCCTCTTCGCACATCTTTGTTAGTTTCTCCATATCCAGTTCGGTTATTTGTAAATCCGCCCGGCCTATTATAGTGCTGGCTGTTCCGGTTATCCCGGACAAGCCGATTCCTCCGACAGCAATAAAAGCCTTATGAATTTTTACTCCGGAGGTTTTCTCGGCCATTCTCACTGCTGTTTCAATGCTTTCCGTTACATCCCCGCTGTTTATGATGTATCCGTGGCGTAATCCTTTTGATTCCGTAAATCCCGTGCCGATTATTTTTGTGACGCTTTTACTGTCTTCTTTCACAAACTCAGCAACCACTACTTTTACTTGGTACGTTCCGATATCTATTCCTACTGTTATATTGCGTGCCATGTGATAAAAGTAGAAAGTTGCACAATTTCAAGACATCGTCGAGCAATATCTCGAAGAGAGACTAGCGAGCGCGTCGGCGCGAACTCAAGGAAAATTTCACCAGAAATTTATCCGTGTCTCTCGGAGAGATGTTGCGAGAAAGAAGTCTTGAAAATTTAGACGCCAAACTTTTTGCACAATTTACTTTCTGCTCTTTCCATTGTACACCCATGACGGTATCCTTTCAAATGCATTAAGCCGTGGATAAAGAGGAAGGCGATAAAGTTCGGAAGTTTTCGTCCAAAATCTTTTGCTTCTTTCCCCGCGACTTTGAGGGTGATAAAAATTTCTCCCGTTTTTTTATCCAGAGGAAAACTCAGTATGTTCGTGGGTTTGTTTTTTCCACGATATGAGTTATTTAGTTTTCTCGATTCGGCTTCTCCTATAAAAACCAGGGATAGGGAATATTTTTTCCCCAACGCCACATTTTTTATGTTAGCAAAAGGCACAGGGGGTACTGTGCTTTTTGTTCTATTGGTTATATTAAAGTTTTCGGTTCTGTTCATTACCAAATTTTCAATTTCTAATTTTTAATTTTCAATCAATTTTCAATGTCTCAATTTTAAAATTTATAAATTAAAATTTAAAATTACTGCTTATTTCTTTCCGCCTCTTGGAGTGTACTCATTCATCTTGCCCATCTTTATAAGCTCAGCCACTTCTTCCCGCCTCTTCAGTACCTTCAAAGCCTTTTTTTGCCTTACATAAGGAGAGAGTTTTCGTGTGGCATATCGTATGCTTCGGACACGAGGCAATACCCCAGAACCCTGGACCTTTTTGGTGAATCGGCGTATGAGATTCAGATTATTTTCATTACCCATTCTCTGTACTTCTGCATTTATCATAGTGGCAATTATCCTAGCATAGCTACGGATTGATTTCAAGAGGTGAAATCAATCTAATTTTAAATTTACAATTTTTAATTTTCAATCAATTTTCAATGTCTCAATTTTAAAATTTATAAATTAAAATTTAAAATTGTTCTTATTTCTTCCCGCCTTTCAACTTCTTCAAAAAATCGCCAAGTTTATCCAGAGGGACAGTTTCTTGTTCTCGGTTGGTGATACTGCGGACAATCATAGTGTTCTCTACGGCTTCTTTTTGCCCCATGACTAGGACATGTGTAGCTTTCATGTATTCCGCACCGGAAAGTTGCCCCGTGATCTTGTCTTTTGTGATGGAGTGGTAAATCGGTATTTTCTGTTTACGAAGCATCTCGACGATGTTCAAGGCTTTTAGTTTTGCTGTTGAGCCGAGCTGGACCAGATAAAATCTCGGTTTTTTTATTTTTTTCACTGAGACTTTTTTATTTAACGATGGATGCCTTTTTATAAAAATAGTTACACCAACCGTGGGTATCTCTCTTTTTCCGCCAATTTTCTTGGCCAGGTGGTTGTATCTGTATCCGTAGGCGAGGAGTTCTCCGTCGTCGGTCAGATTTCCGGCCGGATCCTTGGCTTGTCGTATTTCAAATATGGTGTTTGAGGCATAAAGTTTGTTGGACAATATATTCGGCTTTATCTTATAGGCGGTGTTAAAGGTTTCCAGGGATTCCAAAACTTCTTTAAAGTGCAGTCTTCCGATTTCGGATAGTGACCCTATCGGTTGTGGGGCGTTTTGTCGGAGCTCCTTGGTTTCGGGCGAGTTGTTTATCAACAGTAAGTAGTTATTTTTTTTTAACTCTGACCGTATTTTTGCCGGTAAGTCTCCCGCATGTTTTCTTATATACGAACCCAATTCTCTCTCGAATTTGTTTATGGACTCCCTGTCGCCTATACTGTTTATGTCTATATATAGGTTCTCATACCCAAAATCTTCCAGTACTGCCAAAGTGCATCGCAGTAGTAGGGCTTCGCTGGTCGATTTGTTGCTACCCATTATTTCGAACCCGTACATCTCATGGTTAGTTTTCTTTCTCATCGAACTACCCGAAAAGGGCTTTTTGAAATGTACAGCCACTGGTTGTGGTTCTAGATCAAGCCGTCCGTCTATGTACCAACGGGTCAGTGCCACTTTTTCATCCGCGTCCCCGTAATGGTCGTGACCTTTGAACTGTTTTGATTTTAAAATATCCTCGTTTGTAACATGCGGGCTTCTGACCACGGTAAATCCGTAGTGCATGGCAATCTCTCCGACTTTATCGGTTATACTCTCAAGATGTACTTTTTCTCTTTTTATTTCTTTCTTCTTCATCCCGTTAGAGATAGGAAATCCCTCCCGAAGAGGCATTTCCGTAGTTAATGTATATTTGTAAAGATTTTTCGACCATTATGGTTTTATCTAGAAAGAGATCTGAACAAACCGATTGATCTCTAACGGGATTCATTTCACCTATCGTCCTCTCCCGGTAACATACCGAATTTACTCAAGACGGGCAAAGGTAACCAGCCAACCTTGTGAATACCGAAAAGTCTCACAACGGGTCTACCCACGATATACTGTTTTTTCAAAGGTCCCCAATATCGCGAGTCGTGACTTTCGGCACGATTGTCTCCCATTACGAAATATTCATTTCCGGCCAAAGTTTTCTGGAAGCCGTCTATACAGTTTGGGGCCTGCGTATTTGCGCAGGTGTGGGTTACATAGGATTGATCGATGACAAACCCCTCCGGATTTTCCGAGTTTATAATAGTTATAACCCCATCTTTCATAACAACCGTTTCGCCGGGAAGACCTATTATTCTTTTTATGAAATTTGTATGAGGCTGGCCGGCATTTGTGGCGTTAAAAACCACGACGGAGTTTCTCCTTGGATTTTCGGCCGTGCCGGATATCTTATCGACGATAAGATAATCCCCGGTCTTGAATGTAGGGTCCATTGAACGACCGTCAACGAGATATGGCTCGGCCACATAGACCCGGAAGGGCCAGACTATACCTCCGGCAATGATTGCAAATATAATGAGCTCTCTTACTATACTTTTCCACTTATTTTTATTTTCAATAGGTGCCATTTCGGAATCCATGACGCTAGTATACAGGCAAGGGAGGGTTGACACAACTCAGGAAATCAATTTGTAATTGATTTCCTGAATTTTCAATTTTCAATTTTCAATTTTCATTGAATTTCCAATGAATTAATTTTCAAAGGATGCTTTTTGGTTATTGAAACATTAAAAATTGATTGTAAATTGCAAAATTGTAAATTGAAAATTATTTGCTATACTTTTCCCATGGCTAATTACATCTTCGTTGGTCTTGGTAATCCCGGAGAGGAATACGAAAATACTCGTCACAATACAGGACGGATATTGGTTTCTATGTTTGGAAAATCTCTAGATGCTGAGTGGAAAACTGACAAAAAACTAAACGCCCAGGTTTCAAAAGTAAAAATAGGGAAAACCGCGGCTGTTTTGGTTTTGCCCGATACGTTTATGAATAAATCGGGGAATAGTGTTAAGCAGCTAGTAGCCAGTAGCAAGGCGGCCGAGAAATTGATGGTTATATACGACGACCTCGATCTACCGTCTGGCACATCCAAAATTTCCTTTAACAAATCTTCCGGCGGTCACAAGGGACTGGAGTCAATTATAAAAGCACTAAAGACCGAAAAGTTTGCGCGTGTGCGTATCGGTATCTCCCCGACAACCGCCACGGGTAAAATCAAGAAACCGCAGGGTGATGAAGCCGTAACAAAAGTAATCCTCGGTAAATTCAAACCCGAAGAACTTTTACAACTGAAAAAACTATCAAAGAAGGTAAACGAAGCTCTCACGACATTCGTTTCTGATGGTCTCGAGAAAGCAATGACTACATTTAACTAATCTTGGCAAAATCCCAAATAAGTGCATAATGTGTGGTAGGTGCCTAATTATGGGCCAAGTTCCTGTGAGGTAGCTATGTGCAATCTCAATCCGCTTCCGACTTCTCAGACGTCCGCCAACAAGCTCGCGGTCTGTTCGGTGGACTCCATCTGGTGCTCTGGATGCCGGTTCACATATGGCGCTGTTCGATGTGAGTATCGCTACGGCGATGCCGGCGATGTATCACATCTCATCTCGAACCTCGACAGGTCCTGCCGGAAGTTTCAGGCGGAGGACACTCGTGGCCCGCATCCCGACGATCCTCACGAACGGCAGTCCTAAGACACAGGCGCACGACCCATTGGGGTACGGCGCCTGTAACTGTATCCGCACGTTAAGCGGAAGAATAAATTTTCCAAGATATTGCGCAGGAAATTAGAAAACAACGACGAACGAGAAGAAGCCCGAAGCACTGTTTGAGGCGAAGCCGAGTTTGCGAGAGGGCTCTGGAGTGAGGACGATCGTTTTCTTGATTTCCGAGCATAGTAATTCGCCACCAGGCGAAGATACGCGTCTTGAAAAATTTATTCTGGAGCTTTTTACTTACTGACGAAGGACAACGTCATCTTCTGCTCTTTGGCGTCAAACATACTAATCTTAAACTTATAGTTCTTGCCGAGTTCTAGAGAGTCGTGTAGCTTCTCGTCACTCCCGAATTCCGATATGTGAACGAGGCCGGCGATTCCTTCTTCAATTGATGCAAGCGCGCCGTGCTTGTTGAATTTGATAACAACACCATCAACAAGGTCGTCTTTTTTGTATTTCTTCTCGGCGTCTTTCCAAGGGTTTTCTTTAAGGGCCTTGATTGATAGGGAAATTTTTCCGTCTTTTATTTCGATTATTTTTACTTTGACTTTCTCGCCGATGTGGAAGAGAAGTTTTGGATTCTCAACAAGCGCCCAGTCGATTTCCGATATGTGAACCAGTCCCTCCAGTCCCTCCTCGAGTTTGACGAATATTCCGAAATCAACCATACCCGTAACTTCACCAACGACCTCTTCATTCAAAGTATACTTACCGATTATGTAATCTTTATTTTTCTGTTCAGGATTCTTTTCCGAGAAGATAAGTTTACCTTCTTTTGGAGAAGCGCCGATTATGGCCACAGAAATCTTCTGACCAACAAGTTTCTTCAACTCTTCGAGAATTCGGTCTTTATCACCGTCTGCTACGCGAGGATAGTGCTCGGTTTTGAGTTGAGATGCCGGTAGGAAACCGGAAATGCCCTGCCACGAGAGAATAAGTCCGCCTTTGTTCGCTTCTTGGATAGGTAACTCGAATATTTTCTTGTCGCGGATAGCATCTTCGGCCTCGTTCCAGATAAGAGCCTGACGAGCTTCTTTCAGAGATATCTCGATGTAACCGTCTTTGTTGTTTAGGCTAACAACTTTTCCGGCAACAACATCACCAACATTTATTTTCTTGATTATATCTCGCGCGTTTATATATTCACGACCATAGATAATACCCGTACCAAAGGGTGGTATATCGATAAAAACCTTCGACTTTTCTATGCCGATAACTTTACCTTCTATAACATCATCAACGGATGGGGGAGTCGCGGAGGCGTTAAGCATCTTTGACATCGCACTCTCATCTTGCGGGGCAACTTCTAATTCCTCCTCTACTTTTTTAACCATTAGTATTATGTGCAATAAGTTTTTTATCTCGGACAGTATTTTCGGGAAGAGATAAGGTTAAGGCGTACTGCGGTTATTAATGTACGAGGGTAAGTATACATATACAGAGTCATTTTGCAACTCACATTTGTATGCGTTTCAGCCGCGAGGTTTCCCTCGCGGCTGCTGTTTACGGACGCGCTAACCTATGTGGTTTGCGCAGGAGCGTGTAGCCGAGGTAGCGCTTGTCGTTCGGATCGGTGATGGGGT
>DATDWZ010000031.1:0-4052 GCA_036517295.1 Minisyncoccota bacterium | reverse complement strand
TGTATATATTGATTTACCATCATTATGTAGCTTGAGACGTTTCCGTAGGTCATTTGTACTTCCAGTGTACCATATGCCATTTTTCTTGCTTTGTAATACATATGTGTAGTACATAACCGTGTGAACTCTAACGGGATTCATCCCGTTAGAGTTTATGATTATTTATCTTAACTAGCCAGCGCGATAATTACTCCGGTAATAGCAAAAACCACACCAATAATCCAGTAACGCATAACGACTTTCTCACGAGACCAACCTAAGGCCTCGAAGTGGTGATGTAATGGGGCCACCCTGAAGACTCGTCTCTTATTAAAAAATTTGTAGGAATTCTGCTGGATTATGACCGATGCCGATGTGGCCACAAGTGGTATGGCGATTATTGGCAAAACTAGAACGGAGTTAGTTAGAAAAGCGATAACAGACAATGTCACCGTAAGCCCCAACATACCTGTTTCACCCATGTAAAACCTGGCCGGAGGAATATTAAACCAAAGAAATGCCAGTATCCCCCCAGCTAAGACGGCGCACAAAGCTGAAATATCTATTTGATTATGAACAAAAGCGATTACCGAATATGCGGTAAAAATAATAGCCATGATTCCCCCGGAAAGTCCATCCATGCCGTCTATGACACTCGAAGAAAAGACCGCTAACATGGTTATTATAAAAAACGGTATAAACCAAATACCAAGCTCCAGTTCCCCACCGAAAGGAATGTGGATGGCCGTAACTTCCAGTCTATCGTAAAACCAATAGCTAATAGCCAGACCGATAAGAGAAACGCAGATGATTTTTATTTTTCTGTATATGAGTGGGTCCTTGGCGTAGTCACCCTTACCGAATATCTGAAGTAAGTCATCAATAAGTCCGATGAGAGAAGCCATGACGAGAGTGGCTAGAGGTATCAGGGTTTGACTACGACTGAAAAAATTAAGCTTCTCGGTCAAGTTTGTCGGAAAAAATGCCGATAATAGATAGATAACCAGCACCGTCAGAATAACCGAAACCCAAATAATCATACCTCCGATGCGAGGAGTTGATAACTCACTTTCCGTATTGTGGAGTTTTGTAAAATGGTCGGAAGTAATGTCTGGATTATTAGTCCTTGAATTCTTCTTCCACATTTTATGTTTATAAAAAAAGTCCGTAAAAAACGGCGTGATAATAATACCGAGAAAAAAAGTCAGGACGGACGGGAGAACAACTTTTAGTACATCTATACTCATGATTTTGCAAATGTATTATACCACAGAGAGAGCATGAGGAGGAGGTAAATTTTTCTGGAATTATCGGCAGATTTTGAGATTTGTTCATCAATCATTTTTTGAATATACTCCACACTCATGTGTGATTTAATGTACTGATTTTTCAAAATCAAATCATAAACATCTTGTCTGTCTTTGTTGAGCCATGTTCGAACAGGAGTAGGAAAACCAAGTTTTCGACGATTTCGGGTCGATTCCGGAATTACTTTCCTGAAAGCCTCGCGAAGAATATACTTTGTCACCCCACTTCGCCATTTGAAATCATCAGGGAGAATACTGGCTATTTTTGCCACTTCTATATCCAGAAACGGTACGCGAAGTTCCAGAGAATGGGCCATTGTCATTTTGTCCGCTTTTGCCAGTATATCCCCCACAAGCCATGTGTTTATGTCTATATATTGCATTTTGGTCGAATCCGAAAAAGATCCAACATTTTTGTAAAGAGTTTTTAAAGACTGGAGTCTCATTTTTTCTCCTATCCACAGAGAATCGATCTCGTTTTGCTTAAAAACCGAAGCATTTCCTATATACCATTCCTCCAGTTTCTGACTTACCCGACGCAAATAATTTGTTCCCCAAAAACCAAAGCCTAACGCATCAAAAATCTTTACCGAAATATTAAGGATAACCTGGGGTAGCCAGACAAGTTTTTCTCTTGCAATCGGTGCAAGATATATATTGTATCCACCAAATAATTCGTCCGAACCCTCACCGGACAAAACAACCGTCACATGTTTTCTGGCTTCTCTGGCCAAAAAGTAAAGCCCAATTGCTGAGGGGTCCCCAACTGGTTCATCAAAATGATAAACGGCCTTTTGTAATTCTTCAAAATACTCCTTCTGTCCGACTTTTATCTCGGTGTGATCTGTTTCAAGAAAATCTGACGTCTCACTCGCCTCCTTTCCTTCCGTCAAAGTATCAAAACCGACGGTGAATGTTTTTATTTTTTTGTCTCCCCTCACCTCTTGCATGAGAGTTGTGATAATACTACTGTCGATTCCACCAGAGAGAAACGCCCCAACAGGCACATCGGCAACCATATGATGAGCAACCGAATCTTTTACCGTGTCAAAGAGTCTCTTTGACATAGTTTGTTCGTTCAGTTTATTGTCCGGTTTAAACTCAAACGACCAGTATTTTTTTATCTCTGTTTCTCCCGTTGTAACATTAATTTTTAGAAAATGGGCCGGAGGAAGTTTATAAACATCTTTGAAAAAAGTTTCGGTCAGAGGGTTATACTGAAAAGATAGGTAATTATAAACAGCAGAATCGTTAACCACAGTTTTGAAACCAGGAAAACCCAAAAAGCTTTTTATTTCGGAGGAAAAAGCTACGATCTTATCGTCTCGTTTCAAATAATACAAAGGTTTTATGCCAAAAAAATCTCGTGCGATAAAAATAGTCTTATTTTCTGTGTCGTAAATACAAAAGGTAAACATCCCGCGTAGTTTCAATAGTATTTTTTCTCCGTAAATAATATACCCCTGAAGAATGACTTCGGTGTCAGTTTTGGTTTTGAATGTACAACCTTTCGACAACAATTCTTCACGAAGTTTCTTATAGTTATATATTTCTCCGTTGAAGAATATTAAATACCTCTCGTCGGCCGAAGTTATCGGCTGTCTTCCTGTTGTTAAGTCGATTATGGAAAGTCTACGCATACCGAGACCAACATTTCCGTCTACAAAAAAACCGTCCTCGTCCGGTCCCCTATGAGCAATAAGCGCGGTCATCTTTTGGATGATTTCCTCTTTATTTTCTATTTTTGGGTCTAGAATCCCATCTATTCCACACATATTTAGAGTATACCCAACCATCCAAAATAAGTCCAAAAATAACGCGTATTCTCGCGATTTTGCTCTCCTCGGCTCGGAAATGAGAAAGAGTACTTTCTCGCTTCTCTCGCTCTACGTCGGCAATAAGGCTTAAATAGCCACTTGACGGATATACTATAATATGCTATCATTTAAAGTTAGAAAAGGAGGCCCTATGGCCAAAGCACGCATCGAAGGAAGAGTGGCGGGATTCGTTCTGGTTGCCCTTCCGGGTACGGACCAGGAGAAAAGGGTTCCCGCGCAATCCCTGACGGAGGCGATGGGAAAAATCAAGGAGATGGGTCTCGACAAGTTGCCCATCAGCAACAAGCCTCGAGCGACGATCTACACCGTCTGTCAGTTGGCAGACGGGACGACCGAAGAGCAGGAAGGCTACGACTTCATGTACAAGGTCGGCTCGTACGTGTACAAGGTGTTCTGCAGCGGTTACCCGGACCCCTGCGAGAATGCGGTCGGCTGGTTCTCGGCGTACACGAGTACGCAAAAGCACCTCTGCCCCACTTGCGGTCGAGCGAAGTGGGAAGATGACAACGTCGACGTCGATGAGTATCTCGACCGACTCGCCGAGCGAGAAGAGTACTGACGGTTCGCCGTCACTGAAGAGTTTGCCACCGAGGCACTCTCTCGGTGGCGGCTTTTCTTTATATTGAGCCAGCGAAACTATAGCTTTTCAGAGACTTCGCAGGAGTTTAGGAAACAAAGACGAAGATGAAATAAGCCCGAAGCATTGTTTGAGGCACCAGCCGAGTTTGCGAAAGGGCTATGCATCAAGGATATTGTTTCCTTGAACGACGAGATAAGCAAAATTGCACCAGCAATTTATGCGGTCTCTGAAAAGTTATGGTTGAGCTTCTGTATACCCCAAGCTAGCTCCAACCAAAGCTGAAACATCGCTGAAACGGCCTTGTTCGGTCGAGCCTAGGACAACCACAATAATCGGGCGTCCCATCGA
>DATDWZ010000030.1:0-16632 GCA_036517295.1 Minisyncoccota bacterium | reverse complement strand
TTTGATATTCGATTTGCTTTAGAGAGCATGAGAAAAAGTTCTAAATTATAAATTTTAAGTTTTAAATGAATGTTTAAATGATTCAATTTTAAAATTTAGATTTGATTTAAAATTTATAAATTAAAATTTAAAATTGTCTATACCGTACTCAGTCGTGCTCGGCCCTTTCTTCGGCGTCGCAGAAGGGTATTTCTACCGGTTTTTGACTTACTTCTAACTAAAAAACCGTGAGATTTGGCTCTTTTTCGTTTTTTTGGCTGGTAGGTTTTTGACATAATATTTTAAGTGTTTGATAAAAATTCTTCTCCACACTTTGTGCACATATTATTAACATATTCCATGATTTTTAACAAGTATGATATTTTCTCTTTACATATATAATATAGCCCATGACGGATAATAAAAAACTTTGGGATAGTGTTCTGGTAGAAATGGAACTAAATCTCTCTAAGCCTAACTTTAACACCTGGTTCAAAGATACAGCTATCATAAAACAGGAAGATGGCGCTGTGTATCTCGGAGTGCCCAACACCTTCGTTCAAGATTGGCTCGGTAGCAAATTTCATAACACCATACTTAAAGCCTTGCGTGTGGCTTCACCTAATGTCCAATCGCTTCATTACGCGATATCCAAAGACAGTGCTGTTGAAAAAATTGAACAACATAAAACGGCACCTATTAACAAAGAATTGCCCATCGCCGATATATATATAAACAAAGACGATAACCTCAATCCTAGATACACATTTGAATCGTTTGTTGTCGGTCCCTTTAACGAGTTTGCTCATGCTGCCAGTCAGGCCATCATCAAAAAACCTGGCATCGTCTACAATCCGTTATTTATATACGGGGGCACCGGCCATGGTAAAACTCACCTCATACAAGCGGTTGGAAATCATATAAAAAACACCAGCAGTAGAAAAGTATTTTACACAACATCGGAAAAGTTTGGTCAGGAATATGTAAACGCCCTTCAACTGAACAAACCGAACTTTTTCAAGGAAAAATACAGGAAATACGATGTTTTAATCATGGACGATATTCAATTTTTCTCCGGAAAGATGAAGATTCAGGAAGAATTATTTCATTTGTTCAATCATTTGTACGAAAACAACAAACAAATAATTTTCTCGTCGGATAAACACCCAGGCCTAATTCAGGACCTGGAAGAAAGACTAAAATCTCGTTTCAGCGCTGGTATGATTGTGGATATACCCACTCCGGACAATGAATCCCGGGCTGCGATAATCAGAACAAAGTCCGGTTCCGCCATCTTCCCGCCATCAAAAGAGATTGTCGATTATCTAGCTTATTCTGTAGTTGGTAATATAAGGGAACTTGAGGGAATTATAAATTCGATTACGTGCCAATCTCAACTCAAAAACAGGGAGGTGACCCTTGCTGAAGTAAAAAATTTGGTAAAAAACAATGCTAAACCTAAAAAACTGGTGTCGACAAAAGAAGTTGTAAAGACCGTTTCGGAGTTTTATAACATAGAAGAACAACTTATATACGACAAAACCAGAAAAAAAGAGATTATAAAACCCAGACAGATAATCATGTACATACTCCGCGAAGACTTCAACATCTCCTATCCGGCTATAGGTGAAAAGTTGGGGGGTCGAGACCACACGACGGTTATGCATTCATGTGAAAAAATTAAAAACGACATGAGGGCGGATGATGGGTTGGTGCAGGAGATAAACCAGTTACGGTCTATCTTTGTGTAAAAGGTTGTGTGTGGTGTGTAGATAGTGTATGTATAAAGTAATGATTGGTTGTGGATTAAAAATTATTGTTTAAAAAAATCAACCATTTATACACAATTACACATAAACAATACACATATTAATTTATAATAATAAGGCTAAAAATAAGGGTTTTTATAAGATATACCACTATAAACACCTATAATAGTAATTAGGTCTTTAAAAAGATAAAATTATATTAATACTATGAATCCCGTTAGAGTTTTACAAATCTTTAAAAAACCACTTCTAGACAATGTGGGGTTTATAGGTATTATTGGTTTAAGTTATTATAATTAAAACTCTAACGGGATGAATATAGAATGTATAAAAGAAAAACTTTCATACGCAGTAGGAAAGGCGGAAAGGGTTACTAGTAAAAATATAACCCTACCTATTTTAAGTTGCGTCTTATTAGAAGCTAAAGATTCTACCTTAATCATAAAAGCCACAAATCTTGATATAGGGATTGAAATTATATTACCCGTAAAAGTAAACAAACCTGGATCTATAGCTGTATCAGGTTCGGTTTTATATAACTTTATATCAAACATAACTAATGATAAAAATATTACACTTGAGGTGGTTGGCGGTAATTTAAAAGTATCCACAAAACATTCAGAATCTTTGATCAAAGCTTTCATTGTGGATGATTTTCCAAATATCCCAAAAATAAAAAATGGAACACCGTTTACATTTAATACTCCAAACTTAATCAAAGGCTTCAAGGCGGTCATTTATAGTTCTTCGGTATCAACAATAAGACCAGTTCTTTCAAGTATTATGCTTGCCTCAGAAGACGATAGTGTTGTTTTTGTGGCCACAGACTCTTTTCGTCTTTCCGAAAAAAGGATTGGAGTAAAAAAACACAAAGAATTCAATCAAATTCTCATACCATTTAAAAATGTTGGCGAGATAATAAGGATACTCGATGATGTAAAAGAAGACGTGAATGTTTTTTTGAGCGAAAACCAAATTGCTTTTTCACACAATGATTTATATATAACATCGCGTGTTATAGACGGCACATTCCCGGACTACAAACAAATTATTCCAAAAGAAACAAAAACGGAGGTTGTGGTTCTGAAGCAGGATATTTTGAGTGGCCTGCGAATATCTAATATTTTTGCAGATAAATTCAGTCAGGTCACATTTCAAATTAACCCCAAAGAAAAAGTGTTTAAAATAACAACCAAAAATATGGATGTTGGTGAAAATGTAAATAATATAGATGCTGTTATAAAAGGGGAGGCGTTATCTATAAGCTTTAACCACAAATACATAATAGACTGTTTTCAGTCTATAGATTCGGACAGCGTTTCCCTCTCTTTCTCCGATACAAATAAACCGATGATAATAAAAGGAGTGGGGGATAAGACTTTTCTCTATCTCGTCATGCCGATGAATAAGTAAAAATCAATTAAATCACCCGATCTGCGTTGTTGCTGTTCAATTTTGTTCGCTCACCGTATTACTATACAGCTCGCGAACAAAATCTCCAGCGCCTAGCATCTGAGGCAATTTAATTGATTCTCTATAGATATTTATACTTTATGTTCAACATCTCCTCATTTCTTCAAAAGTTCTCAAAAGATTTAAATTCCACCGAATTAAATAGAAAACAAATAATTGATATAATAAAAAAACATACACAAATCGAACTATCCTTAGTTGATATTGAAATTAAAGATTATATTATGGAAACAAAGTCATCTCCGGCTGTAAAAAATAAAATCTTTATGTATAAAGAGAAAATTTTGGAGGAAATAAATAGGTCTGTTTCTCAGAAGATTGTTGATATAAGATAACAATTTTAAATTTTAATTTATAAATTTTAAAATTGAATCATTTAGACCCTCATTTAAAACTTAAAATTTATAAATTAAAAATTGTTTATTGGTATCCATTCTGCATTGCCCAGAGTCTTACAGGGTATTCCCACCTATCAAACTGAGGATCATCGGCTGGGTTTATTGGCGAGGTGCTTCTCGGATCATTCTTACTTACCCAGTATAAAATATCGTGTACTCCTCCGGAAATTACTTCCTGTATGCTGTTGTACGGTATATTTGGATCGATAACTGTGTTTTGTGTGATATTTGATATGCCTCCCTGCCATTTACCCCTTAATACCGGCTTCAGGTCATACGAGTCTTCCTTTTGTGGTTTTGTAAATGTCTCAACGGGAACGGTTTTTAAAACTTCATCCATAAAAGCTCTCCACATTGGAGCTACTATAAGCCCCGACACCTTTTTGGCCATGGGGGTATTATCGTTATTTCCGGCCCAAGTTCCAACAACTATACTAGGAGTATATCCGACAATCCAAGCATCTTTATAGTTGTTGGTTGTACCGGTTTTTGCTGCAACATCTCTGCCTGGAAAGTATATGGCCGAGTTCGCTCCATACAAAGGTGTTCTGGCCACATTATCATTCAAGATGTCAGAGATTTTTCTAGCCACCTCCGAATCCAGTACCTGGTTTGGTCTCGGGTTGATTTGTTCCAACATCTTTCCATTCTTATCCTCAACCTTTAATATCGGTGTGTAAGGATTTCTCCATCCTTCGGTTGCAAAAACTCCGTAGGCTGATGTCATATCCAAAAGAGAAACCTCTCCACCTCCGAGAACCAGAGACAGTCCGTATTGGTTTGGATCCCCGGACATCTCAACTCCCATACTCGCGGCTAAATTCATAGAGTCTTGTATTCCGGCAAGGTATAAAGTTTTAACCGAAGGTACATTTATTGACTGGGCCAAGGCTTCCCGTAGAGTCATCGGTCCTCTGAACTTGTCGTCATAGTTTCCGGGGAAATAACATGGGGGAATTATTGTAGTGTCGTCTGGTGTACATACCGATGAAAATTGAGTTGGCAGGTCGAACAGTATCGTTTCTGGGGTGTAGCCTTTTATAAAAGCTTCGGCGTAGACAAAAGGCTTGAAAGTTGACCCTGGTTGTCTGTGGGCGGTGGTTACATTGAACTGACCATCTATTTTTGTATCAAAATAATCACGAGAACCGACCATGGTCAGAATAGCTCCAGTTTTTGGGTCTATGGCCACAAAAGCGTCGTTTGTGCCATTAAAATTTTTCTCGTTTATTTCTGCATACTTCTTCGCTATTTCTTCCGCCTTTGCTTGCAATTCATAATTTAGAGTGGTGGTTACCCGTAACCCTCCTTGTTCCAAGACATCAGTGCCGTATTTTTTTTCCAGATAATCCTTTACGAACATAACAAAATGTGGAGCTTTTATTTTTCCACCGGTCTTTGGTGCGAACTCCACCTTTTCTTTTATTGCCAAATCATATTCTTCCTGTGTAATTCTCTTATCACTCAACATTTCTTTTAACACAACATTTTTTCTTTCCTCCAACTTGTCTTTGTGTGTGCCGTAGGGGGAATAGTAAGTGGGCGCTTGTGGAAGGGCGGCGAGGTATGAGGCTTCTGCAATTGTCACGGCGCTTGATGTGGTGGCAAAGAAGGTTTGGCTGGCCTCCTCCACACCGTAGATGCTTCCTCCATAGGGTATTTCGTTGAGGTACATACCAAATATCACATCTTTTGTCAGAACTTTTTCTATCTTAATAGCTAAAACCAACTCCTTCAGTTTTCTGGTTGGCGTCTTATCTCCGGTCAGTATGGAATTTTTGACCACTTGCTGAGTTATGGTGGAAGCTCCTTGGCTGAAACTAAGTGTGAGTATGTCCACTATTATTGCTCGAATCATAGAGCTTATTTTTATTCCTCCGTGATTATAGAAGTCTTTATCCTCTATGGATAAGGTCGCATCCTTTATGTTTTGGGAAATATTTTCGAAAGGCACTATGGTTCTGTTTGTATTTTGGTAAATATCATAGAGCAAAATCTTACCCGTACCGTCGTATATCTTGGTCGATTGGCTAACCTTGCGCGCTTCTATAGTATCGAGGGAGGGAATCTTGAAAGTGGAAACCCAAATAAGCATGATTCCGGCCAGAAATATACCACAAGCCAGTAGAAATATGACCAGATTTCGAAAACCATGTTTCTTCAGCAGGCCCTTAGACATCGCTCGTATTTTAACACAAATATGATAAAGTGTTAGTATGTTTGGAAAGAAAAAAGAAGAAGTAATTACTGATCAAAGTAAAATCGATGAACTCCTCGCCAGAGGCGTAGAAGAAATTTTCGTTAAAGAACATCTTAGAGAAGCTTTACTGTCTGGTAGACAGTTGCGTATTAAACTTGGGATAGACCCAACTGGGCCAGCTATTCATTTAGGTAGGGCTATTCCGCTTAGAAAACTAAAAGCATTTCAAGACCTTGGGCACAAAATAATACTTATTATAGGTGATTTTACGGCCAAAATTGCCGATCCTTCCGATAAGCTCGAAAAAAGA
The DNA here is from genome assembly GCA_036517295.1 of Minisyncoccota bacterium. GTDB lineage: Bacteria > Patescibacteriota > Minisyncoccia > Phycocordibacterales > DATDWN01 > C7867-006. The sequence continues at coordinate 10,503 of DATDWZ010000030.1, read as the reverse complement.
CCGATGCTCACTGACGATGATATTAAAAAGAATCTTAAAGATTATCTAAAACAGATAGGAATGATTATTAATTTATCAGGGGTAGAAATTCGTTATAATGCGGAATGGCTTGAGGAGATGAGTCTAATAGAATTAGGAAAACTCCTAGAGTGTTTCACGGTTCAGCAGATGTCGAAAAGGAGAAATTTTCAGGAAAGAATGGCGCAAAACCAAGAAATTTTTGTTTCAGAATTCATGTATCCAGCTTTCCAAGGCTATGACAGCGTAAAGGTTGAAGCAGATGTCGAAATAGGAGGCTTTGATCAACTGTTCAATTTGAAGGCCGGTCGGACTGTACAAAAAAGATTTAGACAAAAAGAACAAGATATCATGACTTTGTCCATGCTTCCTGGCACGGATGGAAGAAAGATGTCTTCTTTGTGGGGCAATGTGATTTCTCTTCTTGATACTAGTGAAGACATGTTCGGTAAGTTGATGTCTGTAAGTGATGGTTTAATTATTCAGTACTTCACTCTTTGCACGAGTCTTTCTCTAGCTGAAATATTAGACATTGAGAAAAATTTATTATCTGGCGTTAACCCAAAAAAAATAAAAATGGAATTAGCCCACGAAATTGTAAAAATATACCATGGAGAAAAAAGTGCTAGAGAGGCAGAGGAGGCTTTTGAGAACACTTTCTCAAAAGGTGAAGCACCGGAAAATGTTGTTCAAGTGGCCGTGGCAAAAGATACCAACCTCGTAGATATTTTAATGTTGGAACAAATCGTGGTTTCAAAATCCGAATTCAGACGACTGGTTTCCGAAGGGGCCGTAACAAATATGGACGTGGACGAGAAAATTACGGATGCCGATGTAAAAGTGAAGTCGGGTACATATAAGATAGGTAAACGCAGATTCATAAAGATCAATGTTTTATAATTTCCAATTTTTAATTTTGTAATTTTTAAATAATTTCTAATGCATTAATTTTTAAACATTAGACATTAAGATTTGTTTATAAAATTAAAAATTCAAAAATTATAAAATTTACCATAAATCCTTATCGTCAAACTCATCTTCGGGTAGTACCGCATCCTCCTCCTCAGCCAACTCATCAAGCGAATCATCGTCCGCCTTTTTATTTCCGGCGACCAAAGGATCATCTTCTAAATCTTCTTCAGCATCGTCTAGTTTCGGATCCAATTCTTCATCATTCATAACGCAATTTTAAATAAATATATCTTGTAATTTTCTTTCAAAAACCATCTTTCAATTGATTTTCCATATTTGTACCAAATCCTATATATTTTGCAAATAGAGTGACTTGTGGATAAGTATTTTTTTATGTACAGTTACCCCATATGTTTATAGACGAATTAACTCTAAATATCTGGGCTGGAAACGGTGGCGACGGGATTGTTAGTTGGATGCACGAAAAAGGCCTAGACCATGCTGGTCCTGGGGGAGGGGACGGTGGTAGAGGAGGTAATGTCTATCTCAAAGGCGTCCAGGATATAGGTCGGCTTTCGGAGCATCGTTTTGTAAAGGATTTTAAGGCAGAAAACGGCGGTATTGGTATGGGCAACCGTATGCAGGGTAAGTCAGGGAAGGATCTGACAATAGAGTTACCCGTAGGTAGTGTGGTCACAAACACACAGACCGGAGTATTTCTTGAAGTCTTAAATACCGAGTCAGCCTTTTTCTTAAAAGGGGGTTGGGGTGGTTTTGGTAACGACCATTTCAAAAGCTCAAAGAATCAAAGACCAAAAGAATCCACTCCCGGCAAACCGGGTGAAGGAGGGGAGTTTTTTATAGAACTTAAACTCTTGGTTGATGTTGGACTAGTGGGACTTCCAAATGCCGGAAAGTCCAGTTTGCTTAATAGTATAACTTCGGCTAAAGCAAAAGTGGGAAGTTATCAATTCACCACGCTAGTGCCAAATCTCGGCGAGTTGTACGGGTTTATCATTGCCGACATCCCCGGTCTTATAGAAGGAGCGGGAGAAGGAAAGGGTCTTGGACACAAATTCCTACGCCACATATCCCGCACAAAAATACTACTTCACTGTATTTCCTCTGAGCATGATAATCCGAAAGAAATTTACAAAACCATTCACGATGAATTAAAAAAATATGATCCGGAACTTTTAAAAAAACCGGAAGTTATTTTACTTACAAAATCGGATATGGTTGAAGAAAAAATTCTAAAGAAACGCGTGGCTATGTTCGAAAAGACTCACAACAATGTTTTGACCGTTTCCATAATAGATGATGCGTCCGTGAAGACCATGAAAGATCGGTTGGTAAAGATATTGAGAAGGTTGTAAAATAGATGGGTAATTTCTAATTTTCAATTTCTAATTTCTAAACAATTTCTAATGAGTCAATTTATAAAATGAACTATGATCTCGAAAAAAGAACGATGAGATTTTCAAAGGAAGTCATTAACTACTGCAAAGAAATTAAAAGTACATCTTTAAACTTAAATATAATATCTCAGTTGCTAAGGGCTTCTACAAGTGTTGGAGCAAATTACCGTGAAGCCAATGGAGCAAGTTCAAAAAGCGATTTTCGTAACAAGATACATATTTGCAGAAAAGAAATTCAAGAGTCAGAATACTGGTTAGAATTGTGTGCAGAGGCAAACCCTACTAACAAGGAAGTATTAAAAAAGATTTGGAAAGAAGCTCATGAATTAGTCCTCATTTTCAATAAGATTAGTTCTTCACTAAGAAATTGATGTATTGAAAATTGTTTGAAAATTAAAAATTAGAAATTGAAAATTATGAAATCTGATTACAAAATGACCATCGGTCTCGAAATTCACGCCGAACTCAAAACAAAAAGCAAGATGTTTTGTGGTTGTACTAATTCTCCCGAAGAAAAGGAGCCAAATATTCATACATGCCCCATATGTATGGGACACCCCGGTACCCTTCCGGTTATAAACAAAGAAGCGGTAAGAAAGGTTCTGCTTGTCGGCACGGCTATAGGGGCTAAAGTCGCCAATTTTACCGAATTTGACCGGAAAAACTACTTTTATCCCGATATCCCAAAGGGTTACCAAATAAGCCAGTACAAATACCCACTTGTGGAAGGGGGTACTCTGGCCGGGGTAAAACTGACCCGTATTCATCTTGAGGAAGATACCGCTCGCTCGACTCACGATACGCTAGGGATGAGTCTTGTGGACTTTAATAGAGCCGGGGTACCACTTATGGAATTGGTTACCGAACCGGTTATACATAGCAGTTTGGAGGCCACTACCTTCGCCAAGGAACTCCAGTTACTGTTACAGTATCTTGATGTCTCGGACGCCAACATGGAGAAAGGGGAAATGAGGGTAGAGGTCAATATTAGTGTCAGCAAATCTCAAATCCCAATGACCACTGCCCAATTAGGGACTAAGGTTGAAGTAAAGAACATAAACTCATTCAGGGCAGCCGGAAAAGCTATCGATTTTGAGTTTGAGAGACAGGTCGCTCTCTTGGAAAAAGGGGAGAGTGTTGTTCAGGAAACTAGAGGATGGGACGAAAACAAAGAAGTGACATTTTCTCAAAGAGCAAAAGAGTCGGCTCACGATTACAGATATTTTCCGGAACCCGACCTTCCGAAACTTATTATTTCCGAAGTTCCCGATTTTTCTCCGGAAGAACTTTCAAAATCTTTGGTTGAGTTGCCTTCACAAAAAAGAGAACGGCTTTCAAAAGATTTTGGTTTGAAATCGGAAGATGTGGAGACTTACATAAACAACAGAGAAGCGGGAAAGTTTTTTGATAGCATAGTTTCCGGCGTGACCACTTTTGGGGGGGAAGTAGTTCAAACCGCGTCCAACTACATCACCTCCGACATTATGGGTCTTTCCAAATCTGCAGGCTCGGAGTTTTCGCTCGGAGGTATTACGCCGACGAACTTTGTCGTGTTGGTAGGTATGATAAAAAAGGGCGACCTGTCTTCTCGCGGAGTAAAGGATACGCTGGCGGTTATGTTCAAGGATGGAGGAGATCCGGAAACGATAGCGAAAGACAAGGATTTGATACAAAAGAATGACCCAGAAGAGTTACGAAAAGTAATAAAAGAAATAATTTCTAAAAATCCGGATAGTGTTACGGATTATAAAAACGGAAAAGAATCCATACTGCAGTTTTTCATAGGTCAGGGAATGAAGGCAACAAAAGGTAGTGCCAACCCCGAGATGCTGAAAAACATAATCCTTGAATTTCTTAAATAGGCCCAAGATTTGCCTCTTGACGGACACCAGGTGCTGTTTTCGAGTTTTTAGGTCATTACTTCAATAAAACATCTCATAGGTAGTGTTCCCCGCTTAGGCCGTTTAATTTTTTAAGTTAGAAACAGGTCGTGCTTTACTTACAAACCAGCACTCTATCCATTTGGATTTAATCAAAAATCCTTAGAATTCTATTTATTGATGTAAGAATTGAGAGCCCTAGAGTTCGTTATTATAAACTAAAAGAAATATAAACATTACCAAACATTAATACTAAAGTTATAATCTTTATAATTCATTATCAATCAGACACCCTGTTTTTTGGAAAAGATAAAGAATTGGAGGTTTAGTTAAATCAAATCTTACCTGGTTATATATAGAGCCGTATATTCGAAGACAATTTATTTGTTGTTCTTAAAGAAGAATACGCGATAGATTTTTCCTATCAAAAGAAAGACGAAGATTATGCAAAATATCGTTTCAATAAAAAATATCGGATATCCGACATATTGAGGATTATCCACACTTTTTTGTATTTTTGTTTTGATTCAACGGATATAATTATTGTAATGAATTCTGAGGTATTTTTTAACAATCAAAAGTATATTTCAGCAAAAGAGGCTGGATTTCTAACCGGCTACTCAAAAGACTATATCGGGAGGCTTTGTCGCGAGGGAATAGTGGTTTCCAAAAGAATCGGAAAAGCTTGGTATGTTGAGGAAAACTCACTGTTGGATTATAAAGATTCCCCCATATCTTTTGACTTTTCCCAAAATTTTCAAGGGGCTAAAGATATCGATAATGGTCCTGTTATGGAAGAAACTTCGAGCATACCTGCTTCGGAGCTTGTTACGACTCCCAACCCACTAACTCTAAAAAGTAAACCTTATTATTCAAAGACTTTAAAACCACTAGCATCTCTTGTTTTGTCCATGATGCTCATCGTCGGAGGAGCATACATTCAAAGAGTGGATGTTCCAAGTTTTTCAAAAAATCTCTCTCAAAAAATTTCAGAGTTACCGGAAGATTTTTATCGAGCAGTAAATTCTTTAGGTAAAAATATTTCTTCCGAGTATCTGTCTTTCGGAGAGAATATTCTTTCTGGAATAGATGGTATCGGTTCTATTGTTCGTAATCCCGGAACTCTTACCGCTTCGCTTCCTGTCGGCATCTTTGATGCGGGAAGTCTCTCCGTTTACCATCGTATCAACTCCATCTTTAACTCTCTGGTATACAACCCACTATCTCGTCTATTCACACCCGAACCCGACACGGTATATGTCGTAACGAACACTCCATCTTCTCCTTCGACTACTGTCTCAGGATCTCCGGCTTCACAGTCTACGACAACAATCATAAACCAACCAGTTATAGAAAGAGTGAGAGAGATAGTAACTACGATACCATCTGGACTGAAAGAATCTGATGTAGACCTGAAACTGAACCAGCTTGAGAACAAGATAGTCGGTGGAGTGGCACTCCAGTTCAGTAGACTCTCTTCAGGCTCGGGAGGTCCCATCACAAACATATACCAGCAAATCGCAGATATACAAAAAATCAGTAACCTCTACAACACCACAATCACGGGAGGAAACATAAACAGCATGACCATATCCGGAGGCAGTATAGGAGGTGCAACGATAAGCGCGACAACTCTCACAGCACAATCCTTCTCGACCCCCACCATTACACTTTCTGGAACAGGAGCGAATTCCATCCTCTCCACTGATGCAACAGGCAACATCGTTAGTACTACTACTCCAACCATCGCTGGTTTCAACGCAACCTCAACCACCGCCACCTCGACTATATCCACAGGAGGACTGGTAGTAGGTGACAGCCACTTCTTGATCCAACAAAATTCCGGAAGAATAGCCATAGGCACCACAACACCACAGTCACAATTAGAAATATTCCAGTCGACTAACGGCACACCGATATTTTCTGTCTATCGAAACACGGACCTAGCACCAACAGGTGACTTCATGACGTACAAAAGCAAAGCAGGCACCACTCTCTTCCGTGTAGACAACTCCGGTAACCTACTAGCAGGAGGTATCGTCACATCAGGCTCACAAACTATCACCTCGGTCTCAACTCCACAATTCAGACTTCAGTACGATGCTTCTAACGAAATCACATTCAGTACCGGTACAACAGGTTCAACCACCATCGCAACCAACGGCACCAACTCCTCCCTCTCCTTCACTCCACAGAACAACCAAGTGAATGCTTGGAACTTCACCAACGCGGCGGGGAACTCGATATTGAACATAGACTCAACCAATCAGAGAGTGGGAATATCATCAACCACTCCAAATAACAAACTTGATGTGAATGGTAATGTTTATTTCACGGGTACAGGATTCTTTGGTGGAGCGATAACGGCTACATCATCTCTTAGTGTCACAGGTTTTTCCACATTCGCAAACTCCACCACCACCTATGCTTCATTCACCACCGCCTCTACCACTAATCTCATCCTGAACGGCTCATCTTTCAATAACCTACTTGGTACAGGATTAAAAGTTACATCCGGAGCACTGACATTTGATACATCGGTTGCAAACACATTCACCAGCTTACAGAAGTTCAATGCATCGGCATCTTCCACAAATCTCTCAGCTAACTTTGCTGAATTTGGTGGAACGGCAACCACGACATTTACATCCGATGGATCTATTGGTGTGGGTTCCACCACCCCAGGTTACAAACTCTCAGTTACAGGTTCAGCCTACTTTGACGGAGGAACACTGACAGCATCAGTCTTCACAGCAACATCATCCATAACTACACCGAACTTAACTCTGACCACTCCAGCCATCAACTCCATACTCTCGACCAACGCAGATGGATTACTGACAGCCACATCAACACCAACCTTCGGCTCATTCAACGCCACCTCCACCACAGCCACCTCCACCATCGCAGGCTTCCTCGATGTCCTCGGCACAGGCACAAACGCAACCTCAACATATTCATCTAACCTCTGGGTCAAGGGTACTCTGCAAACAGGCACGGGCTCCATGTTCCTCTCCGACACAGGACTTACATCTTCTGATGGGAATCTGTCGATACAAAGAAATAATAACTCTTACCTAAATGGAGGTAACTTTGGTCTCTCTTCCACCACCCCCGGTTACAAACTTTCCATAGCAGGCTCTGCTTACTTCGACGGAGGGACAGTCACAGCATCTTCTCTCATCGCAACATCATCATCTTCATTTGCAACAAGCAACGGTTCTACTCTCAATGTCGGAACAACTACAGGTTACTATCCTCTGACCATCGCCTCCACCACAGGACCACAACTCTCACTTTCTGCAGGAGCAGGATTAGCCCAGTGGACACTAGCAAACGAAGGAGGACAGTTTTTTCTTGGGCAGACTAGTACTGCCGGAAATGCTACAACAAGCACGACAGCCATTTCGGTTCTCGGCAATAACTATGTTGGCATAGGTAATGGACACCCGGACGAACCGTTGGATGTTCGTGTTACCACCGATCAGCACCTGGTTTTGAGAAACGCCGAGAGCGTTTTAACTCTCCAAACTCATAATGATGGCGCGACGGTTCTAAACTCCATGGGCTTTAGAGCATCCAGTTTTAACTTCATCACTGGCCCGATATACATCACAGATACAAGCAACTCTGATATGACCGTTGGACTGTCTATTAATCAGTCAGGAAATGACAATCAGATTCTAGGACTAAGGTCAACGGATATTGCTCACGGTCTGACAACTCTTGCTCTGACAGAAACATTTGCCGACTTTCGAAAGATTTCAGCAAACAACGGTGGCTTACAAATAACTACTCTTTCTGACACGGATGCCCAAGCCTTTCTGCTTCGTGGAGTGATGGGTTCAACCGATCCAACCGATTCAACTTCGGCCGTCAAAATTATTGGTGCCAAATCGGATGGAAACACTAGTCTGGCCGATCTAGGTTCAACCGAAACTGTTTTCCAGATTGCTAACAACGATAACACCGCGGGCTTCACTATTCTAGGTAGTGACTTTGTCGGTATCGCCACGACCACTCCGTACTATTCTCTCACTATCGCTTCCACTACCGGTCCTCAACTTGCTCTTTCTGCAGGAGGAGGACTAAATCAATGGACCTTCGGTAACATCGGAGGGAACTTCTATCTTTCTACAACAACGGTTGCAGGAAATGCCACGACTAGTACGAGCGCACTAACGATAATTGGCAGTAGTGGGAACGTCGGCATCGGGACGACGAATCCCGGAGCGTTATTGCAGGTCAGATCCGCAAACGGGACATTGACCGGAAATAACGCAAATACAAATGCGGCCTTAAAACATCAGATAGCCGCTTATACCAGTGACTCATATGGCATAGACATAGGAGCTAGTATGGGTCTTGGCGGTTATTATGGTTCGGCGGGTAGTTATGCCACTTTTGGCGCAATTGCTGCGAGAAAAATCAACGCTACGGATGGCAGTACTTCTGGCTATCTAAGTTTCTGGACAAATTTAACCGGAACAGGTCTTACGGAAAAAATGAGGATTGATGAAAGTGGCAACGTCGGCATCGGGACGACGGGGCCGCTTGGTCTGTTGCAAGTTTCTAATACTACTAGTGCGGGGCCAGCATCATCAGGAAACGCAACCGGTAAACTCATTGTCGGGAAATCAGTAGATACGGTCTTAGCAATCGGCTCTGTAGCAAGCGACTATGCTTGGTTACAGTCCCAAGCGGCGGATTCGGCTGGGATTTTCTATGATATTGCTCTCAATCCACTCGGTGGCAACGTCGGCATTGGGACGACGGTGCCGACATCACCGCTTGACATAACAATTCCATTTGCAAAAACAGATACAACTCTTAGAAACACCGTTGCCTTAGGTAAATCAAACGAATCAAGCGGCTTTGCTTATCTTACGTTACAAATGAAGGGAGGAGCTTCGCAGGCAGCCAGGTATTGGTCATTTCAAACAAAAGAAGATGGTGTCTCGAATGCCGGATCAATAGTATTTCAACCAACAGACGGCAACGTCGGCATCGGGACGACGGGGCCGGACGGTAATTTAAGTATAGGTGCTTTAGTCCCTAGATTAACTTTTTCTCCCACCACCGCGGACAATGCGGACGAGGGGGGCATCTATTTTAGGGAAGTATCAAACCACGCTCTGCCGGGAGTAGCAGGAAGTTATGGAATTTATATGGGGTTAGACGGGAGCACGAATGTTTTTAACATCAATGCTTGGTCAAATAATGTTAATAAAGGAGGCATAAGTTTAGAAAGAGATACCGGTGAAGTTGGCATCGGGACAACCGCGCCTGCAGCAACCTTGCATGTCAAAACTCTTTCTACCACTACAAAGGGTCTATTACTCAATGCAACCGCCAGCCAAGATGAATCATATCCTCTAGCAGAATTGCAATACAATGGTACACGAGCGGTAGAAATGCGAGTCCTGTCCGACATCACCTACATTGATTTTTCCGATAGAAATTATGGCAACAACAAAAATGGCACTCTGGTACGAATCGGCAGAAACACTAATGCCGGGGCAGAAGGTGGGACAGCAGGCACACTTTCTTTTGCCGAAGCCGATGGCAGTCCGAACTGGTATATCTGGCCGGATGCTACGGGAGATTTTAGAACATATTCAAGTGGTCCAACGGGAAGCACCGGCAGTCCGACTGTCTCCGACACGGCCGGCAATGTTATAGGAGACCAAAGTTCTTGGTATGAGACCAAGAATCCACTGAACGGTGACTGGGAGAATTCACTGCATGATCCGACGGATGCTCTACAGAAAGTGCTTGATACAAAAATCTATGATTTTAGATATACGGAAACAGGGTACAAGGATGTCAATGATGGCGAGCCTATATTTACAGGAGCAGTCATTTTCGATAAAACAGAATGGTTCGGCAAAAATTATGGCCGACAGCAGAATCCGGCTCTAAATGAAATCAATATAGCCGGTTACACCGTCCTCGCCATTCAAGAACTCTCCTCCCGCACCTCCGCTCTCCAGACCTCCACAACCACCCCCTCTATATATGTAACATCCAGCAGTTACATCGGCATCGGCACCTCAACCCCCCAGGCCCCTCTCCACATCTACAGCAACTCTCTCTCCGGAGGAGTAGCAACATTCGAGAACGCAAATGCTAGTTGTACCATAGACCCAACAAACTCTAGCCTAACCTGCTCATCTGACGAGAAACTAAAGAAAGACATAGTCACTATAGACACAACCACTACTCTCAACAAACTACTACAACTCCGACCAGTAACCTACCACTGGAAGGGAGAA
>DATDWZ010000029.1:0-8480 GCA_036517295.1 Minisyncoccota bacterium | reverse complement strand
TAATTAACCTAATTATTCTAAATAAATTACATGGAACCAGAAGTAAAAATTGATGAAGTAATCACACCAACTGTAGTAGAAACTACGGTTCCTGCCGTTGCACCACAAAGAGAGTTTCGAAAGAACTCTCGCAAGGCTTCTCCACGAAGAGAGGCTCGAACTCGCCCCGAGTTTGATCAGAAAATAATCAGTATGCGTCGTGTGACTCGTGTTGTAACTGGAGGTCGAAGATTTGCATTCTCGGTTGGTGTTGTCATTGGTGACAGAAAGGGTCGTGTTGGTGTTGGCCTAGGTAAAGCGACCGATACCCCTGTGGCTATCGATAAGGCCGTACGAGACGCTCGAAAGCACATGATAAAAGTAAACATGACAAAGACCGGTTCTATTCCGCACGAAGTCGATGCTAAATTCTCCAGTTCTCGTGTGCACATCATGCGAGCTCCGGGAAAGGGTATTCTTGCCGGTTCGTCTGTTCGAACAGTCTTGGAATATGCAGGTTTGAAAGAGGTCAGTTCAAAGATCTGGTCACGAAGCAAGAATAAAATAAACAACGCAAAAGCAGCCATTGAAGCGTTAAAACAATTACCGCTAAAGAAATAATTCGACAAGCTCACTATAAATAATATGCAGACACATAATCTAAAAAGAATACACAAGAATAAGAAGAGGCGACAAGTCGGTCGTGGCGGTAAACATGCCAAAACTTCCGGTCGTGGAACAAAAGGTCAGAACGCTCGCGCCGGCCACAAAAAGCGACCGGAGATTCGTGATTTCATAAAACGAATTCCAAAACTGCGCGGACGTGGAGTGAACTCAAATATGAGTATCGAGACAAAACCGTCGGTTGTTAATATTGGTGAAATTTCTAAGTTGTTTAAGAACGGCGACATTGTTTCTCCGCAGGCTCTGGTAAAAAAGGGGATGATCCGCAGTATTTCCGGTGGGGCACCACGGGTAAAAGTCTTGGGTTCCGGTGTTTTGGACAAAAAGCTGTCTTTCGAAGGTTGTGGAGTTTCCGAATCGGCCAGAGTTGTCATAGAAAAGGCTGGTGGTAGTATACGATAAGGATACGAATCCCGTTAGAGATCACTTAGTTGATTTATAACAGCTTAGGTGATATAAAGATGAGGCTTAAATTAATCATTATATAGACATTAACTACGGAAATGCCTCGTATTCTCGAGGGATTTCCTGTCTCTAACGGGATGAAAAATTTTTTAAACAAAGCCAGACTCATTCTCCAGGATAAAATATTGCGAAAGAGGATAGTTTTTACCCTGACCGCCCTTGTTGTTTTTCGGGTCCTTTCGGCAATTCCTATCTCCGGTGTCGACCACGATAAGTTGGCGCAATTTTTTAGTGGCAATGAATTTTTCGGACTCTTGAACATCTTCTCGGGTGGCGGACTAGCTCAGCTATCCATAGTTATGCTCGGTGTGGGTCCATACGTTACAGCTTCCATCATCATGCAACTTTTGACTATTATGTCGCCTAAACTGAAGGCGCTTTATCAGGAAGAGGGTGAGGCCGGAAGACGAAAGTTTGCCCAGTACAGCAGAATGGTTACCGTACCCCTTGCTATTATCCAGGCTTTCAGTTTTATAAAACTTTTGCAGAGCCAACAGGTGCTCGGAGAACTTTCTACTGTTGCGATGGCCACAGATCTTCTAGTAATCACTGCCGGTTCAATGTTGCTTATGTGGATTGGTGAACTTATTTCCGAATACGGAATCGGTAACGGAGTCTCCCTCATTATCTTTGCCGGTATTGTCGCTACACTGCCTGCCGAGATTGCACAACTGAAGTATGCTTTTGATGTGTCACAAATTCCTCTATACTTGGCGTTTTTGGTTATTTCAGCGCTGGTTATTATAGGTGTGGTCATCATAACCGAAGCCGAAAGACCTATTCCGATAACATACGCAAAACAAGTCCGTGGCAATCGTGTCTACGGTGGAACTTCCACGTATCTTCCTTTGCGCATCAATCAGGCCGGCGTTATTCCCATAATATTTGCTCTTTCTATTCTGCTTTTCCCACAAATGATTCTGAGATTTTTGGTTAATTCGACTTATGCCGCCGTCGCATCTGTCTCTACATTCTTGTTGAATATTTTAGCCAACGCCTGGTTTTATGGAATCGCGTATTTCCTTCTCGTATTCCTGTTCACATATTTCTATACAGCCGTCACTTTTGATCCCGATCAGATTTCGACGAACCTTCAGAAAAATGGTGCGTTTATTCCCGGCGTCCGACCAGGAGTTTCAACATCAGGGCACATCGCGCGAATACTTACTCGCCTGACCCTTGTCGGTGCAGTATTCCTCGGTTTTGTCGCTGTTATTCCTCTTATCATGACCGGCGTTACTGGTATTACGGCAATATCTGTCGGAGGAACCTCACTTCTCATCGTCGTGTCGGTTGTAATTGACCTGATAAAGAAAATCGACGCTCAAGTCTCAATCCGCGAGTATTAATTTCAGCATTATCTTTTTAAGCGCGTAAAACCGGTCAACACCCTCCTTGGTGTGACCGGTTTTTAGAACATCTCCATCTGGAGCGGATCTTCATTCTTGGGCGTGACGCACAGTTCGCCCACTTGTTTCCGGAACGCCTTAGCGATGTCCAGTCGTGGTCGGAGTGGCCGCTGCAGGATGCCGATAAGGGGGAGTTCTCTCTGGTCCCCGATGAGTAGCCTCTCGGCGTAGCCTCGCTGGTTCGGGGTGAAGGTGAACTCCCAGTTCACTTTGTCATGGTAGGCCAGCGACAGAGCGTTGTCCGACATGAAGTCGAACTCATACTGACGCAGGTCGCAGGTTCCGACTCCACGGAAAACCAGTTTGCGCAACAGGGTGTCATCAGCCGTCTCGTCCAGTCGGTGGAGGAAACGGGCAATCTGGAGCTCCTTTTCGGTGGGGGGTCTCAGTTCTTTTGGGCACAACGACGGCCCAGGGAAGGCCGGCTGGCGCTGGCTCATGGCCCAGATAATCATTTCCTTGAGACACCGGATATCTTCCGGCTCCATCCCAAGGTCTAGGTCATCTGGTTGGCGTCTGCTGTCATGGAGAAGCCACATCATCCGACGGATGAAGAGTCCTCTCTGGTCAGCATATTCCTTGTAACCGACGGCGTCGAGACGCAGTCGCAGTTCTATGAGCAGTGCTCGCTGACCATACTGCTTCTCCACACGGTTCATGTGCTGGAGGAAGTAGTCTGTCCAATCAAGCTCTCTGTGGGGAGTCTTCTTTTGCGGTTGTTCCGACAGAAGTCGTGCCCGGGCCATTTTTGTCGTCATATTATCCAGTGACGGCAGCAATGGCTGTCTCCTGAATGTAGCGACGCGTGGCATGAGCGTTTTCTCCTAAGATGAAAAATCGATGAACATCTGACCCTATCTTATAGAGTAGAAAATTTTGTGTCAAAAAATTAAGCATGACGAAACGAATCGTTGATAAAGTCCAATCTTTTGATATAATTACCCTATGCTGCCACAGACTTTTATATTTATTGGCCGGTCCGGATGCGGAAAGGGTACTCAATCCGAACTTTTGCAGAAACTTTTAAAGGAAAAAGATCCTAACGGCGAGATTTTTTATCTCGAGACGGGTGCTAATTTTCGTGAATTTATAAAAAAAGATGGATACTCGAGTAAACTTGCCGATGCTATATATAAAAACGGCGACAGACAGCCGGACTTTCTGGCCGTGTGGATGTGGTCGCATGTTTTAATAGACAAGTTCAAAGGTACCGAGCACGCTTTCTTTGACGGTATCACTCGCTCTCTTCCGGAGGCTATGACTTTTACCACCGCTCTTGAGTTTTACGGCAGAAAAGCTACAGTAGTATGCCTTGATGTTTCTCGCGCCTGGTCTGAAGCAAGACTTCTGTCACGTGGCAGGTCGGATGATGTGGATATGGATGAGGTAAAGAAGAGATTGGATTGGTTTGACAAAGACTCCGCTCCGGCGATAGATTATTTCAATGTTCACGGCACATATAAACTCATAACAGTGAATGGTGAACAGACGATAGAGGAGGTACACAAGGAAATTGTGGCAAAATTGGGATGGTAAGACAAAATCTCTTTCTCGCCATATCCTTTTTGGAGCACACATAATTTGGGGGCTCCAAATTTGTTCACTCTCCCGCCATCGCGGTCCGAGAGTCTCCAAAAAGAATATAGACGAGACGAGATTTTAGAAAATCCGATGATTAAACTAAAAACTAAAGAAGAAATAGAAATCTTGAAAGAGGGTGGAAAACGCCACGCTTTTATTTTGCAAGAGGTTAGTAAGAAAGTCGCTTCCGGAGTTTCAACTCTTGATTTAGAAAACTATGCGCGGGAATTAATAAAAGAAGGTGGAGATGTCGGTTCTCTTCTTGGTTACACTCCGCGCGGTGCCAAGAGGGCCTATCCCGCGGTTCTGTGTGTTTCCGTAAATAACCAGATTGTTCACGGTATTCCGAACGAAAACCCGACCATTTTGCAAGAAGGCGATATTGTTTCTCTGGACTTATGTTTGACCCACAAAAAGTTAATCACCGACGCTACCGTCACTGTTGGTGTTGGGAAGATTGACCCAAAAAATCAAAAGTTAATAGACCACTGTAGAGAGGCACTTATGCTCGGTATAAAAACAGCAAAAGGAGGCAATCATATCGGTGACATCGGCTACGCCATAGAGTCGTTTGTGAGGCCTTTGGGATATGGCATAGCCGAGGGGCTGGCCGGTCACGGAGTGGGCTATAAGGTCCACGAGGAGCCTTTCGTGCCAAACGAAGGTAAGCTGGGTCAGGGTGAGGTTCTAAGGCCCGGAATGGTCTTGGCCATAGAGCCCATGATAACTCTGGGTACGGGCAGAATAGTTTTGTCGAAAGACGGTTACACATACAAAACTGCAGACGGTTCTAACGCGGCGCATTTCGAACACACCGTTGTTATCACAGATGGCGAGCCAATCGTGCTGACAAAATAATTTTTTTGTGTATAATAAAACTCTTAATATAAATTTTAGTCACAGAAATGCAACACCCAAAAGAAGAAAGAACATTTTTAATGGTTAAATCTGACGGAGTCAGAAAAGGTCTTATCGGGGAGACGGTCAAACGATTGGAACAGAGGGACTTAAAAATTACGGCCCTTGAAATGTTCCATGCGACTCGTGAGCAAGCCGATAAGCATTATCCTAAAGATGAGGAATGGATTATAGGTATAGGAAACAAGACTCTTTCCACTTATGAAAAATACAACCTCGACCCAAGAGCCGAACTCGGTACTAAGGATGCTTTGGAAATCGGCAAATTGATTCGGGCCTGGCTTATGGATTATTTGACTGACGCACCTATGGTTAGAATAGTCGTACAAGGTGTTCATGCTATAGACATGGTCAGAAAAATTGTAGGCAACACTTTACCTTTCAAAGCTGAAATGGGTACTATACGAGGTGATTTTTCCGTGGATTCTCCTGTATTGGCAAATAAAGAAAAACGAGCTGTTTTTAATATTGTTCATGCATCTGCGACCCCGGAGGAAGCGGAGTACGAAATCAAATTTTGGTTCGGGTCTGCCCCTATATACGACTACAAACGTTTTGGTGTTGATGAATAAGGATTTTATAAAAATCTGTTTTTACAGCATGGATTAAAATCTTCCGCAAGTTCCCCACGACTTTGACGGGCGTATAATCAGAGCAGGGTTACGTTTGATATTTTCTACCTAGTAATTTTTAAGGGAGCTCAATATTTTTGTATCACGATGGGCGTTAATTCGTTCTGACGAATACATGTGAGGGCACCCACCTACTTTTTTAGTAGGGGAGTATCTGCCGTAATCCCATTAAAAACTCCAGAGTCGGCGCATTTCTTTGTTGGAACACGAAAAATAATTCTCACCTGAGCAGTAGTCAGGCTCGCATTATTTTCCACATTCCGCCTCGAACTGCGTCCAACTCTGGAGTTTTTAATTATGCCGACTTTCGAGTACAATTAGGTAATTATGGACATGAAACTTTTCAAACATACCTTCCTACTTCTCGTTATTGTCGCTGTTCTTAATTGGCTTGCTTCAGAATTTTATTTATATTGGACCATCTGGTGGTTCGACATGCTGGTACATTTTTTGGCTGGTTGTACCGTGGCTATGGCAATACTCTGGCTTTGGCCACACATAAATAAAATAAGAACCCACACCACAATACAAATTATTTTTGTGGCCATATTCGCCACCCTTATTATTGGAATATTATGGGAGTTGTATGAATTATATTTTCATCTAGAGTTTTTGTCTGACGGAGTTCCGTATTTTATAGACACTTCATCTGACCTACTAATGGATGTGTCCGGAGGATTTATCGGAGCGTGGCATGCACTTAGGCTAATCGATAAAAAGTAATTTTCAATTATCAATTTTGCAATTTTCAATCAATGTCACAATTTCCAATTTTGAACATTAATTTATTGAAAATTCAATGAAAATTGAGAACTGAAAATTGAAAATTATCAAAAAATTTATGTCTAATTTACAAATAACTTTTTACGGTGGGGTTGGAACAGTCACTGGAGCCAATTTTTTGGTTGAAACAGAAAAAACAAAGCTTTTGGTTGACTGCGGGCTTCTACAGGGAGTTCCGGATGCCGATGAAATAAACAGAAAGCCGTGGCCGTATGATGTAGCATCGGTTCATTATCTATTCGTCACCCATGCTCATCTGGACCACATAGGCCGAGTCTGCAAACTTGTACGGGACGGCTTTTGTGGAACGATTTATTCAACGCCGGAAACTTTGGAGCTTGCCAAAGTCATGCTGGCCGACGCCATAAAAGTCATGGAGACAAACGCTCAAGACAAGACCGTTCCGCATCCTCCGCCTTTATATGGAAGTGTTGATCTTGGTACGACCGTTTTCTTGTGGAAGACGATACCTTACCACGTCGAGACTATGATCAATGATGAGTTTTCCGTTTATCTAAAAGATGCCGGTCATATTCTTGGCTCTTCCATGTATGAATTCATATTCTGCCCTAGGGGTACCCTAGGGCTAACGCGGAAGATTGTTTTTACCGGAGATTCCGGCAATTCACCGGCGCCTTTACTCAAAGATACGGAGAAAATCACAGACGCGGACTATCTTATTTGCGACAGCGTATATGGTGACAGAAATCACGAATCAAAAGATGAGAGAGACGAGCGATTTAGAGAGATTGTTACAGAAACTATACAGAAAGGCGGCCCGCTCGTGATTCCAGCTTTTTCTATAGAACGTACACAAGTGATTTTGTACGAATTGAATAATTTAGTCGAAGACAAAAAAATTCCGTCAGTACCGGTGTTTTTGGATTCGCCTCTTGGTCTCAAAGTCACGGAAATATATTCTCGCACGGCAAAAGATTTCAATCCCGGCGTACAACAGGAGATAAAATCCGGTGATAACATATTCAGTTTTTCAAAACTGAACATTACTCACGGCTCGCGTGATTCCATGGAAATTGTGAACACTCCGAATCCAAAAATCATAATAGCCGGCTCCGGTATGTCTTCAGGAGGGCGAGTGGTTTGGCATGAGATGAACTTTTTGCCCGATCCAAAAGCCACCATTCTTCTCATGGGTTACCAGGCTGTGGGGACTCTCGGCCGAAGAATACAGGATAAACCAAAAGAGGTGGAGATAAAGGGAAGTATAATTCCGGTAAGGGCCAGAATAGAAATGATCTCCGGCTACTCCTCCCACAAAGATTCAGATGGATTAGTTGAAATGGTTTCCGATACGGCCAAAACGCTCAAAAAAGTTTTTGTAGTCATGGGCGAGCCGAAATCATCCACGTATTTGGTACAACGTTTACGAGACGAGCTCGATGTAAATGCTATTTATCCGGAATACGGAATTCCGTATGAGTTAAACTAGTCATTTTCTTTTCATTTATAATTTGTTACACTAATGCGTATGAAAAAAGAAACACTCAAAACCTTAGTATGGAAAGAGGGCAAGTATTATGTTGCTCAGTGCTTGAACGTGGACGTCTCTAGTTTTGGTAAGACAAAAGCAGAAGCAATAAAAAACATTACAGAAGCGGTTGCTTTGTATTTTGATGGTAAGAAGAAAAAAGATTTTAATAAAATTACTACTCCGTCTTTGATAGAAACTCCATTTGTCTATGCCTAGACTGAAATCTTCAAGGGAAATAATAAAAACTCTTGAAGATTTTGGGTTTCAGTTTGTCTCTCAGCGCGGCAGTCATATAAAGTATACCCATAAATCAAGAAGACGAATCGTAATCATTCCTGCAAATAAAAAAGAGATTCCATTTGGAACGCTGAACTCCATTATCAGACAATCAGGACTTTTAAGGGCTGATTTCGATTAATTATTATGTACACGATGTCAGTTTGACAAGGATTTTAATACATGCTACAATACACCCAGAAATACTGCCCTGGCAGAACCCAGGAAGAAGGAGCTGTCACATGACGACTCAGGTTGTCG
>DATDWZ010000028.1:0-10388 GCA_036517295.1 Minisyncoccota bacterium | reverse complement strand
GTGACCTTACCGGGAGTTGAACCCGGGTTCCAGCCTTGAGAAGGCCGTGTCCTAACCACTAGACGATAAGGCCTATAAATACCAAAAAACTATATCATTTTTAGACATGAAATCAAAGATTTTCTGCTGATTTGAGGTGCTATTGACTCTCCTTTACTTGTGTGCTAATATTGTAATTAGAAGCTAGGAAGGGGTATGTTCATAATACCTTCCAATATAGGTATCGTTTAGATGTCGTTACCAGCGCCAGGATAGTAGGCGCTAACTCAAACCTGTTTATTGGTGGCCCAGGAGGTCGCATGAAGAGTTTCGGACGCATTCTCACAAGCTGGTTTTCGGCGGCAGTCATCTGGAAGATCGAGGATGGCGTGCTTTGGATTATGGTCCAACAACTGAAATCCACGCATCCTCTGTACGCCCACAATCCAGCCGAGGTCAAAATGATCGGCGGGACGAACACCGACCATCCGGAGGACGGAGACCCCCTTGCGACACTGCGTCGCGAACTCAAAGACGAAACGGCGGACCCTGATCGGCCGGAAGAAACTGGGCTGATCATGAGGCCGGGGTTTGTCCCGGAGGTTATCTACGAACCGCCGGCGACTTCGAGCGGGCACCAGAAATTTTTCTATCTGGTGCCGTGGACAGAGCTCACCGGTGAAATCCGCACGGTGCCCATCAAAGACGGTGATGATGAGGTTTCCGTTCCGAGGTGGGAGCGGGCCGACGAGCTTCACCGAGTTCTCTACCGCACGCACCAGGCGGCTCTGCACTGGACCGTCCAGCGCCTCATCCCGTAACCTGTGGGCCTCGTGGGAAGGATTGCTTACCTTCCCACGAGGCCTAGTGACCCCGGACTAGTTTCTAGTTCGGCGGCATGCCCCGTAGTGAGCTTGGCTCTACTACAGGGTTTTTTGTTATAAAAATAATGTTATAATTCATAAATGCTCGGAAAAATAATAAATTCATTCATGTATGCGTGGCGCGGTTTTGTTACCACATGGAAAGAGGAAAACAATTTTCGTATCGAAGTTTTTATAACTATAATCATTTTATTTTTCATATATTTTTTTGACTTCTCTTTGCTCGAAACTGCCATCTCCGTCTTAGCTATCACCATAGTTTTATGTGCTGAAGTTATCAATACAGCGATTGAAGATTTATGTAATAAAGTGGAGCCCAACCACGATCCTATAATAGCCAAAATAAAAGATACATCTAGCGCTTTTGTGCTTGTCTCGGTGGGCGGCTCCGTTTTCGTCGGTTTTTTGATTTTCTATAATCATTTTTTTTAGGATGGAGAAAAGACATATAAATAAAGCCATAAGACATCTAAAAAAGGATGAGAAAATTTCTATTCTGATAAATAAATTCGAGAAACCGGATTTTGGTGCGAAGGATGCCTATTTCAAATCCGAAATTAACTATTTCAAAGTTCTCACTCGCTTTATTATCCACCAACAGATTTCTGGCAAAGTTGCCAGAGTTATCGAAGACCGTTTCAATGCTTTATTCAAATCGGAAATGACTCCTAAAAAGCTCCTAGCCCTGAAGATACCGAATTTCAAAAAATCTGGCATTTCTCCTCAAAAGATAAATTATTTGAAAGATCTGGCCGTTAAGTTTATGGATGGCATGGTGGATCCGTCCAATTTTCATAACATGACCGATGAAGAGATTCGTCAGCATCTCGTATCGGTTAAAGGTATAGGTAGGTGGACCGCTGACATGTTTCTTATGTTTACCTTGTACCGACCCGACGTTTTGCCAACAGGGGATTTGGGTATCCAGAAGGGTTTTAAAAAAGTTTTCGGCATGAGGACTCTTCCCGACGCCAAAAAAATGGAAAAACTGGCCGAGCCATGGCAACCTCACAGAACAGTAGCCTGCATGTATCTTTGGAAGGTGGCGGATGAGGATAAATAATTTTAGGCTTGACAGCGTTACATTTTATATGTACCCTATAGAAGGATAGGGCACCCTAAATTCCAGTAATTTTGCTGGCTAAGGGGCCCTAAGAGGGAGAGTCGTCATGGCGAATCAAATCGTCGCAGGCGAACTGTATGAATCTATCACGGGCCAGCTTTTCGAGATCGGCCGCCAGCTTCGGCAAAATGCTGGCTATCCGTACGACCCGGAGCGTTTGAAACAGGCACTTCAGGCTGCAATCGAAGGGCGGTTCTCGAGGTCGGGTTTCACCCTCCATCTCGCGCCGGAGCAGAAGAAAGGCGGCTGGATCACTGTCACTGACATGGATGAGCATCTCCGTAAGGAGAAGCTCATCGACCGGACGATGGGCCTGGAAGACGAGGTGGTTAAGGGTTGGCTCGCCGATCCATCCACCTACCCAGAGGAATTCAAGAACAAGGCCGTCTTTCTCTGGAAGTCACAACGCAGCTCGGGTGGCCGCCACATCGCGTGCCTCATCTGGGGCGGCGAGCGTGTGATCGTGGACTGGGGCTGGCTCGGCTGCGGGCTGGGCGGCTGCGACCCCGTCCTGCTCGCAAGTTCTTAGCACTTTGTCCTTGGTCACTTGGATCTGTTTTGGCCCTTTGATCCTTTGACCTTTGACCTTTGACTTTCCGCCAAGCACCTCACGTGCTTGGCGGATTTTCGTTTTTCAATTATAATTAAAAATGGTAGTAGGCGAATCTTGCCGGCGGTCAAGGCTTCTGGCGGCCGAATCCAGTATCCATGTATCGAGAGTCCTCACGATCACGGTTTGGAGGAGAGTGGTAGCATGGGGAACTTCTTTAAAAAACGAAGGAACTTGGTGGAGAGTGCTGTCGCATTATGATGCGGAATAATATACAGCCTAGAAGCTGACATGAGTCCTCACGCTGGGCAGTGGTACGGAAGGCATTCTCTACAAACGCAGCTCGGGCGACAACTGCAACCGCTGAAAGCGAGCAGTGGTCGTATGACCGCAACATCGCGTGCCTCATCTGGGACGACGAGCGTGTGATCGTGAACTGGGACTGGCTCGGCTGCGGGCTGTACGGCTGCGACCCCGTCCTGCTCGCAAATCTCTTCATTTCCCCGTGAGATATGAAAATTATCTCACGGGGTTTTGTTTTTAGCATTTAAAACTCAAATATGGCACTAAACAAAATCTTGTCGACACAAACTATTTTCAGAGCATCCACAGGCCACAAGCACGGCCTTGTCAACGACCGAGCACCGATGAGCTCATAGTGCTCGGCTCATTGACAAGTTGTGGACGAGGACAGAGCCAACTTTCCGCCGGAAAAGTTGGCATCTCTGAAAATGGTTTGGGGAGAAAGAGATTTTGTTCGTGTTGATAGTGCGATATAATAAAGTTATGGAAAATGTTCTTAATAATCCTCCTAAATTCTCCAGTCCGGAAGCGGAGATAGCTTTTCTTCGCGAACAAATCTCCAATAAAGAGTTGGAGTTGAAGGAAAAAAACATGCCCTTTAAACTGGATGAAGTTGTTCAGGACCAAATCTCGAGATACAGGGATACTTTACCAAAGCAGGTTCTGGACGACACCTACGCTCTATCTAAAGCCGATACTGAAGCAATCGTACTCAATCTTGAGCCAGAGAAGCATGATAAAAAAATAGAGGAGTTACTCGGCGTTTTGACCAGTAAGGGATTGAAAAATACCATGTCTGTTATCGCTGGATTGAAAGATCCGCATCTGGAAGATGATTTTCATCGCTTTCTTGTTCAGTATATAAAACACGGATACACGTCAAAAGATTTGGATTTGTCCAAGAGGGAACTGCGAGGACTCGGCATGACTTTGTACGAAGTGGTTTTACCGGAAGATTCCGATACGCCCGGAGATAATCAGAAAAACAAACCTCTGAAAGAGTTGATTTCAAGTATGGAGCAGTTTCTTTCCGGAATGTTGTCTGTTACGGCAAAAGATGTTACAAAATATTATAAAGAAAACTATATAGTTTTAGAAATCGCCAATCCGAACGGAAGCGACCAGTTCATGTTCTATGTGGCTGTGCCCAATGTGCACAAAGACCTTTTTGAAAAACAAATTATCTCGGTTTTCCACAACGCCAGACTGACCGAGGCCACTTCTGACTACAACATTTTTAATTCCGATGGGATTTCTCTCGGTTCAGTTATAGAACTAAAGGAGAGTCCGGTGTACCAGATTCGAACATACGAAACTTTTGACCACGACCCAATGAATGTGATTTTAAACAGTTTCAGTAAGATAAAAAAAGAAGGTGAGGGAGCCGGAATACAGATAGTTTTTTCGCCAAAAGGAGATTATTTCAATAAAAAATATCAGTACGTTTCCGACCAGATAGAAAAAGGCGTACCGACCAAAGACGCGGTTAATTCCCCGGAGTCTTTCGGAGGCACTTTTACCAAGACCCTGAAAACACTATTCAAGTCCGGCCCGAAAGAGGGGGAGGATAAAAAGCCTGTTGACGCTGATGCAATGCAAAAAATAAAACAGAAACTGTCAACCACTATCGTGGCTACCAACATTCGCCTAATAACTTCGGCTCAAAGCAGGCTGGATGCGGAACGAATCTTGCAAGCATTGGAATCCAGCTTTAACCAATTTACTGATCCTGCATCTAACGGTTTTAAAGCAAAACGTCTGGAAAAATCACGACTAACAAAAATGTTCAGGGATTACTCGTTCAGAAGCTACAATCAGGACGAGGTATTACCACTCAACCTCCATGAAGTTACCACACTGATTCATTTCCAAAATAGCGGTCTTTCTCCGACGCCCCAACTGAAACAAACCCAAGCCATCTCAGCACCTGCTCCGGCAGATATGGGGACAGGGGGGACATTTCTCGGCACGAATCTGTACCGTAACACAGATACTCCTATATATATGCAGGATGAGGACCGCCTCCGTCATCTTTATGTTATCGGCCAGACCGGTACAGGTAAAACGGTTTTTCTAAAAAATATGATCATACAGGATATCGCCCGTGGCAACGGTTGTTGTTTTGTTGATCCACACGGGACGGATATTCTGGATATTATGGCCAATATTCCTCCGGAGAGGTTTCAGGATGTAATTTACTTTGACCCAAGTCATGTTGAACGGCCGATGGCTTTGAATATGTTGGAATATGATAGGTCCAAGCCGGAGCAGAAGACTTTCGTGGTCAACGAGCTTTTCAGTATATTCCAAAAACTATACGGTAAGGTACCGGAGGCGCTAGGTCCTATGTTCGAGCAATATTTCCGAAACGCCACTATGCTCGTAATCGAAGATCCGGATACGGGCTGCACGCTCCTCGATGTTTCGCGAGTTATGACCAACAAAGAGTTTCGTCAGATGAAACTTTCGCATTGTAAAAACCCTATAGTTGTTCAGTTTTGGACGGAAGTGGCAGAGAAAGCCGGTGGGGAAGCCTCACTTGCCAACATCGTGCCTTATATAACCTCCAAATTTGATGTTTTCCTAGCAAACGACATAATGCGTCCCATCATCGCCCAGGAAAAATCCTCTTTTAATTTTCGAGAGATAATGGACAATAAGAAAATCTTGTTAGTGAATCTATCAAAAGGTCGTCTAGGTGACATAAACGCAAACCTTATCGGTCTTATTCTTGTTGGTAAGATCCTCATGGCTGCACTTTCGCGTGTAGATGTCGTAGGGAGTGCATTCCCACCGTTTTACTTGTTTATTGACGAGTTTCAGAACATTACCACGAACTCTATCTCGACTATTTTGTCGGAGGCTAGAAAATATAAACTTTCACTGACCATCGCTCATCAGTTTATCGCTCAATTACAAGAAGATATTCGTGATGCGGTGTTTGGTAATGTCGGCTCCATTGTTGCGTTCCGGGTCGGAGCGGAAGATGCGGAATTTTTAGAAAAACAGTTCAGCCCGGTCTTTACGGCAAAAGACATCATGAACATAGATAATTTTAATGCTTATGTGAAAATGTTGGTCGGTGGCCGACCGGTCAAAGCCTTTAATATGAAAGCTTCGGCTCCACCAAAGGGTAATCCGAAAGTGATTGACTCACTGAAGCAGTTATCGTATCTAACATATGGAGGAGATAGAACGGAGGTAGAAGAGAATATTTTGAAGAAGTATAAAAAATAAACAAGCGAAGGGGCCGGTCCTCGCGTGACCAGCCCCAGTTTCCCGTAGGCGCTACTGATTGGCATGTAGCTTTTTCAGTCTCTCCCTACGGATAGCCGCGTGATTGTTGATGATGCGCGCGGCCCGCGCCATGTGATCGTGAACTTCGCCTGGCTCGAGCCCCATCTTCGTAACCTCCCCGAAGAGGAGATTTTTGAAGTTTGGTTTTTCACCAGCTCTTTTCAATTCCCAATAGCGCGCAGACACGATTCGTACAGTCTGCTCCGGTGTCCTCAAAGGGCACCTCCTTTCTTCTGATTAAATTGTATTAATAATAAGTATTTTTGTCAATACTTTTTCAAGTAAAAATTAATCCGCACACTAACTTTACCGTTACCTTCCAGTTGCTACTGGTATAGTTACATCAAAATAGTATCGGTTCTGTAAAAGTAGATGTTTCGTTAAACTTCAAGGCTACACAACGATGGTAAAGTTAGTGTGCGGATAAAGTCGGAAAAGGACTGGACGCGTGGGACTTCGTTGCGGCCAGCCCTTTTTTCATGTGGAAAGGCGTCATTAGATGCTCCTGGTTCGAATTTCTCTCAGTTCACGACTGACCTCGGACCTGACAATCTCAACCGCGCTGGGGTCGGTGTATCCCGCAGCTTCGATCTCATCCGTCAGAATTCGAGGCAACTTGTTCGCTTTTCGAGAATCGGCCGGGTATTTTTCGTCAATCAACTCGGCGATTTCTTTGGCGGTCAACAGGGTACTCTTCATGATCGTCCACCTCCTTTCTCTGATTATATAATAAAACTAGTTCAAAAGTTCGTCAACTACGGATTTGACGGTATCGCCATCCACTTTCCCTTTTAATTCTTTCATAAGTGTTCCCATAAGCATTCCCGCCTTAGACTTATCAATGACTCCAAGTTCAGCCATTTTAGCTTTTGCCACCGCCATGACTTCTTCTCGAGACATTTGGGCGGGGAGATATTTCTCGAGGACAGCGAGTTCAGCTTTTTCGCTCTCGGCAAGTTCGGGTCGTCCGCCTTTCTCAAACTGTTCAATCGAATCCTTTCTCTGTTTTACCGCTCGGCGGATTACATTCGACACTTCTTCGTCTGTTAATTCATCCGTCGGCATTCTTTTTGTAGCAACCAGTTCGTTCGTAAATGCTGCGACCAGTCCGCGAACAACCCCGAGCTTAACCGTATTTTTAGCAATCATCGTTGCTTTTATTTCCTCCTTAATTTGTGTTTGTAGCGACATAAATATAATTTTTGAATTTTTAATTTTATAAATAAGTCTAAATTTTTAATTTTTAAACATTAATACATTGAAAATTATTTAAAAATTACAAAATTAAGAATTAAAAATTGTGTGCACTTGATATTATCATAATTCTAACCCTTTTGGTAGAATGTGGGTATGGATATTTCTATGATCGTGGCTATAGTAGTGGCACTTGGGGTCGGTGGGTTTGTCGCCTATATATTCCGACCAAAACAGGCTGACAACGACACGGGGCTGAAGTTTATCCTCCAGCAAATGAACGAATTTCAGAGAAGCATGGATACTCGGATAGGAGAATCGACAAAGCAAATGAATGAGTCGGTCCGGACACAACTCGGTGAATCAGCCAGTCTCATACGCGAAGTGACGAAGGGGCTAACGAAACTGGACGAAACAAACCGCCAAGTAGTTTCTTTTGCCGACCAGTTACAGAATCTCCAGGACATTCTGAAGAATCCTAAACAACGCGGGATACTTGGTGAGTACTATCTAGAAACACTCTTAAAAAATGTTTTGGCGCCGAGCCAGTATCAAATGCAGTACGCTTTTGCTAATGGAGAAATTGTTGACTGTGTTGTGTTCGTAAAAGATAAAATAATTCCCGTCGACTCAAAGTTTTCACTTGAAAACTATAACCGTATGATAGAAACGACAAACGCCACAGAAAAAGCCCGTCTGGAGAAACTTTTTGTAAACGACCTGAAACTGCGTATTACAGAAACGGCAAAATATATACGACCGACCGAAGGTACTATGGATTTCGCTTTTATGTTTATTCCGCACGAAGCGATTTATTATGATTTACTTATAAATAAAATCGGAGCAGTAACAGAAGATACGGAAAATCTTATCCAGCGTGCGGCGGGGAAGTACAAAGTCATTATTGTTTCCCCGACATCTTTCCTAGCCTACCTCCAGACAGTTCTTCAGGGTCTCAAAGCTATGCAGATAGAAGAAACGACAAAAGATATTATAAAGCGTGTTGGCGAAATCGGTACCCATATGAAAAAATACGAAGAATATCACGCCAAACTTGGCGCTTCTTTGGGCACCGTCGTAAACCATTTTAACAGTTCTAGTAAAGAATTTAAAAAGATTGATAAAGACGTGGTTCGTATTACAGGAAACTCACTTGAAATAGACACGATGCTTATCGATAAGCCGGAGGGTGAGGATTAATCTATTTGACTATTTTTTAGGTAAATGTAATATCTATTCTGGTTCAGGTGACACTCGTTGGCCTCGCTGTTCCTTGTCGGTATGGCAGAAGATCGCTTAATCGGAGTTCAATTCTCCGGACAGCATCATGCTTCGGGAAACTGGGCATGATTCAGGGGTTCGAATCCCTTGGGGTGGGTTGAAGGTTCAGCTTACGTCGTGCACAGACCGGCCCTGCGGTGTAGACGGGAGACTATGAAGGCTGGCTAGAAACCAGACCGGAGTCGCCACTGAGATACCGTCCGCGTGAGTAAGAGAGCTGGATACCAGCATGAACCATATGCGCCTTGCCTTTCGGGGTGGGGCGCATTTTACTTGCATTTCTTAGCCGTTTTTTGTATGATGCTTAGAACTTTCAGATTTGAGCCAAGTTCAAGGCGAAAAGGTGAAAAGACGAGGAGGCCTATCGAGTATATGATGACGAGTATTTTCACCTTTTTAACGCCGAAATTGGCCAAAAATGAAGTTCTAAAACACTATGGAATTCGCAGTAATAGCTACAGGTGGTAAACAATATAAAGTCTCCGCTGGGGATGTTGTTAAAATTGAGAAAATCAAAGGTGATTTCAAAGTAGGGGATAAGATCGTCTTTGATGATGTTCTCCTTGTAGAAGACGGCAAGGGGGCTAAAATAGGCACTCCATACATCGCTACAGCAAAGGTAGAAGCAATCCTTCATGAAGTTGGCCGTAATAAGACGGTAGAAGTGGTCAAATACAAGCAAAAGAGCAGGTATTACAAAATGAATGGACATCGACAGCCGTGGTTCAAAGTTCGTATTTCCGCTATCAAGTAACAGCTCGGGTCTTTTTCACGACCTTCATCGTCTAAAATCTTCGCATTCTCGTCACCGTACTACATGTACGGCTCCTCGCCTGATTCGGATTTTATACGCGACCTTCGCGAAAAATCTTCCGAGCGAGGTTGTTTCATATTAAGTTCATATAACAGATTAGGCGGCTCCAGAAATCGGAGCCACCTTTTCTTCAGAACTTCATGAGTTCGGTGGGTGTGTCGTGGGCGTGACCCTTGAGGGAAAGAAAATCCCACATGAACAAAGCTTGGCTCACTGTAAACCCAGCTCCTATCGCATCATGCACGAATTTCCTCTGCCTTTCCGAAAGCTCAAGAGCCCTCGCGTTATCTCGACTGGTTTTCTCCGACACGGCCATGTGTGTACCTCCTCTAAACAAATAGTCCCATACTATCGTCTACTTTTCAATATGTTCTCTAATTCGCGCGAATAGGCGAATAGATTCGGGAAATTCTATTGTCGGTTTTTCAGAGCGTTCTTTATTGTATCAGAGTCGGAGTATTCGAGTTCGGTCCCTGTTGAAAGGCCTCGGCCGAGGGTTGAGATTTTTATACTGTTTTTGTCAGCCAAAGGTTTCAGTATCTGTGAGAGGTAGGAGAGAGTGTTTTCTCCTTCGGGGTTGTAGTTTAAAGCGAGGATTATTTCGGACAACCCGTCCTTGATTCTTTTTTCAATAACTTTTATCAGGTCATTCTGACGGATTCTTTTCTCGGGATTTTTTTCCAGGATAGGTATAGCGCCACCGAGTATGAAATAGTAGCCGTTGTAAAAATGTGTCTTCTCTATATTCTCAAAATCGACATCATGCGAGACAAGCATCAGCAGTTTCTTATCTCGACTCTTGTCTCGACAAACAGGACAAGATGAACTCGTTCCGTTGGCGAAAAAACGGAAGCATGTGTCACACGAGTGTACCGTTCCTCGCACTTCCATTATCAGTTTCGAGAGGTCGTTCGCGTACCCCGGATTTCGGTTAAGCAAAAAATAAACAAATCTCTTGGCCTG
>DATDWZ010000027.1:0-3668 GCA_036517295.1 Minisyncoccota bacterium | reverse complement strand
TTCACACCCTTTCAAGTATCCCCAAACCTGCTCTATTTGCGGCCGCCCGATTTCCGGCAACGCCTTCAGCTCAATTATGATCTTATTCTCGACGACAAAATCCGGTTGGTACATTCCAATTTTCGAACCCTCATACATAATAGAAATATTCTTCTTACTCTCGAAATAAATCCCGGATTTTTTGAACTCCAGTTCAATTGCATTCTGATATATCTGCTCCTTATGCCCGAGACCGAGATTTTTTCTGACATCAAACATAATGCCTCGAATTTTGTACGTTAGGTCTTTGTACAACAAATCTTCGGGGCGGTTCTGCGAATTCCGCGTCGCTTCCGCGCTAAGTCCGCGGTCCGTATGGTTTGGGCTCCAAACCATACGGACAGGCTTCATTTTTATGGTGATACCGCGCTCCTTCTCCAACTCCATGGAATCCAAAAACTGCTCGGACATCTTGCGAGATTCAACAGTCTTGGTTATCTCCAAAAAGCGATCGGCCAGTGTTGACTTGCCATGGTCTATATGCGCGATAATAGCGAAATTTCGTATGTTTTCCAACGCCATGCATCAAAATATAGCAGATTTGGACAATAGATAACAGAGCGAGAATAGCTGATAATTTTCACAATCCTTTTACACACAATATCTAAACTTTAGATATTGACATCCCACATATACGCTATAGTATATATGGGTAAGACTATACGGACAAAAGAATACGCCGTTTTCATTGGGCGAATGGTAAAAGCCCGAAAAGATTCAGGTTTACGACAAATTGATGTTGCCAAAAAGCTTAAGCGCCCACAGTCTTATGTTTCTCGTGTTGAGTCCGGAGAATATCGTCTCGATATTCTTGAAGTCAAAAAGTTTGCTAATTTGTATAACAAAGATATTACTTACTTTGTTAAGTAAAAAAAATGAAAAATAGTCTTTCAAAAATATTTTTAATTGCCGTTATTAGTATTTTGATATTTCCGCAAGTATCATTCGCCGCATGGTGGAATCCTTTCACCTGGAAGATTTTTAATAGAGCGCCACAAGTAAAAGTGCAGGAGATAAAAGAACTAACGGAGATTGAAAAGTTACGAAGTGAAGTTGAAGAATTGAAAAAGAAAACAGCTACACCTGTTTCTTCACCGGCGAAAGCGTCTGCTGTAGTTAGTGATAAAAGCAAAGCCACAACAAAACCTGTTACTCCAATAGCTAAGCCAGTCGTGTCAGCCACGGAGCTTAAGAAAGAAAACCCGCAACAATATAAAACACTTGTTACCGAAAATAAAACGCAACTTTTGGAAGCAAGTAAAATTCTTTCAAATAAAAACATCATTGCACGAGTAAAACCATCGGTCGTTTACATTGAAACAGCAAGCGGATCTGGTAGCGGTATAATAATCAGCGCAGACGGATATGTCCTAACAAACGCGCATGTCGTTTCGGCCACAAACTCTGCGACAATTAAATTAGCCAGTGGTGCGTCTTACAACGGTACTGTTGTTGGTCGTGATGAAAATAGTGACCTAGCTTTATTAAAAATCAGTGCTAGCGGATTATCTCCCGCATTTCTTGGTGACTCTGATTCAGTGGAACAAGGAGACCCCGTCTTTACATTTGGTTATCCATTAGGAATTGAGGGTGATGTTGCTTTTAAGGACGGCACTCTATCCCGCCGACAGAAAATAGATGGTACAGCATACCTTGAAATATCCGCCCAGATACTTCCGGGCAACAGTGGTGGCCCATTAGTCAATCAAGCAGGAGAAGTCATCGGCATAAATACCTTAGCGATTGGGGCACTCAAAGTTAGCGGTGTTTTGATAGGCGAAACTCTGAAATTTGCTTTGCCTATAAATGTCGCTAAAAGTTTGATTCCCGATTTGAAAAATGGACGGAATGTAGTTATTCCAAAAACTCCCGTTATTACACAGGAACCGGCACCCACACCACCACCCCAACAACCATACGTCCCGCCGCAAACCTATGTACCGCCAGCACAACCAATTCCACCAGTATATCAGCCACCTCCTATAGTTGTGCCGCAAGTCGGATCTTTTACGAGCAGTGTCGAGAAAACCACATCTTACTTACGAAGTGATGGAAACTGGGTATATCAATTTCGAGTAAAATTCGCAAATAAAAGCG
Source organism: Minisyncoccota bacterium (assembly GCA_036517295.1). Taxonomy (GTDB): domain Bacteria; phylum Patescibacteriota; class Minisyncoccia; order Phycocordibacterales; family DATDWN01; genus C7867-006. The sequence goes on along the minus strand of DATDWZ010000027.1, from coordinate 1,532 downwards.
GCGAGATTATAACATGGTGCTATAACGACCCAGATAACCCGGCGGGGGGTGGTAGTAGTATCGGTGGAATGTGGTATGTTGGTTCTGATGAAGTAAGAGTGGAGACAGGGCACACTGGAGAAAATAGTTGTGTCTTCCTAATGAATCCACACAGAGTAAACGGCACATGGGATCTCGACCAAAATGGTACCCCGAAGTCTGACGCAGTCTCGAGTAGGACAAACTTTACACTACCTGCCAGTTACCCACCATTTTTCTTCAAGAAGTGGGGCGGAAATGAGCCAGATGAAAATATTCCACCAGCACCGTAGGACTGGACAATACAAAAATTTAGTCAGATCAAAATAAATGGAAATCGTGAATATTATAAAAGAACCAGCATGGGAGATTTTCTTGCTCAACAACCAACCGAGTAAGGAATTTGAGCAATACTATAAAAAAAGGTTAAGAGAAAACAAAAATAGTTATTGGCAGACACTTGCTGAAGCAGAAACTGCTTATTTGATACACTCCAAATTTAAAATCCCCGTCCTCGGCTTTAATAAGAAGACTGTAGGAGAAAAAGATGTTGATTTGATTGCACAATTAGGAGACGAGGAAATATATATTGAAGTCACTACTTCTCGATATAAAAATAATAAAAACACCGATAAACAACAAGATGCGAAGCTTATTAGGACGTTGAAACATGCGGGTGAAAAGTTTCTTGCTAACGATATAAACTTGTTAGTTGTTTATGATGAGCAGTTGGACTCGACATTCTACAATGGATTTTTTATGCATGACGATGTTCCAGCAACCTACTTTAATTGTGCATTCTTTGAAGATGACGGGGGTAGTAAGATAGATATAAGAAAAATATCCGGATTACTGCTTTTTGGACAGCGAAAACAGCTCGACTATTCAAGAGAACACAAGATATGGAAAAACGAGAATGCCTATAAATCTTTAAGCATAGATATAGAGTTGGTTCTTAACACAGGTCTCTCATGGTGAGGCATTGATATTTGGGTGTTTTGTTGGACCAACTGAATTTCTTTGTTGAACGCACGACAATTCGATTTCATTTTAGGTCGGTGAATGCGGCCGTACGCTTGCAAAGTTTTTGCCTCTGTGTATACTACTGGTATTAACATCACTGCCCCTGCTCGAAAGAGCAAGGGCAGTTTTGCGTATTTTTGTGCTATGATTGGTATGAGTATGGGTGCAATAGAGAAAAAACGAGTCGCGATATTTATTGATGGCGGGAATTTCTATAGGAAAATACGCGAAAATGATTTGGTGCCGATCGGTCAGTCCGAGGGCATAAATATCCGGTGTCTCCAATTCAACTTCTCGCCACCAGAGATTACGCTTTAAGGTTGGTGAACGAAAAACACAGACGCCGTAGTGCCGACCCCAGAAGGTAACATCGACAGCGATGACGGTGGGTTGAGGTAACAATGATGAGCGGGACGATGCCGCTTGATCGAGTTGTTGCCTGACCCAGACGTGGCTACGACCAACCTTGAAGGCCAGTTGATTGATGGTCT
>DATDWZ010000026.1:0-7874 GCA_036517295.1 Minisyncoccota bacterium | reverse complement strand
AGAAGCCTTGCGAGAGTTCTTTCGAAACTCTCTTTGTGGTGCAACGGCAGGAACCGTAGTTTCTACTACAGTTGGTGTGATTACTTCATCAATTTTTACTTCTGGTTCCATGTAATTTATTTAGAATAATTAGGTTAATTAAAACAATTAGAAATTTAGCCCCGCATTTCTGGCTCCATCGGCAAGAGCTTTTATATTTCCAGTGTAAACGAATCCTCCTCGATCGAACACAACTCTCGAGATTTTCTTAGCCAAAGCCTTCTTTGCGATTGCTTCGCCGACCAAAATCGATTTCTCCATCATGTTCTGACCTTTAACTTCTCGAGAATGAGACGAAGCCAGAGTCACAGCATTTTCATCATCAATCAGTTGCGCCGAAATATGCTTGTTAGATTTCGATACTGATAGACGAGGCATAAACGCTGTACCACTTATTCGGGCACGGATCCTAACATGTCTCCTGATTCTTTTCTGTTTTTTTGTATTTAATATTTTCATCGGCGTAATTTTAAATTTTAAATTTTAAATTTAAAATTAACTATGCTGTTTTCTTACCTTGTTTGCGCTTGATAACCTCACCCTCGTATCTCATACCCTTTCCTTTGTACGGCTCGGGCTTTTTCAGAGACCGGATATTCGCAGTAAACTCGCCGACCAACTCTTTATCCATACCGATAACAGTAATAACATTTTTCTCGGCCGTCACTTTCAGTGTTGTCGGTATCTGAACGATAACGGGATGAGAAAAACCGAGGGCCATAACTAATTTATCACCTTTTACATCAGACTTATAACCGATCCCCTCAAGGATGAGTTTCTTTGTAAAAGGAGCGGTAACTCCCTGTATCATATTCATGATATGAGAAGCATATGTTCCCCAAAGCGCACGGTTCTCTAAACTGTCCCTCTTTGGCACAAGTGTGATTTCCGAAACACCGATAGTAATTTCTATGTCTGTTTTCATTTTCTTCGTCAATGTTCCAAGAGGTCCTTTAACGGAAAGAGCGCCATCAGTATATGTGACTTCTGTTTTTGGTGCGATAGCTATTACTTTTTTTCCGATTCGACTCATTGTATTTTTTAGAATAATTAGGTTAATTAGAATAATTAGAAATTACCAGATTTTGAAAAGGGCTTCTCCCCCAACATTTGCCTCTCGTGCCATTTTGTCCGTCATGATGCCTTTTGGAGTCGAAAGGATAAGGGCGCCGTATCCGCTTTTTACTTTCTTTATTTCTCGAACCTGATTGTAAACTCTCTTCGAGGTCTTGGAAACTCGTTCAACACCCTTTATCTTTGATTGACCGTCTTCATAGATGAGACCCACTTCGATGAATTTTGCGATCTTCTTGCCCTTCTTTCCAAAAGACTGAATAAAACCGGCCTTGAAAAGGGCATCGGCAATGGCCAGCTTCAATTTTGAAACCGGAAAAACAACAGATTCTTTCTTCGCATCCGTTGCGTTCTTTATTCGTACGAGCATGTCAGATATTGGATCCATTTGAATAAATTTTTAATTTTCAGTTCTCAATTTTCATTGAATTTCCAATGAATTAATTTTCAAACATTGGAACATTGAGAATTGATTGTAAATTGCAAAATTGATAATTGAAAATTGTTTATAATATCTCAGCAGTATCTCTCGCCTAGTGGGTCAAGACTTGCTGGGGATGTTTTTAAGATTACCAGCTGGACTTCTTAATCCCCGGTATCTTCCCCTCATTAGCCAATTCGCGGAAGCAGATTCTGCAGAGACCGAAGGCTCGCATAAAGCCTCGTCCTCGTCCACATTTAAAACATCGGTTTGTTGCCCGGGTTGAGAATTTTTGTACTTTTCTGGACCGAGCCAGTACTGATGTCTTAGCCATAATAAGGATTAAAAATAGAGCTTTTAAGCTCGCGGTTCATAGTATACAAAAGGACCGACAAAGTCAATCGCACGGATGTGATATTATATTCACATGTCTCAAGAGGATTCTCCAATCATAAACTCGCAAGAAGATCATAACCCTCAGTCCAAGTTAAGAGAGATGTTAGCTTTGAGTAACGAAGAGATTATTTCACGACAAGACCGAGATCTCATCACTAATCCGGAATACAAACCTCCAAGAATAATCGAAGTTCAGGGCGGAAGAGAAGAGCTTAACTCACTACTCGACGAGTGGAAGGCGGAAATTGCTCAGTTGGTAGCTGATAAAAGCACCTACACACGGAATGCGCTTATCGCGATATGTGTAAAATATGATAGGAAAATTACAGAGTTAGGCCTGCGCTTAACTGGCCAAACCTCCACTTCTCATGAATTAGATTCTATACGCCAATGGTCTACGATAATTATGTTTATTAGTCGAGAGTTGTAATAAGTCACAAAAAACTCCGCCAGTTTATTTAAAAAACAACCAGATACGAACCAGCCGGCACCCCTGTCACAAGTGCCGGCTGCAAAGAACTAAACGGGTAATGATTCGAGATGAGCGATCAGATCCGCGATAGCGATCTTGATCCATGCTTGATCGGCACAATAGTGATCACGGCGCCCTTCGAGCTTCTTGAACCACTGGATGTCAATTGGGTGGGTGATGTCTGGAATGTACGTATTGTTACTATGCATACTCACCATCACCACCATTCCGCCACGGTTGGGGATTTCGACATCCAGATGTCCCACCTTACACGAACCAACATGAATACTCATGTCATATCGACCGGGAAAGCGACCGTCGATCGCGTTTTTGAAACGCCCGAGAATGTTCCTCTCGGTATCCTGTCGACGGCGGTCAGCGTATTGATCTTTGGTCTGAGACTTCAACTGATTCCTCAGTTCATCGAACCAGCGGTCATACGGTCTCGTGTGATACACGAAAGCGAGCAACCAACCGGCCCCAAAGAACATGAAGCAAAACAGAACGAAGACCACCCACTGACCCTGATTAAACGGTGTCATTTCCTCTTCTCCCGTGTTTTGCGTCCTTTCGGACGATCGCTGAATTAGGGTGCAACGATTCACCACCGTAGGTATGATACAATTAAAATTGACCCGTGTCAAATCAGTATGGTAAAGCCATACATCATCTTGATGCTATAGCATCAAGATGATGTATTACAAAAAGTCTCCTTTCGGAGACTTTTTGTGGAAATTATTTTGCTTCTGGTTTCTTTTTTGGCTTTGCTGTCGTAACTGACGCCTTAACTCTAATTTCTTTTGTTTCTACTTTTTTGAAAGGAAAACCGAGGTGGACAAGGAAGGCCTTTGTTTGCTTTGCGTCTTGAACATTTGTCACGATAGTCGCGGCAAGACCGAAAATATCCTTCAACTCTTCATCACCAGACTCCGGGAAGATCGTATTCTCTCGAATACCCAAGGTATAGTTACCCATAGCGTCAATACTCTGACTAGAAACTCCTCGGAAGTCTTTTGTTCGAGGAAGAGCGATATTTACAAGTCTGTCGAGAAAATCATACATTCGAGCACCGCGAAGCGTTACCTGCATACCGACAGTGTCCCCCGCTCGGACCTTGAAAGCGGCCAGCGATATCTTTGCACCTTTTCGAGCAGGCTTTTGTCCGGTGATCTTTGAAAGTCTGTCGGCAACCAGTTCTATTTTCTTTTTATCCTTCATCGAACCAACACCAGCAGAGATAACTACTTTTACGATCTTTGGTGCCTGCATAGCATTTTTGTAACCAAACTCTCCCTTTAGAGCCTCGAATGCCTTCGCTGTTTTTTGTTTAATAGTTTCCATCCCGTTAGAGATAGGAAATCCCTCGAGAATACGAGGCATTTCCGTAGTTAATGTTTATATAATGATTAATTTAAGCCTCATCTTTATATCACCTAATATGTTATAAATCAACTGAATAATCTCTAACGGGATTACATTCCATTATTTCTTAACCTTCTTTACTTTCTCTTTCTTTTCTGTTTTGACAACATTTGAAATATGAATCGGCATAGTCTTATCTATTATCTGACCTTTTTCTCCTCCTTTTCGAGGCTTCTGGTGAACTTTCAAAACATTAACACCTGACACGATTACTTTGTTTTCTTTTGGAAATACCTTTGTAACAGTACCAGTTTTACCCTTGTCTTTACCTGTTAGAACTATTACTTTGTCGTCTTTTTTTATATGCATGATAGTTAATTTAAAATTTAGAATTTAAAATTTAAAATTGTTTAGACGACTTCCGGGGCTAAAGAAATAATTTTCTGATATCCCATATCACCAATCTCTCGAGGAATAGGTCCGAATATGCGACCGGCAACCGGCTCTTTTTTCTTTGCATCTTTTGTTACCAGAACAACAGCGTTCTCATCGAATCTGATGTATGAACCGTCCTTTCGCCTGAAAGGAGCTTTCTGGCGAACAACTATTGCGTAACAAACATCTTTCTTTTTTGTCGTCTTTCGGGGAACGGCTTTCTGTATTGAAATAACCACAAGCTCGCCGATCGAAGCATATCTCTTCTTTGAAGAACCGAGCACCTTAAAAACTCGTCCGATAAGTGCTCCGGAGTTGTCGGCTATTTTAACGATTGATTGTGGTTGGACCATAAAATAATTTTCAATTTCTAATTTTCAATTTTCAAACGGAAATGCTTCTCTTTTGATATCGGTGCACATTCTTCAATGGTTACTTTATCGCCTATCTTCTTCGTATTTCCGGCATCGTGAGCTTTGAACTTTTTATCGATAGATATGTATTTACCATACTTCGGGTGTTTCACAAAGCGACTAACCCTAACCACGATCGTGTCTTTCATCTTATCGGATGTAACGACGCCTGTCATTGTATTTCGTGAAGAAGTTGTTGGTCTCTGTTCTGTTATGTTTTGTGAATTTTTCATGTATGTTCAATTTTAAATTATTTTGACTGGCTGTTCAGTACAGTCAAAATGCGAGCGATATCTTTTTTAAGAGCATTCCCTTCTTTCACGTTTCGAACATTACTACCCGAAACGGAGAAGCGAAAACTTCGCAAAGCCAATCTCTTTTCTGAGAGGAGCGAGGTCAATTCTTTCGTACTTTTTTTTACAAATTCGTTTGCCATTGTATTAGTTGTGCTGAGCGGAAATTACTTTTGTTTTGACCGGAAGTTTTGTGCCAGCTTTTCGAAGGGCCTCGCGAGCATTTACATCAGACACGCCGTCAACCTCGAAAATAACTCGTCCTGGTTTTACCGGAGCACAATAGCCGAACAAATCTCCCTTTCCTTTACCAAGCTTCACTTCAGCGGGCTTTTTGGTAAGAGGCATATCCGGAAAAACTCGGCACCAAAGCCGGCCTGTTTTGCCGATTTCTCGAGACAGAGCCTTTCGGGCCGCTTCGAGTTGGTTCGACATTATACGAGCGCCACCAAGTGCCTTCAAGCCGTGTGAACCGAAAGCAACGGTTGTCCCGCGCGAAGCCACGCCAACTTTATTGGCGTTCTTTCGAAAGGTGTGCCACTTTCTGTATTTAACTTTTTTCGGTAGTAACATGGTATTCTAGTTATTTTTAAATTTTAAATTTAAAATTTTAAATTACTTCTTCGAGAAGACTTCTCCCTTATATATCCAAACTTTTATTCCGACCGCACCGAGGGAGAGTCTGGCTGTAGCTTGAGCATAATCAATATCGGCTCGGAAGGTCTGAAGAGGGATTCGTCCTTTCTTTATCATTTCCGTTCTGGCCATAGAGTTTCCTCCGAGGATTCCGGATACTATCACTCTTACTCCCTTTACATCACGATTAGCCATGACTTTTTCAACCATCTGCTTTGTCACACGGCGGAAAGGAAGTCGTTTCTCCAAACCATCAGCAATCATTTGAGATACGATTGAGGCGTTGGATTCTGGAGATTTTACTTCTTTTATGTCGATTTTTACTTCACCACCGGTTGAAAGTTTGTTTCTTTCTATAAATTTCAAAACATCGTTCTTGAGTTTCGTGGCGCCATCACCCGCTCGGCCGATTATCATACCCGGACGAGATGTCTCGATTATGATTCGCAAAATTTTCTCACCCCTCTCCATTTCCAGGTTTGCAACATACATACCGCGAAGTTTTTTCTCCAAAAATCCGCGCAAAAGTACATCGCTCTTCAGAAAAGCCTTGTATTGTCCTTTCACACCAAACCAGCGAGACTTCCAGTCTCTTATGATACCTAGTCTATGTGAGTATGGATGTACGGTATGGGTCATGGTAATAAAATTTACAATTTCTAATTTTCAATTTTCAAATTTGAATTTTTTTTAGACTTTTTTGAAACAGCCTCACCAAGTTCCACGAATATAGCGCTGGTTCGCTTTCTGATAGGATGAGCGCTCCCCCTTGCTGCCGGGCGTCGTCTGTACAAAATGGCTCCACTATCGACTTTTATCGTTTTAATTATTAAATTCTCTGTCGGGATATCCAAGGCCTTTGCGTTTGCCAAAGCCGACATGATTAAAGTCTTTATTGGACTAGATGCTTTCTTTGCAACGAAATCGAGATTGATCAAGGCTTCGCTCACCTTTTTACCACGCACGGTGTTTGCCACCATTCGCATTTTGCGAGGAGCCTGACGGAAATTTGCTAGTGTTGCATGAGCAGTCTTCATAGATTTGTATTATTTTGCTGCAGGTTTTGCTGTTTCAACCGTAGCTTTTGCAGACTGCGCTGCGGCAATTTCACCTTCTTTCTTCTTCATCTCCATTTCCTTCTGCATCTTACCTCCGTGCTTGACGAATTTCTTTGTTGGAGAGAACTCGCCAAGTCTGTGGCCAACCATATCTTCGTTCACGGATACCTCGGCGTGAATTTTTCCATTGTGAACTCCGAAAATAAAACCGACCATTTCAGGAGAGATAACACAGGCTCGTGACCATGTTTTTATAACCCCAGTTTCACTGGATTTCTTGCCCGCGATTTTCTTCAAAATCCTCGGATCGACATATAAACCTTTCTTACTTGATCGTGTCATAAATGTTCAAAATGGTTATCTGACCTCATTTGCGTTGTTGGATTTCAATTTTTCTCATTCACCGTACGAATTGTACGGCTCATGAGTAAAATCTCACCCGCCTAGCAACTGAGGCCATCTAACACATTTTGTTTTGTTAAACTAAATGTGTCGTTATGGCAAACAAAAAACTCTCTTGTTTGAGAGGGCGTTAGCTCTACTCAACAAATCTAGTAAAAGGTAATGGCTCTTACGTGGCGTTTATACTATACAAAACGGCTAAATAAGTCAACGGCTACACAGATACGTTGAAGGGCGGCATCGGCTACCCGCCAACGTCGCCCTTTAGCCCACCGGTGGCTCAGCCCATGCCGGCGCCGGTTCCTTGTTCTTCTCGTTTGCCTGATAGTATTCCCAGGCAGCTTCGATCAAGACGAGATCGCCGAGATTCAGCTGGAACCGAACGCCGCCTCCCTCAGCAAAGCGCGTAATCACCTGGATTACCGGATTCTCGTCGTAGGTCTGGTGCTCGCCCTGGATCCAAATACCCTGCTTAATAGCATGGTACCTTGCCAGAGAAGCATCTTGTTTGTATTCGAGACAGACTTGCTTGGCCACGGCGACCCGCAAGGCCATGATGAACTGAGATTTGGTCATTACCCATCCCCCTAGCTAGAGATTCTCCACTTTTCTCGATAAATGTCAAAGTTACAAAAACACCACTCTGATGAGTGGTGTTTTTGTATTTTACTTTTTCCCGACTTTTCGACGGCTAACAATAAACTTGTTCGAGTATTTCTTTGGAGTTCGAGATTTCTGACCCTTTCCTGTTGGCTTTCCGTAGATTGAAATTGCTCGTCTTCGTCCTCGACCCTGTCTCTGTTCACCTCCTCCGTATGGGTGGTCAACAGGGTTCATAGCAGTACCTCGAACCGTAGGTCGAATACCAAGCCA
>DATDWZ010000025.1:0-4819 GCA_036517295.1 Minisyncoccota bacterium | reverse complement strand
AGGATTTGCCAAAACTTCGGCTGATTTGTTTTTGAATTCGGATGTCGCAAATGGAAAAGGAGGGGTTTGGGGAGGAATTTTCCATTTGCTCCGCTATTTTCTTTTGGCGAAATTTGGGCGGGGTTTTCGGCGGGCAGAAACTTTTTTGAAATCACTTATTCTAAACGACTTCAAAAAAGTTGGGAAGTTTTAGTGAGACTTCCCGAAACTCTTAGCACGTCAATCCTCAAATTCAAGGGCGACGCGCTTGATACGACGAAACCGCACGAAGCGGAACCCCTGTCCGCGCGCTCCGCGAAACTCAACCTTCGCCGGATCATTTTCCTCAACCGCTTCCGACCAGAGCATCTTGATGCCCTCGTTGCAGAGTACCGCGGTAACGGAAAGCGGAGCGACGATGACCATGTCATCGTAACTGCCTTCTCTGAACCGACGAGCGACTTGGCGCGCGTCATCGAACGGGCGAGCTTCTTGCTCCACGACTGCGTCGTTGCCGTACATCTCCCGAAGCGTTTCAATTTGCCGGGGATGTGGCTTGTGCCGAGACATCCAGAGTATTTTCTTCACTGCCGATACCTCCTTTTTGGAATGAGCGAACCGAGAGAGATTGTATGATAAAATCCAACCCCTGTCCAATTTTTAGGCTGTCGCTTCTGCGTTCTGTCTATTTTCAAAACGAACGAAATAAAAATCTTCGCCGTTGAGATATGCTGGCAATTTTTCGTTTTTAGTCAAGAAGAAACCTTTGCTTTCAAACCATTTTCTAATTCGTTCGTTCATCAATAGCGCGTATGAAGTGCTTGCCCTCGCTTCCGCTTCAATAGGCACTCCGTATGCAGAAGCGACATCAAGAACCCTCTCCATCATTTTGCGAGCAATCGGTGATCCTCTAAATTTTGGCAAGACCACCATGTCATACACATGAGCGACTCGTTCGCCACTCTGCACTTCTGATTCTTCGGGCAAAACCAAAAGATAACCAGCCGCTTCTTGACCCTGACGAACAACAAAACTTGAAGCGGCTCCTGGCACTTCTAAGTCTCTTTGTTTTTGCAATATCTCTGCAACATGAGCCTTGCCCTGCGCCATTCCCTCTGGATACGCCTCTGCTTCCATTTTTGCAATAAGCTCTGCGTCTCTTTCGGAAAGATTTGCGAATGTTACCACTTTATCCATTGACTCAACACCACGCCGTTTAGGAAGATCGTAAATCTGCGAACCAGTGGCATCAGAATAGGAAAGGCGAGTTTTTGCTTGATAGTGATTTTGTTCTAGTTTTCCGCCCGGCGGAATTAAATCAGAATAACCAGTACCAACTTTTACTGGCTTACTTGTATATTCCGTCCAAAATGTCTGGTACACATTCGCAAGCAATGGCGAAAGATTTTTATAATTATTAGCAACTTCGATATTATCTAGCACAACAACATCTTCATTGTTTTCACTATTGCGTGAATCAACCACAACCGATTGTGCAACAATTCTGCCATTATATTTAATCGTAAAGTATTGAGCAGAGCGGTTAAACATATAATCATCATTGTTGGAGGCACCGAATGGCATACAGCAGTCAGTATAATTTCCACATACCCATCCTTCGGGGTCGGATTTAGAGTGTATCTGCGCTTCCACAATTGGCCCGACATCAACTTGTTGCTCGCGTAATAGACGGATAACATCTTCTTCCAAATCTGTTGGGACTGAATTGAGCAAATCAAGTGCAGTCATTTTCTTTTCACCGACTTCTCTATCTTTTACCAATTGATTTAAAGAATGGAACAACCCCTTTGAGTCTTTAGCTGTTCCTCTAATCTTTTGTTTGTGAGAACCTAATCCTTCGCGTAATGCTTCAGTGAGTACTCGTCCGGCAAAAGTTCTTGAATGAGGTTGAAATGGTTGTTCTTTGTCTAACTTTCCATCAATTAAATCTTGAAAATCAGCTCGTCTACGCATAGATTCGAGTGCCGCAAGATTGAACCCAGGGGCAGAAGTAATTTCCAATAATTCTGGCGGAAACTTAGAAAGATCAATACCGGATTCAATTGCCAAAATTCGTTTCTTTAGTTCACGCAATGATTGTACGGGACCACTACTTTGTAGTGGGTCGCGTTCTTTGCTGTATCTCGGCAAGAGATTAACAAATTCCTGATTATCATCCATTGTCTCAATACTCAATAAAATGGATTTTGCATCTCCGGCTTCAAGTTTTTGAATATTAGGACTCCACAGAAGTACATCGTGCCAGTTGGCTATGCGTCCATCGGCTCCGCGGGTTGTATTAAAACGCAAGAGATAATTCTGCATTGCAACACCACCAACATGCTCTGCGGCACCTTTATACCACGCACGAACTTCTTCTGTTTGAGTTCCGAGGCAAATGCGAAAATCTAAATCAGTTTTTCTTTTTGGTGTTTCTTTGAAAACTTTATCCCATTCCTTGCCCTCATTGCTTGCTCGCCATTCGGCATATTTTGTTAAACCATTTGGATCAAGTAAAACATAATCGCTTGCATATTCGTAATAAAGGTTTATTTCTTCTGGTGAAACTGCCTTGAGCCAATCTGCTGGCCAATCTTCGGTAGCAAATTCAAGATCATTTTTAACTTGTCCACCGATAACTCCTTCGAGATAGCGTTGTTTATCGTGTGCTAAAGCTACACCACGAATATCATTCCCTTGTTCTAAGGCTTGAATGATGAGACCGAGTGTCGCAGATTTTCCTTGCTCTTTTTGCTCTCCATAACGATCTTGAGTCCCTTGTCCTAAAAGCGCCACTATCAGATTTTTCTGTTTTTCTAGGTATTCATTTAGTTTTTCTTCTGATACATCGGCTTTTGAAATATCATAACGATCCCAATTTACATATTGATCTTGCCAATAAAAACGATCTTCTTCTTTCCTGTCGGGGCTTGCCATCCATACTTGCTTCGCAAGCCAATGCATTCTTTTTCCCTCTCGGTATAAATCTCTTCCTTTTCTCACTGGTAATTTAGCAAGCCATTGCTCGTTTTGTCTTTCTCTGTGATATCGATCTTGGTTTTCTTGTTGTTTGCCGGCTTCACGCTCTCCCAAATAACTCCAAATACCAGTTCGTGAAAGTGTGGCCGCTTGATGGGCTTGTTTTCCTAGGTTCGGACCTTCAAAGTTTTGTAGCTTGTAGCCAAGATTCCTTAAAATTTCTAATCCGTACAATTTTTCTCCTATTCCTTGATCGCTATCCTTAAAAAAGGCGAGTGCTGATTCTGAATCTACGACACGGAGTATCTCGTAAACATCGGCATCGGAATAATAAACACCACTATTTATATTTCTTTTGCAACGACATTGCTCAAAAACTTCTTTAAGTTTAGGATTATCCTCGATAGCTTTCCGTGCAATAGCTTCTTGAACTCTAGTTTTACAAAAACCCAAAAATTGTTCGTCTCCTTCTGGAGAAAACAAGATGGGTTTATGAAAAGGTGTAAAGCGTGCAGACTTAATTGTAGCTCCTTGTGATTCTGTTGAGGGAGGAGCAAAAACTCTCCCCAAATCAATTTTACCAAGATCAGTAAATCCGGCTTTCTTAGCAATTTCGTCCGCTTTGAATACAAACATCTTTTCTACTCTATCTCTTGATATTGCCGACAATACAAGTTTCCGATTCACATCACTTTCCATTGCCTTTTCAACTCCGACTGTTTCTAAATTTTTTGCAATTCGCTCAAATTCTCTCTTTGCGGTTGAAATAAAAGGAGCTATATTTGTAATATCTCCGTCAATCATTTCTTTTTCCTCGTCTTTCCAAACACGCATACCAAAATCGTTGGCACAAAGATAACGATTTTGTGGTTTGAAATAGAAGCGATGAGGAATGGTTTTTTTTGCTTTTCCTACATCTCTAGCCGTATCTATTCTCACTGCATCTCTTACATAAGCTAGCGCTAAGAGATCGCTACCACTTACCGTCTCTTCTGAGACATATTGTCCCTCTGGATAATACTCGTCTGTTTGGTAAATATTCGCTTCGCCATTTTGTTCTCGAATGAAATAGTTGGCACCAAGCAGTCCTATCTGCTCGTTAGTTAATTTAAGTTGTTTAATCAATTCTGCTCGATTTTGTCGAGAGATAAGTAATGGTGCAAACTCATTAAAATTACCATCAACAAAATTTTCAAGACCCGATTCAAAGTCCGATCTTTTTAGCGGCTCTTCTGCCACTGTCGTCTCAAATGTTTGGGCTGTTTCCGATTCAATCTCTTTTTCAGGATTTTTAGAAACTAAATACTCGGCAATTCCTTCTTCAATTTGTTGCCTCGTTTCTTCTTTTGAAAATTGTTCTGGTTTTGAAAAGCTTTCTCGCATATATTTGAAAAGTTAATCCATTAAATCTTTTACATCCACCTCCAACGCTTTGGCTATTTTCTTCAGCGTTTCGATGGTTGGATTTAACTGGCTTCCTACTTCTATATTTGTAATTGTATTATTTGAAACATCCGCCATTCGAGCCAGTTTTTCTTGCGACCATTCTTTTTGCTCGCGAAGTTGTTTTATTATTTTAGCAAGTTTTCCACTTTTAGGGTTTGGCATATTTTGATTGGCACATTATAATGTGGTATACTTTATAAACAAGCATAATCGGTAACCACAATATAATGTTAGCACAAAATTCAAAGTCAATCAAAGCAAAAGGGGGTATTTTGTTTCTGCCCGCCGAAAACCCCGCCCAAATTTCGCCAAAAGAAAATAGCGGAGCAAATGGAAAATTCCTCCCCAAACCCCTCCTTTTCCATTTGCGACATCCGAATTCAAAAACAAATCAGCCGAAGTTTTGGCAAATCCT
>DATDWZ010000024.1:0-20790 GCA_036517295.1 Minisyncoccota bacterium | reverse complement strand
TTCGCACAGTGTGGAGAGGTTACATCTGCAACTATTATTATGGACAAGATGACAGGCCGATCAAAAGGATTCGGTTTCGTCGAAATGACTAACGATGCTGATGCTGAAAAAGCAATCGCAAAGTGGAATGGTCAGGAACTTGATGGACGAAAGCTTACGGTAAACGAAGCTCGTCCAATGGAACCTAGAGCACCTAGAACTGGGGGATTCGACCGAGGCAATGACCGAGGTGGACGAACTTGGTAGTCGGCTTTCAAATTTGGACAATCTCATCGTCTAAAATTTAAAACAAAATCCTCAATGTACTATATGTACACCTCGGATTTAGTCTCAAATTTTATACGCGACCTTGCCTCAAATTTGAAAACCTTAGGATTCATTCATAATGAACAAAAAACCGCCGAAAGGCGGTTTTTTGTTGTCTGTGATAAAATACGAAATATGGGTAATGAATCTAATGAGTTAAATCCGATAGAATCGGCTGAGGGACAATTTGGTAGAAATGTAGAATTGCACGCTATTTTTATGCGCCACGGTGAGGCTGATGAGGGTGGAGGGTTGACGGAAACAGGAAAAAGGCAGGTAGAAATTGCGGGGCAGTCAATCGACAGTGCCGATGTCATCAAAGTTTATTCGAGTCCGATTAGGAGAGCCAGAGAGACCGCAGAAGGAATCGGGGAAACTGTTACCCACGACAAAAAATTAGAAACAAGAACGAAGCTTTCCTTGGAGATACCAAATATATCAGAGGAATTTTTGGATAAACTGGTGGAAATAGAGAAAAGAAGTCCGGACACCTCAACCCAGTTTTATTTGAATTTCGGCAAACAAAGACCGGATCCGGAGACCTCTTCTCCCCAAGAAATTGCGGAGATGATGGCTTATGTTTTAAGTAATTATTTTAAAATGGCAAAGAGGTTGAAATCCGGTTCCAATATAGATTTAGTCAACGTCACTCACCAGGGTTTGCCGGAGGCTCTGCTGAAAGAAGTTTTGATTCAGGAGGATAGGGATAAGCAGAAGGTTGGTCTGGAAACACTCGCGGAGATCGGTGGACCGTTAAAGCCGGCCGAATCGATGGAGTTTAGGATAAGAACGAATGAGGATGGCGATGAAACAGTTGAGTTGTATTTCAGAGGTAAAACTTTTAATTTGGATTTGGGTAAGGTCGATGAACTTTCTCGTACGTATATTGAGCGTAAGGTCGTATCCAATGACGATGCCGAATAAATGAAAACATATACTAAAATCTATAATCGTTCACTGCCAATGTATGCGGTTCAGTACTGGTATAGAGGCGTGTATTCAGAAATAGCGCAACTTACCGGAGTCCATTGTATTCCACTTTTTTACTATGAGGAAGGTAGAGCGACCTCCGTTTATTTTGAAAAGTCAGAACTCAAACTAATGTCGGACGGATTATTGGGATATTATGTCAAAAATCCGGGTGAGCTGGAAAAGACCATTGAGCAATATAAAAAATTACACCAAGATGCCCTTGTCGCTATTGAAAAAAAAGATTCCGCGACTCTTTTCGATACTGCCATAAAAATATGGCCGGCACTTAACTCGGTTATGTTATTAGGCGGAATCGAACATAAAGATCCGGAAACTCAAAAAATTAAAGATATTGCACTAAAAGCTCGTACCGAAACCGATCGTTTGATATACGAGGTTGGTAATGGTTTATGGGATTCTATCGACACTTTGATTCCAGAAGAATCGAGAAGTTTTCTGACTATAGAAGAAATTGTGAGCAAAAGGTATCCGGCGCTGGATGAAATCGGGCGACGAAAAAAAAGTCATATTTATACAAACGATACGCTGACTACCGGCGTCAAGTTTTCCGATTTTTTAAAAATAAATAATCTCAGGCTTGAAGAAGATTCGTCTGTAAATAATGTCGATGAGTTTTCTGGAAGTATCGCATACAAGGGAAAAGTAACCGGTAAAGTTCGTATCGTTCTGGAGTTTAAAGATATGTTTAAGTTTAATGAAGGCGAGGTTCTTGTTAGTTCCATGACCGTGCCGGACTTTCTGCCTGTGATGAAAAAGGCTATAGCGTTTATTACCGACGAAGGCGGGATTACTTGTCATGCTGCGATTATCGCTCGAGAAATGAAGAAGCCTTGTATAATTGGCACAAAGATTGCTACACAAGTTCTGAAGGACGGAGATATGGTCGAGGTAGATGCCGAGAATGGTATAGTAAAGATAATTAAATAAGATGGAATTAGTACGAGATTTTAATAAAATAGGTAGAAATGATACGGATATTGCCGGGGGTAAGGGCGCGTCGCTTGGTGAGATGGTTCAAGCAGGTATTCCGGTGCCGCCGGGCTTCGTTATTCTTTCCGGCACCTTCGATCAATTTATAAAGGATGCCGATTTAGTTCAAGAAATCGAGGCTATTTTAGATAAAGTCGACCATAAAGAGGTACATCTGGTTGAAAATGCCTCGGAAAAGATTCAGGGTTTGATTAAAAATGCGACAATACCAGAGAGTATTGCTTCGGAGATACAAAAACAATTCAAAAACCTAAATGCCAAATATGTTGCCGTCCGTTCATCTGCGACGGCCGAGGACGGGTCGGAAAATGCATGGGCGGGCCAGCTCGACAGTTTTCTTAATACAACCGAACATAATGTATTGGAGAATGTAAAAAAATGCTGGGCTTCTCTCTTCACTCCACGAGCCGTATTTTATCGTTTTGAAAAGGGATTATACAATACAAAAATATCTGTGGCGGTGGTGGTTCAAAAAATGATCCAATCTGAAATTTCCGGTATTGCCTTCTCTGTTCATCCGGTAACACAAGATAGAAATCAACTTATTATAGAGGCTGGTTTTGGTCTTGGTGAGGCGGTCGTATCCGGTTCAATTACCCCAGACTCGTATGTAGTAGAAAAAGAACCGAGAAAAATTATTGACATAAATGTCGCGGTTCAGGCTCGTGGTTTGTATCAGTCACAACATGACGGCAATGAGTGGAGAGAAATTACCGAACCCAAAGCATCATCTCAGGTACTGAGCGAGAATCAGGTTCTTGAGTTGTCGGAACTGATTTTAAAAATAGAAAATCATTACAAGTCACCGCAAGATATAGAGTGGGCGCTTTATGATAATAAGTTCTATATACTCCAATCCAGGCCAATCACAACTTTATGATGAAATCCAACAAAATAATTATAACCCTCTCCATCTGCGCGATTTTTGTCGGAGTTTTAGTTTATTTTTTAAACCAAATCACTACCCCGATACAGGTTTCTTCGCAGGGTGAGGTGATTTTGGGCGAAAAAGCTTTTTTAGTCGAAGTTGCTGACACGGACACCTTGCGAACACGAGGCTTGTCGGGACACGTACCGCTTTCGGAGGAAGAGGGGATGCTTTTTATTTTTGACAGACCGGATAACTATGGTTTTTGGATGAAAGACATGAATTTTCCGATCGATATAGTATGGATGGATGAAAGTTTGAAGATAGTTCATATAGAAAAAAATATTTCACCCGAAACTTATCCAAAAGTTCTTCGTCCAACAGAAAAAAGTCTATTCGTTTTGGAGATTTCGGCAGGTCAATCAGACCTTCTCAATATTAAAGTAGGAGATGAGGTGAAATTTCTCCGAAAATAGTTCCAAAATGTCATGCGGTGTAGCCGTTTTCCAGTTGACCACTTTACATAAGGTTTTTTTGTCTTTTGATATGAATTTGTCTTGCTATCCACTTTTTTTAGTTTTTATATAAGGTATAATAAGGTTATAAATTAAAGAATATTGATAGTTTTACTGTTATTTTCTCTGGATTTTTCAAGATAACCTCTAGAAATCTTAGAAAATTGTAAGAAATTTGTTAATATTTAAAAAAATACCCGAACAGGCGTATAGTTAAAATCTAAAATTATTTTATCATGAGTATCACAGTAACTCGGCACGATGGAAAGAAAGAGCCGTTCAATGCGGACAAAATAAATCGTTCCATCGAGCGTGCCTGTGCCGGACTTTTTGATCCCGTATCCAAAGTTACCCAAATCGCCACCGAAACTCATCTGACTTTGTACGATGGTATTACCGAACAGGAGCTCGACCAGGCTACTATCAACGCGGCGGTGCAAAATATCAAAGAAGACATTGAGTATGACATTGTAGCGATGAGACTTCTTCTCAAAACTGTTTATCGACAAGTTGTAAAAGATTTCCGGAGCGGTGACGATTTTGAAACTTTTACAAAAAAGCATCAGGCAGGTTTTATTTCTTTTATCGAGAACAACGTTGTTGACAAAAAGTTGCATCCGAAGATGAAAGAAGCTTTTGATCTCAAAATTTTAGCCGAAACTCTTTCAACCGAACGCGATGAACTTTTTCAGTACGCCGGGCTCGATGGATTGATTAACAGATATTTACTAAAAGATCCGAGTCAGAATCCTATCGAAACTCCACAGTACTTTTTTATGCGTATCGCAATGGGACTTTCGTATAACGAGAAAAATCCGACAGAGATGGCTCAAAAGTTTTATGCGAAAATGTCCCGACATGAGTACATCGCCGGAGGCTCGACAAATCTTGCAGCGGGGAAAACAAGCCCAGCTCTATCAAATTGCTATCTTTTGGAAATTCATGATGACATGAATCACATTGCCAAGACCGTTTCAGACGTTATGCTGCTCTCAAAGGGTTCTGGAGGTATCGGTGCGTCGATCACAAAACTTCGTGCCTCGGGTTCGCCACTTAAATCTTCTAGCGGAGGTACATCCACCGGACCGACACCGTTTGCTAAGATAATAGATACGGCTATTCGTGCGATACAGCGGGGTGGTAAGAAAAAAGGCGCCCTCTGTTTCTACATGGAGAACTGGCATATTGATTTTCCGGAGTTTTTGGACTGGAAACACAACGCTGGTGACGACTATATGCGAATGCGAACAGCCAATACGGCCGTATGGCTTTCCGATGAGTTTATGAAGCGAGTAAATATGGGGGAGGAGTGGTATATGTTTGATCCGGTTGAAGTTTCTGATTTAAATGAGTTATATGGTCAAGCTTTCTCTAAACGATATGCAGAATATATCGAGATGGCCAATACCGGTAAAATGCGAGTGTTCAAAAAAGTGCCAGCAAAAGAACAATTTCGACAGATTTTGGTGGCATTACAGACAACAAGCCATCCGTGGCTTACATGGAAAGATACCATCAACCTTCGTGCTTTGAACAACAACACTGGCACCATACATATGTCTAACCTTTGTACGGAGATTTGTCTTCCTCAAGACAAAGACAATGTTGCAGTTTGTAACTTGGCTTCGCTAAATCTTTCCGCCCACATAAGAAACAAAGAAGTTAATTGGTCGCGACTGGAGGAATCAGTACGACTTGCAATACGACAACTCGATAATCTCATTGATATAAACGTATTACCTATTCCGGAGGCGGTAAAGTCTGACCGTGAGAATCGCGCCGTTGGTTTAGGAGTGATGGGATTCTCGGACACCATAGAGCAACTCGGTATGTCCTACGACTCACCGCATGCTTGGGATTTTGCCGACAGAATATTTGAATTTATTTCATATATGGCTATTGACGAGAGTGCCAACCTTGCACAAGAGCGTGGAAGTTACACGAACTACAAAGGTAGCGAGTGGTCAAAAGGAAAAGTTCCGATAGATACATTGAAAATTCTAGAGGATGATCGTGGGCGCGAGCTTACTGTTTCAAAAGTTTCAAAACACAAAGGTCTCAACTGGGATATTCTTCGGGCAAAGGTTGCGAACGGTATGCGAAACGCGACTCTTATGGCTGTGGCTCCGAACGCCAACATTGGTTTACTCGCCGCCACTACTCCAGGAATCGACGCACGGTTTGCACAGGTTTTCTCAAGAAATAAAATTTCCGGAAAGTATTTGGATATAAACCACAACTTAGTAAAAGATTTGAAAAATATGGGATTGTGGGAAGAAGTAAAGGAGGCGATTATCGAGAACCAGGGGGATATAAGCGGTATCCAGTCTATTCCTCAGCATATAAAAGATGTGTATAAAACTTCTTTCACTACTTCTCCATACGCATATATAGAGGTTGCAGCTCGTGCTCAGAAGTGGGTTGATCAGGCTTTGTCGCGAAACATGTATTTGGAAACTCGTGATATCGACGAAACTATGAAGATTTACAACACAGCATGGGAGAAGGGAGTAAAATCCACATACTATCTACATATGAAACCTCGACACACTGCAGAGCAAAGTACTACAAATGTGAACAAGGCCGTAAAAATGGGCAAAGTCGGATTCGGTGCTTTGAATTTTGCGTCATCTCCGGCCTTTTCGGCACCTCTTCAGAAATCTCTGGATATTGAACCAAAACCAACCTACTTTGTTGCCCCTATAGTTCCTGAAAAAGCTCCGACTCCGGTTTTCACAAATAAAGAGCTGGTTCAGGATGACTTGGTTTCTTCGGCACAGTCTATAATTCGTGAGGAAGTTGTGAAGAAAGAAGAAGTTATAGTCGCTAAATCTTCCAGAAACGAGTATACTTCTTTAAGCTCACTCTCACAAACCGCATCTCCTTTGGAGGATCCGGCGGAGGATGAAGGCAATGTTTGCATTTCGTGCCAATAATAGAACTTTCAAATTTGGCCAATCTCATCGTCTAAAATACAAACCCGGCTCGTCACCTGCACAGGGAGGCAGACTCCAATCCGGATCTGTATTTTATACGCGACCTTGTCTCAAATTTGGAAGTTCTAAGAATTTGTTTAGAAATTGAAAATTAGAAATTAACTCAAAATCACGTGACTCTAATAGGAAAACCATCACCAACCGATATGAACTTGCACCCACTCAACTACAAGTGGGCTTATGACCTCTATAATCAAGCCGTACGAAACACATGGTTTCCTCACGAGATTGCTTTGAAGGAAGACCTCGAAGATTTCCAAAAGATGACCGAGGACGAAAGGCACGCAATTAAATTTCTCATGGCATTTTTTAATCCGGCAGAACTTATAGTCAACCGCATACTTGCTCTTGGCGTATATCCGTATCTCAAAAGCCCGGAGTGTCACTTGTATTTGGCAAAACAAATGTGGGAAGAAGCCAACCATTGTGTGGCGTTTGAATATGTTTTAGAGACCTTTCCGTTTGACAACGAGACTGTTTTTAATACACATCTCGAGGTTCCGTCTATGATAGCCAAGGAAGCATATGTGAATAAATACTTGAAGCGCATGACTGATGAGCATCTTGATATTGAAACAGTTGATGGAAAAAAAGATTTTATCCGCAATCTCGTCGCATACAATATCGTCATGGAGGGCATCTGGTTTTATTCGGGGTTTATGGTGGCGCTATCTTTCCGACAGAGAAACCAATTGCGAAATTTTGGCTCGATGATTAACTGGGTTTTGAGAGATGAGAGTTTGCACTTGAAGTTTGGGATTAACCTGATTCACAATATTTTGGAAGAAAATACCGAACTTTTGACGGAAGAGTTCGCCGCAGAGATCAGAAATATAATTATCGAAGGAGTGGATTTGGAAGTAAACTACAATAAAGACATGTTTCCGAACGGTATTCTTGGTCTTAACGCCGATTATGTAAATCAGTATGTGCAATACGTTGCGGACAGGAGACTTGCCGAGCTCGGAATGCCGAAATACTACAATGTTACAAATCCGGCCAAATGGATGTCTACAGCCACAGATGTTTTCGAGTTAGTTAACTTCTTCGAGTCGCAGAATACAAGTTACGAAGTGGACGGCCACGCCAGCGACAGTGCCAAGAAAAAAGACGATACCATACCTCCGTTTGTTGAATAAAACTTCCAGATTTAGCGGTTTGGGGTAGTATTCTATTGTTTATATATTTGGTATAATTTATTCATGGATCCCGTTAGAGATTTACGGGTATAGAACATATTATGAAAAGGTCTTTATTATCATTAACTAATATATACCGTGGTGAGAAGCTACTGGTATCTCTAACGGGATGAAAAAAGTAAGAGTAGCAATAAACGGTGCTGGCCGTATAGGTAGGTCATTTTTTAGAATCGCGTCGGCAAGAGAAGATATAGAGATCGTTGCTATGAATGATTTGGGTAATGTGTATAACATCGCATATCTTTTGAAATACGACACAGTTTATGGTCACAAATTTTCTTCCGTGACGGTCACTCACGATGAAAAGAAAATCGAGGTCGATGGAAAAGAGATAATCTTTCTCTCGGAAAAAGATCCGAGCCTTCTACCGTGGAAAGATTTGGATATAGATGTTGTGGTTGAATCAACTGGCTTCTTCACTTCTTTTTCCTCCGCCAGAGCGCATATAACCGCCGGAGCCAAAAAGGTTGTCATTACCGCTCCGGCTCACGGTGATGCATCGGCGGATGATGAGGGAACTATTCTCATGGGTATCAACTGCGATTCTCTGAAAGAAAAAACGGTTACATCAAACGCATCTTGCACTACGAACGCTGGAAGTCCTGTTTTGGAGATTCTCCGCAAGACAATCGGTATAGAAAAAGCAATACTCGATACGGTACATGGTTACACGGCAAGTCAGAGCGTGGTTGATTTGCCGAATAAAAAAGATTTCAAAGAAGGTCGCGCAGCTGCACAGAACATCGTCCCGACAAAAACCGGCTCGGCCGAAGCGGTTACCAAAGCTATTACGGAGTTGGCCGGAAAGTTCGACGGTTTAGCCATGCGCGTACCTATTGTTGCAGGTTCCATCGCCGACATTACACTTATTTCAAAACGGAACACATCCGTTGAAGAGGTGAACGATATTTTGAAAAAGGCCGCAGCCGATCCTCACTGGGCAAAGATTTTTTCAGTCACGGAAGATCCAATCGTATCTTCGGATATTATAGGAAGTAGGTTCGCATCGATCGCCGATCTCGGTCTTACTCGGGTGGTTGACGGCAATCTGGTAAAGGTTATGGCCTGGTATGATAACGAGGCGGGGTATACACATTCTTTAATAGAACATGTCGTCAAAACCGCCAGCTTTTTGAATTAATTTAGAATTTTTAATCAATTTATAATTATTATGTCTAATTTAAAAATTACAAAATTAAAAATTAAAAATTTAAAATCAGGCTTTACGCTCATAGAATTACTGGTGGTTATCGCTATTATTGCCATAATTGCTAGTGTTGTCGTCGGGTTTGTCTATGAAGGAACGGTTCGTGGTCGTGACACACGAAGAAAAGAGAATCTGGATCAGATGGTGAAGGCGATTAACTCTTATTTCAGTGATAACGGCTATCTTCCGGAGAACCAGACCGGATGGTGTACATATATTTCCAATCCGACAAGCGGGTATGGAGATGCCTTCCAAGCCGACCTCCAGCCGTATATGAGCACGATACAACTTGATCCGACAAAACATAACGATGTTGGTGATTACTTGTTCTACAATACAGATAACCGGGCTGGGCATTATGTAATATGTGCCAATATGGAACAATCGAGTTCGGCAAACGGAAACTATGACTATAGTGCTTGTACCGGAGGGGCGGTTTATAACTACTGTTTGACACAGTAGAATGAATCCCGTTAGAGATCATTCAGTTAATTTACTTACGATATAGCCACAGCGATTATGGTCGAAATATTTTTACAAACAGATAATCTGGTACGGAAATACCTCGGTAGAGGGATTTCCTATCCCGAACCGCAAATCCTAACCGGACTTGCTACGGGACGAGATATGGTCATGGAATATATTATTAGTAACTTCTGGTCCCGTAACATTTCGACGAAAGAAGAAATGAATCGGGATCTCTAACGGGATGAAAATATACATAGGTTCAGATCACGCCGGATTTGAAATGAAAAAAAATCTGATAGATTTTCTATCAGAGAAAAAAATACCCGTATACGATTGCGGGCCATTGGAATATGTTCACGACGACGACTATCCGGACTATGTTTCCAAAGTTGCTGAGGATGTCTCAAAGGATTCTGCCGGTCGCGGTATTGTTATTGGTTTTTCCGGTCAGGGTGAAGCGGTTGTTGCCAATCGTTTTCCCGGTGTTAGATGCGCGGTATTCTATGGCGGGTCGAAGCACATTTTAACTCTATCGCGGGAACATAACGATGCAAATGTACTGTCTCTCGGCGCACATTTTATCACCACTCAAGAAGCCAGACAAGCTGTGGAACTTTGGCTTCACACCAAGTTTTCCGGCGACGAGAGACACATAAGAAGAATCAAGAAAATAGAAAACTATCCAAATAAACAATCATGACTCAAGTTTTACCGGCCATAATTCCGTATACAAAGGAGCAATTGGAGGAAGAGATTGGGAAAGTCTCCGGTTTTGCACACCTAGTGCAAGTGGACATAACCGATGGTGTTTTTGTCCCGACAAAAACTTGGCCATACAACGGTAGAGATGCGGATTTTTTTGAAAAATTAAAGAATCAGGAAATAGGCTGGCCGAGATGGGAAAATATCGATATTGAAGTTCATCTGATGGTAAAAAACCCGGAGGATGTTGTTTTGGACTGGGTACACACAGGTGTTTCCGGGGTAGTGGCACACATAGAAGCTACGGATAATTTTCAAAAGGTAATAGATATTTGTCGAGAAAATCTGGTTGCCGTGGGTGTTGCCATAAAACCATCCACAGACATCTCCCTTATAGAGTCTTTTGTTTCAGAGGTCGATTTTATTCAGGTTATGGGTTCGGATTTGTTGGGTAAACACGGGGTATCTCTTGACCAGAAGGCCATTTCTCAAATAAAAGCGTTGCAGGGCCGGTATCCGGAGCGTATAATTGCTATTGATATAGGCGCCAACCTAGACACGGAAAATATTTTGATTTCTGCCGGTGCGGATAAAATTGTCGCCGGCGGAGCAATACTGGGGTCTGCCGATCCGGAGGAAGCGTTTCATAATTTAGAATCTCATGGTAAATAACCTAACCGACGAAAAAATAAAGTTCTTTGAAGAAAAAGCTCGAGATATACGAGTTTCTATCATAGAGATGCTGGTTTCTGCCGGCTCCGGTCACTCGGCCGGTCCTTTAGGTATGGCCGATGTTTTCACGGCTATGTATTTTCATATTTTAAAACATGATCCGAAGAAACCGGATTGGCCGGAACGCGACAGGGTTGTGCTATCGAATGGTCATATTTGTCCAGTTTTGTATTCGACTATGGCCCACTCGGGCTATTTTCCCGTCGCTGAACTTTTGACTCTACGAAAATTTAAGACTCGTTTACAGGGCCATCCACACAGAGAATATCTGCCAATGTTAGAAACCAGCTCGGGACCTCTTGGTGCAGGATTGTCACAGGCTGTTGGTATGGCCATAGCCGACCGGATGAATAGGGGTAAATCCACCGACCGTTTTTTTTATTGCTTTACGGGTGATGGGGAACTGGACGAAGGGCAGAACTGGGAGGCCATCATGTTGGCTGGTAAGGAGAAGTTGGGAAATCTTATTACTATTGTAGATAGAAACAATATTCAAATAGACGGATACACGGAAGATATTATGCCACTCGACTCCTTGACTCATAAATTCGAAAGTTTTAATTGGCATGTGGAGGAAATAGATGGGCACAACTTCTCAGATATAGTTGCCGGTATTGGAAAAGCTCAAGCCGTTTTTGACAGACCGAGCGTTATTATTGCCCGCACTATCCCAGGCAAAGGCGTTTCTTTCATGGAACGCGACCATAAATGGCACGGAAATCCTCCCGGTACGGAAATTGCCGGTGAACCGCCGGAAGATAAACAAGCCGAAATTGCTTTGCGAGAACTGCGTAGTCTTGGTGGTCAGATAATCGGCGAACACGAATAATATGTTAAACCAATCACAAAAGTTGAATCCGAAATTATGGGATAAAGATATCGAACAGGTGCCTATTCGTAAAGGCTTTGGTCAGGGGTTACTCGAGGCTGGGGAGAAGAATCCTAATGTTGTAGGGCTTTGTGCGGACCTGACCGAATCTACCCAGATGCATCTTTTCAAAGACAAATTTCCTGAGCGCTTTGTCGAGATGGGTGTGGCCGAACAGAACCTGGCCTCCGTTGCTTCCGGTATGTCGGCCATGGGCAAGATTCCTTTCATAACGAGTTACGCCATGTTTTCGCCGGGGAGAAACTGGGAACAGATTCGCACCACTATTTGTTACAACGATAGGCCGGTTATAATTGCCGGTTCTCATGCTGGAGTGTCGGTGGGTCCAGATGGCGGTACGCATCAAGCCATAGAAGATATTGCTATCACTCGGGTCATACCGAACATGGTAGTTATATCTCCTTGTGACTATATAGAAGCACAGAAGGCGACCCTAGCGTCCGTCTCGCTTGGCAAACCAGTCTACATCCGTCTCGCCCGTGAAAAAACTCCGGTTGTTACCACAGATGACAGTCCATTTGAGATTGGAAAAGCACAATTATGTTACGGTGACCTAAATGGAAAAGCGGATGTTGGGATTATTGCTACCGGTGCGCTTTTATATCGTGCTCTGAAAGTGGCCGAGCAACTTAAAAAAGAGGGCATTTCGGCAAAAGTTTTGAATATTTCAACTATTAAGCCCCTAGATGTTGGTGCTGTCTTGATGATAGCAAAGACATGCGGGGCTATCGTAACAGTAGAGGAACATCAGATTGCTGGAGGATTGGGAAGCGCTGTTTCCGAAACATTGTCTCAAAATTTTCCAGTACCACAAGAATTTATCGGAGTCAGAGATTTATTTGGCCAATCAGGAACTCCTGACGAGCTTCTGGAACACTACGGAATGGGGGAGTCGCATATTCTCGCTGCCGCAAAAAAGGTTATTGGCAGGAAAAATTAGTTTAACTTTTTCAATTTATAATTTTCTGGTGCTTTTGCTAGGAATTCTTCTATCTTTTCTTGAGACAACAATCCTTTTTGGGCGCCGACTTGTTGCACAACGGACATTGAGTTTATTGGTGCCCACCTTAGAGCCTCATCCAATGTTTTTTCCATCGCTAGACATGAGATGATGGTCGATGCATATGCATCACCTGCTCCTGTACGCTCAAAGGGTGTGTGTGGGTATACGGGCATGAACCACTTTTCTCCATTTTCCGAATTGAAAGCATAAGCACCACTGAAACCGTCGGTAATAATCACGATTTTTGGCCCTAGATCGTTAATGCCCCTGAGAAGTACTGGAAGTTCGCGAGATTTTTCTTTAAGTATCAGTTGGGCTTCCTCGACATTACAAACAAACACATCGGTTCTTTTATATATTCTCATCATGACATCTACACCCATTTTCATCTGGAATGTTCCAGGCTGAAAGGCTAGCTTTATGTCTAGATTTTTTTCCAAGAAATCTGCAATCTGCATATGAAACGGAAGAGAGTCCTCTGAAAGTGAACTCAAATAAACCCATTTTGGTGCGGGAATATTACCGAGATTGTAAGAAAACTTTTCATGTTTTACCAGGATTGTTCGATCGACATCGTACCAAAGTACATAGTGATAATTTGTCTTTTTGCAGATCTCGGTTCTTACCAGAGTCGTGTCCACACCGTTTTTTTGTAATTCTATTAGGCAATCTTGTCCGTGTTTGTCGTTGCCTATATATGAAAGGAGGGATGAAGAGAGACCCAGTCTTGATGCCGAAACTGCGGCGTTGGCGCTGTTACCCACAGCATTACAGACCTCTACAGATTCATATGGAACTTTGTCTCCGAAACGCAAGGAAAGCTTACAGTTTTCTTTATTTATATCGCAATTAACCTCTGCGTCTTCTATTTTTATAAAAGCGTCTATGACGAGATCTCCGATAGCCAGTACATCTATAATTTTCATATAAAATAATTATAGCACATGAATTAGTGAATCATATTAACAATATAATTGTTAATATACGATATATCGTATATTATATAGAGATGCCACATATATCAAACAAAAAATTAGACGATAAGTATTTCCATAAATTATACTCGCAACTTGTCAAAGTGTTTGATACCGCAGGAACTTCTAGGACAGACGAGAATTTGTTAGCAGAATTTTTGACTGACACCGAGAAAATTATGCTTACTAAACGACTAGCTATTTTGTGTATGCTTAGTGAGGGGATATCGAAGCCGTATATTTCCGACATATTATTTGTTAGTCTGTCGACGGTAGACAGGATTTCCTTGCGATATGAATCTGGAGGTTATTTTTACTTACACAATCTTATAAAGAAAAATAGTAGGACGATATGGGAGACTTTAGGGGATTTAATTTCTGAAAGCGTCTCCAATCAGGTGGGTAATAGAAGAAAGATGTGGATGAATGTACTAGAGCAGAAACATAATAAAAAGATATTTAATTACTAATATATACTAATATACGATATATCGTATATTAGTAATAGGTTTGGGTAGGATTAATCAGATTTATTTTTGTGTTACAATTATCTTTATGAAGACATTAAGGGAATGCGTGAAAGAAGCGCAAGAAAAGAAAGTGGCTATAGGGCATTTTAATATTTCCGATACGGAAGGTCTCCAGGCTGTCTTTCGGGCGGCACAGGGGTTAAACGTTCCGGTCATAATCGGTGTTTCGGAAGGCGAAAGGGATTTTATAGGAGTAAAACAAGTCGCTGCACTGGTAAAAAGTCTTCGGGAAGAGTTTGATTATCCGGTTTTCATCAACGCTGACCACACCTACTCGTTTGAGAAGGTAAAAGAGGCTATTGATGCTGGTTTTGATTCAGTTATTTTCGACGGAGCCAAACTTTCTTTCGAAGAAAATGTAAAAATCACAAAGCAATGTGTCAAGTATGCCCGGAACTGTGGACGGGATGTTTTAATCGAAGGGGAATTGGGTTTCATTGGTACCTCATCAAAAGTTTTGGATGCTATTCCAGAGGGAGTATTGCTTGATGAAAAATCTTTGACTGATCCAATCAAAGCAAAAGAGTTTGTTGACGCGACAGGCATAGACATACTTGCTCCGGCTGTCGGGAACTTTCACGGTATGTTACGCGGGGGGAGGGATCCAAAACTGAATCAAGTGAGAATCAAAGAAATTTCTGATACGATTGGGATACCTGTTGTTTTGCATGGAGGTTCGGGCAATTCGAAGGAGGATTTTGAGGAAGCGATAAAAAATGGAGTTTCTATTATACATATCAACACAGAACTTCGTGTAGCATACAAGGAGGGTCTCGAACATATCAGAGAAAACGAAGAAGTCGCCCCTTATAAATTTATGATGTTGGCAGTAGAGGAGATGGAAAAATTGGTAGAATCGAAGTTAAAATTATTCAATAATTTGTAAAGTTTGCTAAATATTAACTCCTCAAAAATACTTAGCTTCTCCTGCGGAAGCCTCGCTCTGTCCTCAACCCCTCGTTGTCAAGAGCTTTTCGTTACGCTCAGGGTCGTTGACAACGCCCAGCTCGGGGTTTGCAGATGTTTCTCGGAGTTAATACTTAGCAAGTAATGGTGGTTCTGTTATACTGAGTATATGAAAATATACCCACACACCAACTTTACTAATCTTGAAATTAAAACAGAAAATCTACCATTTAATTGAATTGTAAAAACTATATGACTGAAAATAATAAATTTGATGTGCGGGTATACATAACACAGAGAATTCCGGAAATCGGAATAAAAATGCTGAAGGATAAAGGGTATGAAGTTGATGTGAGTCAGAAAGATGGGATATTAAGCAAAGACGAGTTTCTTACAGCCGTAAAAGCCAAACCATACGATGCGGTTTTGTGTCTTCTGACGAACCAGATAAATAGTGAAGTGTATGATGTCGTGCCTACTTCCAAAATATTTGCCAACTATGCCGTTGGTTACAACAACATAGATGTTGCCGAAGCGACAAAAAGGGGAATTACGGTCACGAATACACCAGGAGCCCTGACAGACTCTGTTGCCGAACACACAGTTGCTCTGATTGTTTCTACAGCTCTACGAATAGTTGAGGCGGATAAATATTTACGCGCCGGCAACTACAAAGGCTGGGAACCGCTTGGGTTTCTCGGACTTGATTTGAAAGGTAAGACGGTTGGAGTGCTCGGCGCCGGTAGAATTGGTTATAGAGTTGGCCAGATTTTGAAAAAAGGATTTGAAATGAATGTTATTTATTACGATGTTAAGAAAAATGATATGTTTGAAAAGGACTTGGGCGCAAAGTTTTATGAAAGTCCGGAGGAACTGATGAAAGTTTCTGATGTCGTCACTGTTCATGTTCCTCTTTTGGATTCTACAAAACACTTGATAAACGAAGTGCGTCTCAAAATGATGAAACCAACTGCGTTTCTGGTAAATACATCTCGCGGACCAGTTGTCGACGAAGTTGCTCTAGTTTCCACTCTACGAAATCGCGTTATAGCCGGCGCAGGACTCGATGTATTCGAGAACGAACCCGCTCTTGCTCCAGGTCTCGCCGATTTACCAAATATCGTTATCACTCCACACATCGCTTCCGCCACAAAACCGGCCCGGGATGGTATGGCCGTCTTGGCTGCACAAAATATAATAGATTTTCTAGAAGGTAAGACTCCAGCAAATAAAGTAACTGGGTAGTTGGGAACTAAGCAAAATCCTGTCGAATGATGTCTCGAAAGGAGACTAGCGAGGCTCGACGGAGCGAGCTCAAGGAAAATTTCAGCAGAAATTTATCCATGTCTCCTTGAGAGATATTATGAGAAAGGGAATTTTGCGCCGCCACTATACGGTTGATTTTTTATAACACTTTCTATATACTAGCCGAATGATTACTTTAGAAGCACAAGCGCGAGACGCTTCAGCAAACCTAGATACACTCCGAAAAGAGGGGAAAATCCCTGCTGTTTTTTACGGTAAGAAAACGGCTTCTACCCCCATAACCCTCGCTCGAAAAGATTTTATAAAGGTCTGGCATTCGGCGGGCGAATCCGGCGTGGTTACTATCAAAACTCCAACCGAATCCGTCGATACTTTGATAAAAGATGTGGACCTTGATCCCGTAACTGACATTCCTCGTCACGCAGACTTTTATGTATTCGAAAAAGGAAAGAAAATTGAGGTCTCCGTTCCTTTGGAGTTCGTCGGCTCATCTCCTGCGGTAAAAGACCTTGGAGGCGCGCTGGTTAAAACTCTTCACGAGTTGAAAATTTCTGCTGATCCACAGCATATTCCGCATCATATTGAGGTAAATATCTCATCTCTCATCGATTTCAGCAGTCAGATTTTGGCGAGCCAGATAGAGTTGCCTGAGGGAGTAGACTTGGTTGAACGTCCTACAGAAGTTGTGGCTTCTGCCGCAGCACCTAAAGAAGAAGAAGTTGAGGAAGCGCCGGTTGATCTTTCTACTATTGAAGTGGTTAAGAAGGGTAAGGTTGAAGAGGAAACTCCTATCGAAGAAGTGAAAGAATAAAACGACCTAAATCATCCCATCTGCGTTGTTGTTGTTCGAATTTGCTCGCTCACCGTACTATTGTACGACTCGCTCTCAAATCCTCCAGCGCCTAGCATCTAGAATGATTTAGGTCGTTTTATTGAGCCTGTTTTATTTCATGGGGTTTTGAGTAAGTTTCCTACGCTCTAGGCGTCTACTTTGGTATACTAAACATATGCTAAAACGGTTATTTCTATTTGCTATTATCATGTCTCTGTCCTTCGGATGGGCTGTTTTTCTGTATCCGGAGAATGTATTCGCTCTTACCCAAGAGGAACAGGAAGCGGAGTGGCGTACGGAGCTGGTCCAGACAGAGGCGGATATAACCAAATGGCAGTCCATACTGGATGGTACTAAAGCTAACACTAAATCTCTCCAACAAGAGGCAGCAATACTCAATGCCAAAATCAAACAGGCTCAAGCGGTCATAAAACAGAAGACGATTGCTATTGCAAAACTTGACCGAGACATAAAAGCCAAGAATGCACATATAAAAACTCTGGAACAACAGATAGACGACGGACACGACTCAATGGCCCAACTCCTACGCAAAACGAATCAGATTGACGAATACAGTTTGCCGGAAATTATTTTGGGCAGTCAGGATATATCTGATTTTTTCAGCGATGTGGACACTTTCCAGTCGGTGAACAGGTCTCTCGGTGATTTGTTCATACAGATTCGGACCAAGAAAAGTTTGACCGAGAAAGAAAAAGCTGCTCTTGATGTGCAGAAAGATAAAGAAGCCGACACAAAAGCGGCAACTCAGGCAATACAGAAACAGGTTCAGGCCAACGAGAAACAAAAAGAATATTTGATACAGGTGAACAAAACCCAGGAAAAAACCTATGCTCAAGTTATCGCGGACCAGCAGGCCAAAGCTGCCGGGATACGCGCAAAACTTTTCAAACTGGCCGGTGGTGCTGTGGCCATTCCTTTCGGTACAGCGTTAACTTATGCCCAAACAGCTTCGGCTAAAACCGGAGTGCAGCCGTCGTTTCTTCTAGCTATTCTGACACAAGAAAGTAATCTTGGCGCAAATGTTGGACAGTGTTATCTGACCAACACGGAAACAGGAGCGGGAATAGGTAAGAATACAGGCAAGCAATTTTCAAATGTGATGAAACCCACACGAGATGTTCCACCGTTCTTGGAACTAATAAAAGCTTTAGGTTATGATCCCGCTCAGACCGTCGTATCTTGTCCTATTGCCGGTGTGGCGGGTTGGGGAGGGGCGATGGGGCCGGCGCAGTTCATCGCTTCGACATGGGCACTTTTCGCTGACCGTTTGAAGTCGGCTCTTGGCCACTTCGCAAATCCTTGGGACCCGCAGGACGCTTTCATGGCCTCGGCTTTTTATCTTGACGATCTCGGTGCAGGAGCCGCTACGTATAGTTCGGAATTACGCGCGGCATGTAAATATTACGGTACCGGCGGATCGACTTGCTCCTACGGACGAAGTGTTATGAATCTGAAAGCCAATATACAATCAGATATCGATTATCTCAACGAGTACGGCGTGTCCAGAAGGTAGACAAAATAGGGCTATTTTGGTAGAGTAATCGGGCAATGAATCCCGTTAGAGATTACTCGGTTGATTAGTCTCTATTGTGATATCATAAAGATTCAGTTTACATTACTCACTATATTAACCATTAACTACGGAAATGCCTCGTATTCTCGAGGGATTTCCTATCTCTAACGGGATGAAAAAAGATATACATCCGAAAAACTACAGACCCGTCCTCTTTATCGACAACTCCAACGGTGCCGAGTTTATTATCGCGTCTACTGTTGACACAAAAGAAACGGCAAAAGCTAAGGCCGACAAGAAAGAATATCCGGTATACCGACTCGAAATATCAAGCGCATCACATCCTTTCTATACAGGAAACGAGAAATCACTTGATACCGCCGGCCGAGTAGAAAAGTTCAAAGCAAAACAAGCGAAGTCTAAAGCAAAGAAGTAACGAAGTCTCTTTTTCTCATTTCATTTTTAGGGCGCGCATAAATTTCTGCTGAAATTTTGCTCTCTCTCGGCTACCCGCCTGCGAAGTCCCTAAAAATAAAATGATGAAACGAGACTTTTTCGTTATGTTAAACTTATTACAATGGATTTAGAAAAATACACAAAAAATCAAAAAACTTCTTATCTTGCTGAGTTGTATAAAAAACTCCTGGATGAAGAGACTGCGACAGAGGACATGATTAAACATGACCCATCTCTGGCAGATTTGGCGCACTCGGAACTTGAGGGAGTACGAGCGCAAAAGGACGCGATTATGTCGCAGATGGAGGACATCTTGAAGGAGGACGAGAAAGAGGAAGAGTTTCCAAATGAAGTGATACTTGAAGTTCGTGCTGGAGCTGGTGGGGAAGAAGCCTCACTTTTTGCCGAAGAATTGGCCCATATGTACACCAGATATGCAGAAAACCAGGGCTGGAAGGTTGCTGTGGTGGACGAGTCACGAAGTTCTGCGGGTGGGTACAAAGAAGCTTCATTTGAAATACGGGGTAGAGACGTCTATAAAAACCTACGCTATGAAACTGGCGTTCATCGTGTTCAGCGCGTTCCATCAACGGAGAAAATGGGACGGGTGCATACATCCACCGCGACTGTGGCCGTGTTGCCGTTGCGCAAAAAAACAACCATCGAAATAAAACCTTCTGATATTGAAATAGAAACTTCTCGCTCCGGTGGTGCCGGTGGACAGAACGTGAATAAAGTTGAAACCGCTGTGAGAATTATTCATATTCCGACTGGGCTCGATGTCCGCTCAACTGCCGAGAGAAGTCAGCTGAAAAACCGTGAGAGAGCGATGTCTATTTTGACAGCAAAACTTCAAATGTTGAAAGATGCGGAAGAAGCCAAGAAATATTCGGCCGATCGTAAAGACCAGATAGGTACAGCCGACCGCTCTGAGAAGATTCGCACATACAATATCCTCCAAGACCGTATAACAGACCATCGCATACGACAAAACTGGCACAATATAGAGAAAATACTGAACGGTAGCATCGAGCCGATAGTTGAAGCTATGGCAAATTTTAATGGACAGGTGGTAGGTGGGGAAGATAGCGAGTAATTTAGTTTTTAAAACCTCTTACTCCCCAAAATTCTTTTCAGAGACAAAAACCTTTCCGGCGAAAGGTTTTTTCTGTCCTCGGCCGCAACTTGTCAATGAGCCCTTCAACAAGCTCAGGGTCGTTGACAAGACCATGTTTGCGACCTGCGGATGCTCTGAAAAGAATTTGTTGAGACGAGGTTTTTAGAATCGTATTCTAGTCAATAGCTTGGACGCGTTTTGTTAATAATTGTATTGGCGAACGAAGTGAGATTCCCATGTGTAGTCTTTCGTGATTGTAGTAGCAAGTGTATTTTTCTAAAGCTTCGTTTAAACTCTTCACATCTCT
>DATDWZ010000023.1:0-27849 GCA_036517295.1 Minisyncoccota bacterium | reverse complement strand
TTTTTCTCATTGAAAAATAATTCCACTCTTCCAGTTTCACCGTTTCTGTGTTTCTCAATCAAAATCTCGGCGATATTTGTTTTCTCGGATTCTTCTTTGTACTTGTCTTCGCGGTGAATGAACATAACCACGTCCGCGTCTTGTTCTATTGAACCGGAGTCCCGAAGATCGGATAGGCGAGGTCGTCCACCACGCTGTTCGATAGCACGAGAGAGTTGTGAAAGGGCGATAACCGGAACATCCAGTTCACGAGCCAGGTTTTTCAACGAGTGAGAAATTTCTGTCACTTGCTGAACCATGTTGTCGCTTTTTGTTTGTGTAGGAACCATTAGTTGCAAGTAGTCCACAATAATAAGACCCAAACCCTTCTCGCTTTTCAAGCGTCTGGCCACCGAGCGCATTTTCAGTATATTGTTTCCAGGCTGGTCGTCTATGTATATAGGCGCTTTGGAAAGTCTATCCAAGCCTTCGCGGATTGATTCGAAATCGTCCTGACGAGAGAGTTTTCCTGTACGCATTTTCCATGCGTCCACATTTGATTGGGCGGCAAGCATACGGTCCACCAATTGTTGAGAGGACATTTCCAGAGAGAAAATACCGACTGGCACATTGTGATTTACGGCAACTATGCGGGCTATGTCCAGAGCAAGAGCAGTTTTTCCCATACTTGGTCGAGCAGCGAGGATAATAAGGTCAGATTTCTGAAAGCCGGCAAGTTTGAAATCAAGGTCTGGGAAACCTGTTGGAATACCACGCATACCTTGTCCGTCGGTGTGGATTTTATCCAGCCTTTCCCAAGCTTCAGTCAGTTCATCTTTCAACGGGACGAATTTATGTGAAGTGTTGAAGTTTGTCACATCAAAAAGTTTTTTCTCGGCGTGGTCCAACATTTCTTCCAGTTCTTTGTTTTCATCATAACCGATTTGGGAAATGTGATCGGAAGCTTCGATTAGTCTTCTCATCATGTATTTTTTCTGAACAATTCCCGCGTAGTGTTCTATGTTTGCTGATGATGGTACGACATTTACTATCTCAGTGAGGTATGTATTTCCGCCGATCTGATCGAGCCAACCTTTTTCTTTTAGCCTGGTCGAAACAGTGAGTAAATCGATAGGGGAGCGTTTAGTGTGTAACTCCATCATTGTTTCGTAAATTATTCTGTGTTTTTCTGAATAAAAAGAATCCGGAGTTATCTGATCGGTGATATCAAACAGAGCTTCCGGTCGCAACATAATGGAACCGAGAAGTGCCATTTCTGCTTCCAGATTTTGTGGAGGTATTCGTAGGCGATTTGGAAATGTTTGAGCTATGACTTGTGGCATGATTTGATTTTAGCATGCACGCGTTAAAACCCGCTACTTCCGATATGGGGTTAACATGTGGGAAAACTGTGTCTAGTGATTTTACTGTCTGGAAGTGACCTCCGTACCTTCAGTAGTATCTTTTACCTCAAAGCCCAAGGTCTCGATTTCAGTTCTAATTTGGTCACTTTTTGCAAAATCTTTGTTATTTCTAGCCAAATCCCTCTCTTTTATGAGATTTTGTATGTTTTCTGGAATTTCAACTTTTTTAGACTTTACTTTTTTACTGATTTTTAAGCCAAGCACTCTGTCAAAACCCATAATCAATTTTCTTTTGTCTCCGTCTCCGACAGTCTCGCTTTTCAGGATTTCCCATACCATAGCCAGAGGAGTGGCTGTATCCAAGTCGTCATTTATAGCCTCGTTGAATTTCTTTTTATAATTTTTTACTACAAGCTTCTTGTCTTCGAGCGTGTCCGGTTCATGTTCTCCAAGTTCTTGAAATCTTGCTCGAAGTTTTGATAGGGAAGTATCGGCGCTTTCTAGGGATTCCCAACTGAACTGGAGTGGAGAAGAATATCTCGCGCCCAAAAACAAATATCGAACGGCCAAAGGCTCAATCTTCTTTTTCTTGACCACTTTGAGCGTGATGAAATCACCTGCAGATTTTGCCATTCGCGCACTTTCTTCTCCAACATTTAAGAAGGCATTATGCATCCAGTAATGCGCGTATGGGTCTCCGGCGCAGACTGATTGAGCGATTTCGTTGTTGTGGTGAACAGGGATGTGGTCTATTCCTCCAGTGTGGACATCGAATTCCGGTCCAAGGTATTTGACCGACATGGCAGAACATTCTATATGCCAACCCGGAAAACCTTTTCCGAAAGGTGCATCGTAGCCAAGTTCGTTGTTGAATTTCCAAACAGCAAAGTCGCGGTAGTCTCTTTTTTCTGTATTCGTTCCGATTCGTGATTCTGGAGTTTCCATAGACTTGATATTTCCAAGTCTTCCGTAGTCTGCAAACTTCGATGTGTCAAAGTATATTCCGTCAGATGTTCTGTAGGTAAAATCTTTCTCTGAAAGACGAGTGATTAAATCAATATCCTCTTTTATATTATCGCTGGCAAAGGGTAATTCGGCGGGGGATTTAATATTGAGACTTTTCAGGTCTTTTTGGAATTTTCTAAAGTAAAAATCAGCAACTTCTCGCATGGCGACGAGGGTTAATGGCTTCCTCATTCGTTTCAGAGCCTTGGTCATTTTGTCTTCACCCTCGTCGGCGTCGCTCGACAGGTGGCCTATGTCGGTTATGTTTATAACCTGCCTAACCTTGTATTTGTTGTACTCAAACATTCTTCGTAAAATATCGGCAAAAACATAACTACGGAGATTACCCACATGTGCATAGTCATACACTGTCGGCCCGCAGTTATACATACTAACTTGCCCCTTTTTAATAGGCAGGAATTCCTCCTTTCTACTCGTTAGTGTGTTTTGTAAAAAGATTTTCATCCCGTTAGATATAGGAAGTGTCCACTAGCATTTCCGTAGTTAATTTATAATTAATAACTATAGCACCAAATGCGGTTTTACCTAATATGGTGAAAATATTAACCGAGTGATATCTAACGGGATTCATACTAAGCGATAAAAGCAACCAGTATACTTATGACGAACAGGATTGCCGTAATCAATGTCAGTTTTTTAATAGTTTCATTCTGTTTGGCAGTCAGGAGTGAATCATCTGTTTCTCGCAATTCTCGAAGCACCTCCAGATTTGATTTTATGGTGGTATTTATTTTGAGGTAATCCAAAATTATCGATTCCATCTCGCCACCGAAGTCATCCCCAAACATTTCTTTCCCGCGTTTTTGTATGGCCGTTAGTATTTCATGGTGTAGGTCGGTTACCCGCTTGAAGTCTAAAAGTGTTCGTGTTACTTCCGATATGGACACAACCATCTCTCGTTCTTTATTTTTGAATATTTTACTGGTAATACTTTCGGTGGTGTCTTCTATATATTCCAGTTCTTCAAATATTCCACCATAAAGTCCGCGGAGCATTTTCACGAATATAATGTGTGATGGTTCGTGTGGTCTATCTCCCTTATCCAATATCTCGTTTACTTCAAGGTCCTTTCCCAGCTTGTGCAGGGTATCTATAGTATCGTATCTTGCGGTAATCAAGGTATCTTTGGCTATGATAAAGTCCACTTCTTGGTTTTTACCTTCTTTTTCCGAATGTGTGTGTTTCCAGGTGGGGAAGTGAAGAATACAATATATATAGTGGTCGTGGAACTCTACCCGAGGTTTTGGTGTGATCGACGAAAGTTCTTTGGCTACGAATGGATGGATGTTATACGAGTCCATCACTTTATGTATCTCTTCCGGTGTTCCGTGATCAATATCAATCCAGGTTTCATTCCCGAGTTTATAAGTATTTATCATGATTTAATTATAGCAGGTAGTATTCAATTTGAAAATTTACCATAGCCATGAGATAATTCAGTTTCATGGTTAACTTTTTAAAAAATCGTGGATATGTGGCTGTGGGGTTGGTGACCGTCGGAGTCGCTCTCCTTATTTTTACCTCCGGATTTTACAGCGGAAAACACATCCAGGCACAGGCCGACCAACTGGCCAATATACTGAATAAGTCCGCCACAAGCACGACGGAGGTTGATTTTGCTCCTTTTTGGAAAGCTTGGATGGTAATAAATGAGAAATATATTCCAACGAACAGTACCACAACCGAAAAAGTGTCCGACCAAAAGCGTCTTTACGGTGCGATTAGTGGCATGGTTAATTCTCTAGGCGACCCTTACACTATGTTTTTTCCTCCAGCCGAGTCAAAAAGTTTTAACGAGGAGATTAGTGGAAATTTTGAAGGAGTGGGAATGGAAGTGGCTATAAAAGATAATGTTTTGACGGTTGTTTCTCCTATAAAAGGAACTCCGGCATACAGGGCTGGCATAAAGACTGGAGACAAAGTCGTAAAAATCGATGAACTTTTGACAAACGGCTTGAGCACAGAAGAAGCTATCAGCCACATAAAAGGCAAGAAGGGGACGACGGTCAGACTGACTATCGTCCGCGAAAAGGTAAAGGAGCCGATGGTCTTGAGTATTGTCCGTGATGTCATAGACATCCCCGCCATAGATACGGAGACTCGTGGAGATGTTTTTATCATCAGGCTTTATAGTTTCTCGGCAATATCAAGCAACTTATTCAGATCTGCGTTACGGTCATTCGTCGAGTCCGGCAAAGCGAAACTGATAATAGATTTACGTGGAAATCCCGGAGGATATCTCGATGCCGCAATAGATATAGCTTCGTGGTTTTTGCCGGTCGGAAAAGTTGTTGTCAAAGAGGATTTCAGAAATGCCGAAGATACACAGGTTTTTCGAAGTAAGGGTTACAATATTTTCAGTGACAAATTGAGGTTGGTCGTTCTGATTGACGGCGGTTCGGCCAGTGCCTCGGAGATTTTGGCCGGTGCTTTACACGAAAACGGTGTAGCCATTTTGGTTGGTACACAATCTTTTGGTAAGGGTTCGGTGCAGGAATTGGTAGATATAACGAACGACACTTCTCTGAAAGTTACTATCGCAAGATGGTTGACTCCGAAAGGTACATCTATTTCACATAACGGTCTTACTCCGGATGTTATTGTGAAGTTGGACGAAGCGGAGTTTTTGAAGGGTAATGATACTCAACTGAATAAAGCTTTGGAGATACTGAACAAATAGAATTTTGTAATTTTTAAATAATTTCTAATGCATTAATTTTTAAACATTAGACATTAAGATTTATTTATAAAATTAAAAATTCAAAAATTAAAAATTAATCCAAAACTATGAAAATAATTTTACTGAAAGATGTTGCTAAAGTTGGTCGAAAGTACGACATAAAAGAGGTGGCCGAAGGCTATGCTTTGAATCTGCTTATACCTAGAGGGGTAGCACAAGTTGCAACACCACAGGCGATACGAAATGTTGAGAGTCTTAAGGCACAGGATGCCATGGAAAAGAAGGTTCAAGGCGAGCTTCTTGTTAAAAGTTTGGATACTATAAAAACTTTGGTTTTGAATATAAAAGAAAAAGTTAACGAAAAAGGCCATTTGTTTGCTGGTATAACAAAGGAACGGTTAATTGAGGAAGTGATGAGGAAAGCTAGGATAAATCTTAACTCGGAATCTATCAAACTAGATAAACCAATAAAAGAAGTGGGGGAGCACAAGGTTACTGTTGAAGCGATGGGGAAGAAAGCCGAGTTTTCTGTTGTTGTTGAGGGTAAGTAAAAACCACCCGTTCGGGTGGTTTTTACTAGATAACGTGCACTACTTTTTTGATCGAAACTTTATTATCAAAATGCATCTTGCGTTTTGTGCCGAATTTTACAACTCCACCTACGAGGGCGAAAAGAGTGTGATCCTTGCCCATACTCACATTCTTTCCGGCGCTTACATCCGTACCTCTCTGTCGTATCAAAATAGACCCAGCTTGCGCAATATCACCCTCGGTTAGTTTAACCCCAAGGTATTTTGGATTTGAATCTCGCCCGTTTTTTGTTGTTCCGGCTGACTTTTTATGTGCCATGTTGTGTTATATAATTTAGTCGTATGAGTATAGCCAATCTTCTGGAAAAAGTAAAGTCCTTTTATTGGCTTATATTAGGCCTGGTTTTGGCTAGTGTTTTTTTTGCTTTGGGCCGTATTTCGGCTTTTGAGGAACGTCACACTCCCATAAAAATCGAATATCAAAATGTTTCAGAGACGGCTTCTTTGGCCAAAGCAGTTTCCTTTGCATCCAGCACATCAGGTGTTGTAATAGGTTCCAAAAGCGGTAAAAAATACTATTACCCGTGGTGTGGGACATTGAAGAGGGTTAAGCCGGAGAATCAGGTGCCTTTCGCCTCCATCGAAGCCGCTCGGTCTGCAGGGTATACCCCTGCCGCCAACTGTAAAGGATTGAAATAGTTCGGGTCTTTTTCACGAACTTCATCGCATAAAATCCTCACAGCCTTGTCACCGTAGTTTACTACGTCTCCGAGTACTGTTTGGATTTTATACGCGACCTTCGCGAAAAATCCTCCGAGCTAGATTTTTGGAATTATTCTAAAAATGTGCTAAAATCACTCCCTATGAAATATTCTTCGATAATACATCGTATTAAAGCTTTTTTTACAAAAAAGAAGATTATATGGACGATTGTTATTGTTCTAGTTCTCGCGGGAGGCTGGTTTTTCTTTGGAAGACGGACTAGCACAGACAATATCCAGACTGCTTTTGTGAAGGTGCAGGATATACAGAAGACGGTTCTGACCACTGGTCAGGTGGTTAGTTCTGTCGACCTTAACCTCAGTTTTCAGGGGAGTGGCGTGGTTCGTGGGATATATGTAAAGGAGGGTGATTCTGTATATAGGGGTCGGATCTTGTCAAGTCTTGACCAGGGAAATGCCGCGGCGGGATTAGAAAGCGCAAAGGGTGCCCTGGCTCAAGCAAAAGCAAATTATGACAAAATAAAAGCAGCTGCGACCAGTCAGGATATTGCTGTCAGTCAAGCTACCGTTGACTCTGCCGCTACAACTTTACAAAATGCGAAGCGAGATCTCATAGACCAACTATCAACATCATATAACAATGTAAACACCGCAGTTCTTTCGTCCACGAATAATCTATTCTCTAATCCACAAACAGTATCTCCTCAGTTTGGTATTTCTGGGACTGTTCAGACAGACTCCCAGGCTGTTCTCCGAGCAAACAATGATCGTTCGATTGTAAATAATATTTTAACAACATGGCCAGTGGAGCTGAATGGTGTGACTGATGCCACTGTGGACAAAGCAGTTAGCGATTCTCTAAACCACCTCAACACGGTTAGTGGTTATCTGGGTAATATATTAAATATTTTGACTATATCTACTCAGATTACTTCTGGCGGTAGCCAAACGACACTAACATCTTATCAATCATCCGTGGCTTCTGCTAAAGATACAGTCGATGGAGCATCTACTCTTATCAAAAGCGATGTCCAGTCTGTACAGACGGCCATGTCTTCATATAATCAGGCGGTCGCTTCTCTTTCCCTGAAACAGGCACCACCTCGCCCAGAAGATTTGGCTATCGCTGAAGCCCAAGTGTTATCTGCCCAAGGACAGGTCGATTCGGCAGAGGCCACTCTTAACAACACGGTTATAGTCGCTCCGGAGAGCGGAACAATCACAGAGGTGAACATCAAACTTGGAGAGTTAGCTACCGTTTCAAAAGAAGCCATAAAGCTTCTAAATATTACAAGATTACATACAGAGGCGGCGGTGAGCGAAGCAGATATTGCGTCGATTCTGATCGGACAATCGGTCGATAACACTTTTGATGCGTTGGGTCCCGATAAACATTTTGAAAGTAAGATTTTGACTATAAATCCTGCATCAACGGTAGTATCCGGGGTGGTTAACTACAAAGTAACAGCTAGTTTGGATAATGTCCCGGGAATAAAGCCAGGTATGACGGCCAACATGACTATTAATGTTGCGGAAGAGAAAGGTGTTTTGGTCGTACCGTCATCTGCCATTGTAAATAAAGATGGTAAAAAGTTTGTAAAAGTAATTGATAATCCTAAAACAAAAACATATCACGAAGTTGAAGTTGTAACAGGACTTGAGGCTGATGGTGGTCTAACAGAGATCATGTCAGGACTGGCGGTGGAGCAAGAAATCGTAACATATATTAAATAATTTTTAATTCTAAGTTTCCAGGCATTTTTGTTTGAAAATTCACCCACTATGTCCCTTATTCACACAGAGAATCTAAAAAAAAATTATACGAATGAGGGTATAGAAACTCCCGTTTTGCACGGAGTGGACTTTACTATGGAAGCGGGGGAGTTTGTGGCTATCATGGGGCCATCTGGCTCGGGCAAGTCTACCTTGATGCATATTTTGAGTTTCCTCGACCGACCAACCTCAGGGTCCTATAAGTTTGAAGGAAAAGACACGAAAGATTTTAGCAAGGATTATTTGGCGGAGCTTCGCAATGAGCGTGTAGGTTTCGTCTTCCAATCTTTTAACCTCCTTGCCCGAACAACGGTTTTGGATAATGTTAAGTTGCCACTCTTTTATAGTAAAAAGAAAAATCATGACGAGTTGGCTAAGAAAGCTCTGGCTGCCGTTGGTCTCTCGCATCGCTTGGATTTTTACACAAACCAGATTTCTGGAGGAGAAAAACAGCGTGTAGCTATCGCCCGCGCGCTCGTTTGTGATCCCGCAGTTATATTTGCTGATGAACCAACCGGAAACCTTGATTCCAAATCTGGAAATATCATTCTCAGTATTCTGCAGGAACTAAACAATAAAGGTCACACGATAATCCTTGTCACCCATGAAATGGACACGGCCAATCATGCCAAAAGAATTATCCGAATAAAAGATGGAAAAATAGTTGGAGACGAAAAAGTGGAACGAAGGACTCTGGTAAAGGCCGAGGGGGACCTCAAAAAATAACCGT
The DNA here is from genome assembly GCA_036517295.1 of Minisyncoccota bacterium. Lineage (GTDB taxonomy): Bacteria > Patescibacteriota > Minisyncoccia > Phycocordibacterales > DATDWN01 > C7867-006. Next base: position 19,045 of record DATDWZ010000023.1, on the reverse strand, counting down.
GAACTTCATTTTGACCATAAAAATGACCGTCCGTAGTTTACTTGCAAGAAAAGGTAGGTCTTTTCTTACCATGCTCGGTATTGTTATTGGGGTGGCTGGAGTGATCATCATTATTTCTCTAGGCGCTGGAGCCCAGAGCCTTGTTTTGGGTCAGGTAAACAAGCTTGGCTCAAACCTTCTTAGTATTCAACCAGGCAAAAGCGATACGAACGGTCCTCCGGCTCAGGCTTTCGGGGTTATTATTACTACGCTAGTGAACACTGATGCCATCGCTCTCCGCTCTCAGGCTCAAGTCCCTCATGCGGCGGCGGTGAATGCCTTTGTGCGGGGGACCGTGAGTGTAACATGGCAGAACAAAACGGTGGATACAAATTTCGTCGGTACCGATTATGGATACGTGGATGTTGTTGATTTTGATATGAAACAGGGAGTTTTTATGGATCAGGCTCAAAGCCAAGCGTCGGCTAATGTTGTGGTTCTCGGTTCAACAGTGGCGGATGAGTTGTTCAAGGGCACAAGTATAGACCCGATAGGACAAGTAATAAAAGTGAAGAGCGCCACACAGAGCGATTCGTCGCTTACTTCTCTTGGTGTACCTCTGCGGATTATTGGTGTAATTAAGCCTCGCGGCAGTGCATTTTTCCAAGACCAGGATGATCAGATATTTCTACCTTTAGCTATGGGCCAGAATCAGCTTCTCGGAATTCACCATTTACAGTCCATCAATATCAAAGTTGATTCGGCGGACAATGTTGAAGAGACCATACGGGATGTTACGCTGGTTTTGAAACAGAGACACCATATCTTATCGGATGCCGATGTTGATTTTACCGTTCGCAATCAAGCAACGGCTGTTGGTATTTTAACGACCATCACGGACGCGCTGTCTCTATTTCTTACTTCAATGGCCGCTATTGCTCTTATCGTCGGAGGTATAGGTATTCTAAACATTATGCTCGTTACCGTTGCCGAAAGGACTCGCGAGATAGGCTTACGCAAAGCGGTTGGAGCAACAAATAGTCTCATAATGAAACAGTTTCTGCTTGAAGCTGGAACCCTGACTTCCATAGGAGGTATTATTGGTATCATTGTCGGGATAATTGTTTCATATCTCCTGTCCACTCTCATGCAATATCTTGGGTTTGAATGGGACTTTGTTATTTCCATAACATCGGTCTTACTTGCGATAGGAGTTTCTATTTTGACTGGAGTTATTTTTGGTCTCTATCCTTCGTTCAAGGCGGCGAAACTAGACCCGATAGAAGCACTAAGATACGAATAAAATCATGATAAAAGTATTAAAACAATCATTCAAAGCATTAGGTGCGAATAAGGGTCGCACCAGCCTCACTATGCTCGGTATTATTATTGGTATCGGTACGGTCGTGCTAGTTTTGTCGGCTGGAGCAGGGTTTAGGAGTCTGATTGATTCTCAAATTGCAACTCTCGGAAGTAACACTTTATTTATACAAACCCGCATTCCTCCGACGACAAAAAATCGCGCCGCCACATCCGGCGGTCCAGGAGATGCTTTTAGCGGAGTAACCATTTCTAGTTTCAAGCAAAGGGATTTGGATGAAATAAAAAAACTTCCAAATGTAGTGGGGGATTATGGTATCGTCACCGGTCAGGCTGTGGCCAGTTATCGTGCTAATAAAAAAACTGTTATTTATTACGGTGCTTCTGCCGAGAGGTTTACTATTGACCAAAGTAAATTAAAAACTGGAAGATTTTATACGCAAAGCGAAGACAACGCCGGGAACCAAGTGGCCATACTAGGAAGTAAAATAGCCTCAGACCTTTTCGGACAAGACAACCCCGTCGGCAAATTACTTCATTTGGGAACGCTTAACTTTCAGGTCATAGGTGTGTATGAAGTTCAGGGTGCATTAAGCGGTAACGATGATTTGGTTTTTATCCCGCTCATCACTGTTCAGAAAAAATTGCTTGGAATTGACTATATGTCTGTTGGAATCGTCGCCCTACAGGACATAAATGCTGGCGATAGTACGGCAGAAGAAATAAGGCAATTGCTACGCAGGCGACATTCTATCACAGACCCTAACAAAGACGACTTCAGCGTCCAGACACAGGCGCAGGCTCTAGAAACATTCAATACTATTTTCAGTGGAGTAACATATCTACTTATTGCAATCGCCACAATTTCTCTTATCGTAGGAGGAGTAGGAATCATGAATATCATGTATGTGGTGGTGACTGAGCGCACGGCAGAGATTGGCCTAAAGAAAGCTATTGGAGCCAAGGAGTCGGATATTTTGAGCGAGTTTCTAGTGGAAGCAATTTTAGTTACGGTTTTTGGAGGGATAGTCGGTATTTGTTTTGGAGCACTTCTTGGTTTTCTGGTTTCGATTATTGCTCAATCAGCCAACTTGGCCTGGACTTTCTCTGTTCCTGTATCCGGAATTCTCTTGAGTTTTAGTGTTTCGGCCGCAATTGGAATATTTTTTGGAGTCTTTCCGGCCCGTTCAGCGGCTAAGATGGATCCGATTACTGCTCTACAATACGAATAAGAAACTTTAACTTTGAAAGTCTAAACAGATTGATACTTTTATGATAATCTAACACTTATGTCTTCTCATTCAATCATTCTATTTTATAAATATGTCCATATTGAAAACCCCGAAGAGTTGAAAAAATCTCAATTTGATTTAGCTACACGGCTTGGGCTAAAGGGGCGTGTGATAGTGGCGGAGGAGGGGATAAACGCAACGCTCGAAGGTACTACAGAAAATATTGCAACATATTTGCAAGAGTTTTTGGCTGACGAGAAATTTGCTAACACTCACATAAAGAAAAGTGTAGGAACAGGGGAGGCTTTTCCAAAGCTTTCAGTCAAAGTTCGTAAAAAAATAGTCTCGCTTCACCTTGAAAAAGATATTGATCCAAATCAGATCACTGGCAAGCATCTACCTGCTGATGAATTAAAGAAATGGTTTGAGTCTGGCAAAAAATTCAAGATAATCGATATGCGAAATGACTACGAGTTCAATGTCGGTCGTTTCAAAGATTCAATCATGCCCAACCTCCAAAATTTCAGAGACCTTTCGAAAGAATTATCTAAAATTGAAGATTTAAAAGACGAGACTATACTTACGGTCTGTACCGGAGGCGTCCGATGTGAAAAAGCCTCAGGTCTCCTTGTTCGTGAAGGTTTCAAAGACGTTTATCAGCTCAATGGGGGGATCGTAACTTACATGGAAAAGTTTCCCGCTCAAGAATTTCGGGGCACTCTGTATGTTTTTGACCGACGCATAACTATGGATTTTGACCCGAAAGACAAACACGTCGTGGTTGGGGAGTGTGGTAAGTGTGGAGAAAAAACGGAACGATATGTGAATTGTAGAAATCCAATGTGCAATAAGCACTTTCTATGCTGTGAAAATTGTTCAGAAGAAGACGGGAGGGTATTTTGTGACGAGAACTGTAAAAATTTAATCGTAAGATAAATAGTCACAAAATAAATCTCAACTTTAATTTATAAATTTTAAATCAAATCACAATTTTAAAATTAAAATATTTAAACATTCATTTAAAACTTAAAATTGTAAATTTAAAATTCTTCACCCTACCTTCCTATATTGGTAAACGACCCTCCTAAGACGTTATGTGCATAGGCATTATACAGGGGTCCTTCGGATAAGGAGAAAACTCCTTCAGCCTGTGCCCCTTCTTCTTCACCACCATAAAAACTGTAAAAAAAGTTTTTGTAGCTAAGGCCATATGCCAGCACATCATAGGAGCTGTTTATGTCAAAATCCACCGTTCTGTTTACTCCACTAGCCAATACATCTCCCTTTATATAAATATCGGCGGAGTCTCCTTTATCTATTTTTATTCCATCTCCAAACTCTCCTCCATAGTATCTTCCGTTATCATCGGGTTCGGCATCGTAGCAGTTTATCGCTGATTTATAAGAAACGCAGGTTTTTACATTTGCCAAGTCAAAGCGTGATATCGAGCCGTTCTGGTACCAATAAAAAGATTGGAGAAGTACCTGCTCTGCACCACTTGCTGTTGCTCTCACCCCGGCGAAGGTAATATTTGTCCCGCCGATGTCTATATTTTTAGCCATACCCGGGTCCATACCGCCACCTGTCAGCTCCAAGGAGCCGATGGTTAGGTTGGAATTTACGATGTGTTGTGTTCCGACGATCGGTAGCGAACCGGAAATTTTTGCTTCTGTTTTTATCCCGACAAGCGCCAACGATGGTGCCTGGCTATTATAGTCGGCCAAAGTGACTTGGTCCGTTATGTTTCCAAACAAAACTATTTCTTGAGTCTCACCGTCCTTAATAGTGAAGGTTTTGTGTGTGGAATATTGATGATTTGCGTTTATTGCCCGTTCGGAATCGACATCAACAACACCAACTTCCGTAAATATACGGTCAGAACCCATACCTCGTCTTTCTATGGTCAGACTACTGATATCAATATCTCCACCTTTCGCTGTCATTTCGATAGTCGTGAAAAGAATTCTGTCGGCAGTTGCCAGAAGTAAAGTTTGTTTTGGTTGTTCTCCGGCGGAAACAAAAAGCGTTGGTTCAGTTACTTCCGGTTCCGTTACAACTGGAGGAGGAGTTGGTTTAGGGGTTTCTACCTCTGGCACCTTGTTGGTGTCGGTGTTTGAAAGCGTGTTCTTTTTGGCAATATTAGGCGTGGTTATTTTTGTAGGGGATTTGCCGGCCGGTGCTGTCGGAAATATCGGAGTGGTAGTCGCCGTAGTTGTCGTAGCGGTTTGTTGTTCCGGTTCTGTAGCCGTAATCAAATTAGCCAACTGGTTTTCGGAGTTATCGGTAGTGTTTGTATCTAGAGGTAGGGTGTTACGAGCGATGAAGTCTTTTTGCTCCTGATTTTTTGCATAAAGAAAAACGGATGTCGCGCCCATCGCAACAGTGGCTACGAGCAAAATAACCAACCCAACAAAACCACTTTGGGCATTTTGTGACATGCAGTAATTATATCTTATAAATGTTTTAAAAAATATTTACAAAACCTGTTGTGTGGATAAGTAAATTGTTCGCAAGTAATGTATAATATTTTTATGCATTTCGGCGAACACTTGATGATTGATGGATATGGTGGCAAGGAGGTGTTATTAAATGATCAAACTCTGGTTTTGTCGTGTCTTAACGACCTACCCGATCTGTTGGGTATGAAGAAACTCTCCGCGCCGGCGATTTTTCAGGCCGATACCAACGATATAAAAGATCCGGGTGGTTGGACGGGAATCGTTACTATCGCCGAAAGCCATATTAGCATTCATACATTTCCAAAGAGGGGATTTATCAGCGCGGATGTCTACACATGCAAAAGTGGTATGGACACCGACCTTATAATCGATTTTTTCAAAAAGAAGTTCGATCTTCAAGATATCGAGACCAATTTTGTGAAAAGAGGAACACGCTATCCGGAAGATAATATTTATTAAAATGATTTCTGAATAGTTAAATAATAACCCTAAGATAAAGAGCATTTCCTATGTTGACTTAGCATAACCGATGTGCTATAATTAAAATCAGAAACGGGCGATTTTGCTCGTCATAGAGAGAGGAGGGTGCGACATGAAAGGCAGTATCAAGAGTCGCATCGCGACTCTTCTCGTTGGTTACACCTTCGATCAGGTGATGACCAAAAGTTATACCTACGGTGTCGTACCGATGCTCATGATTCGGTACGGCATTTGGGAGGGAACGCTTCTCAACCTGGCCATCTCTTTCTTTCTTTGTCTGACAACCATCCGGTTGTATGACTGGGCAAAGAAGGACTGGTTGGGGATCGAGATGCTAAAGGGTATTCGTGAGGGTCAAGGCGGTGGACTGTTCCAGAGTCTGCTGTCCTGGGCTCTTCGCAGGGGGGATTGGGCCATGATGTTGGTGCTCTCAATCTTCAAAGATGCGTTCGTTTGTACCGTTTGGATGCGCAAAGGCGCATACGAGTATAAAGGGATGGATCGGCGAGATTGGAGCATTTTCACCGTCACACTCTTCCTCTCAACCCTGTGGGAAAGCGCCTGGGTCTCGTTTGCGGTTCTGACCGCAAGGAAGATCTGGGCGAGCATTTAGTGGAGAAGGGTTGTGACTACACCGGTAGTCGCAACCCTTTTGTTATAATAAAATCTTATGTCATTTTTTAAAAATTCTGTTATAATAAATCATCAATGATTCCAGAGTTTCCACATTTCAAGCACCTTGAGTTGACTGATAAAAAAGATGTAGAGGCCCTTACAGAGGGTTTCAAATTTTACTCTGACTTTAATTTTACCAGTTTATGGCTGTGGGATGTCGATCATAAGATGATGCTTTCCCAAAAGCATCAGAATCTGATAGTTTTGTTTTATGATTATGTTTCGAAGAAGCCGTTCTTCTCCTTTATAGGTAAAAACAACACCACGGATACCGCTTGCTCACTTTTGGATTTGTCAAAACAGAAATATCAGACTGATTTTTTAAAACTGATACCGGAAGAAGTTGCTGATTTGTTACCAAAATCGAAATTCAGTATTATACCGGATCGTGATTCTTATGATTATATCTATTTTAATCCTGCTCAAGCTTCTATAAACATACTTGGTGAAAACAGTTACGGGAAAAAGATAAAAGACTTTATTAAGTCGCACCCTAACTATAGTGTGATGGAATCGTCCATTCAAGATGCTCCAAAGGAAAAATGTGCCGAGTTATTTTATAGGTGGACCAAAAACAAGAAGATTGATAACTATTTTGATATGGCTGAGTACAAAGCCTTTCAAAGACTATTCAGTATGGTTGATGACAACATTCGCGTCATACTGTTATATATGGATGATGTTTTAGTCGGTTTGACTGTTTACGAAATCATTTCCAAAGAATTTGCCATATCTCATTTTGCTAAAGCCGATATTACCAAACATAAAGCTATAAATGATATTTTAAACTGGGAAGAGGCCAGAAATCTTGATTCAAAAAATATTAAACATTTTAATTGGGAACAAGATCTCGGTATCCCCGGGCTCCGGCAGTCGAAAGAAAAATACCAGCCCTGCTTTTATTTTGAGAAATTTATTATAATGTCAAAGATTTAAAGTCGTGCTATAATTTACAGGTAATAGTTATCTATGAGTAAACAATATAAAGTATTATATCTTACTCTTCTCATTGCTCTGGTGGCTTCCATCACCTTCACTTTTTGGTCTACGGTTACACAAAACCAGTTTGAAATTATAGATTATGTACCAGAAGAATAAAATGCCTGATTTACCATATGTGCGCATTGAAATAAGACAGAGCACGATGCTACCGCAACAGATCGGCCTGTTTTCTTTACGGAAAGTGTCTGGTGGGGAAGTTCTCATCGACGCCTCCGTTTACTCCGATATTCATTTATTACCAAAAGAATCTTTTGATTCTTTGGACCAAATCACAAAACAGAAAATACTTGGTTTTTGTCCGTCTGGGCCGGATGGATTTGATATTCCTACAGACCTGAACTGTATTTCTATTGCTTGGTATATGAATCACAGTTGCAACCCGAACATAGGCTTCAATGATTCGTACGATTTTGTTGCCATAAGAAATATAGATGAAGGAGAGGAGCTTTCGTGGGATTACGGTTATGACGAGCATAATCCGGATTTTAAAATGAATTGTCTCTGCGGGTCAGAAAAGTGCCGAAAGATAATTACCGGAAATGACTGGAAGATTTTAATGAAAGATGGCGGGAAATATCCATTCTTCTCTCCAAAATTGAAAGAATTTATAAATATTCAAAAAAATAAATAATTATATGTTTTGCCCATGGGAAGCCCCCAAATTTATATTTTACTCCCTAGATCCTGGTATCCCCAGACTTCTATATTACGCCTATATACCAATAATAATCATCTCCATCTTTTTCGCGTTGTTTGTTTTCATAAAAGATCGAAAGTCCATTCGTAGTTTCTTTTTGTTACTAATTAGTTTATTTTTTGCCGGTTTTATCTTGAACGCAATATTCCAATGGACCAGTGTTGGTGTCTCTCATCAGATGTTTTCTTGGCAACTCAATGCTTTGTTTGAGCCAATAATTAGTATATTGGTCGTCGTTTTTTTGTATTTGTTTTTAAGTAATGAGAAAGTTTCTCAGACCATATATCTTGTATCAGCCGCTACCATTACTCCGATTATAGTATTTTTACCTACAATATATAATGTTAAGCAGTTTTATCTAACCGAAGATGATTGTGGGGGTGTACTGGGATTGTTGTGGACATATATTTATGTACTGGAAATACTGGCTATTTTTGCGATAGTGTACATATGTTATAAGAAATATGTAAGTACAGATGACAAAAAAACTCGGTCACAAATTTTTATCATAGGGATATACTCGGTTATTTTCTTGTCCATGTTCACCATTTCCAATATTGCCGGAGAGTTGACTAAAACATACCAAATAAACCTTATTGGTCCGATTGGTATGGTTGTATTTTTGGGATCTATGGCATATATAATTGTTAATTTCCAGGCGTTTAATATAAAACTTCTTGGTACCCAAGCGTTGCTCGTGTCTCAAGGTTTTATTCTCGTTTCATTGTTTTTCATACGAGATATTTATTATATATACGCGGTGATAGGAATATCATTGATTTTGTTTTTAATTCTCGGGATTCTTCTTGTTCGTGGAGTTAGACAGGAAGTGGTCCTCCGTGAATCTTTGGAGGAAGCTAACCAAGGCCAATCAAGCCTTATCCATTTCATGAACCATCAAATCAAGGGGAGGTTTGGTAATATCAAAAATGTTTTTGCTGAACTTTTGACGGACGATTATGGTGCGATGCCACTAGACTCAAAGCCGCTTCTGGAGAAAGGGTTGGATGAGGCGAATGTCGGCGTGAACTATGTTCAGAGTATTTTGCGTGGCGCTTCGGCCGAAAGTGGTCAGTTGCAATATGACAAAAAACCTATGGATATGAAAATTGCCGTTGAAAATATCTCCGCCAAACAGAAAGAATTTGTCGAGCAAAAAGGTTTGAAGTATAGCTTGACGATTGAGCCCGGAGAGTACACTATAATGGGCGATACTCTCCAACTCGGAGAAGCGATAAAGAACCTGATTGATAACTCTGTAAATTATACCCCAACCGGTAGCATCTCCGTTATTTTGTCGCAAAAAGGCACAGCGGTGCTAATGAAAGTGGTAGATACCGGTTTCGGTATTTCCGAAGCTGATAAGCCAAAACTTTTCAAATCCGGTGGTCGAGGGGCGGATTCTCTCAGGGTTAATGTTAATGCTACAGGGTATGGTTTGGTATTCGTAAAAAATGTTGTTGAGGCGCATGGTGGAAAGGTTTGGTTTGAATCGGCGGGTAGGGACAAAGGCTCAACATTTTATTTGGAGCTTCCCAAGAATTAAAATGCCAATCAAATTTAAATATATGAATCGTTCCGGACAAATACTGGACACGGTTTATTTTGACGAAAAAGATCCACTACTGAACATAGAGGGTCGTATTTTAAACAGTATAAAAGGCTTTTGTTTTTATAAAGACAAGATGGTCATGGTTTATTCGCAAGTTAAAGGTTACTGGCTTCCCCCTGGTGGTGGCATAGACCCAGGAGAAACTTACGAAGAAGCGATGGTTCGTGAGATAAAAGAAGAGACAAATATGAAAGTGTTACACCAAGAAGTCATTGGATTCCAGGACGCGTATGAGAACGGTAAAATCCTTCGCCAAATCCGCTCGTTTTGTATTGTCGAACCACACGGAGATTTTATTTCCGATCCGGATGAAGGGGAGGTGATAGAGATGAAGTTGATAGACCCCGCTGATTATAAAGAGTACTTTGATTGGGGAGAGGTTGGGGATTTGATTATGCAAAAAGCCCTGGAAATGAAAGAAAGATTTTATAAATAAAAAAGTATTCTGGTATTCTGCAGAATACCAGAATAACGTTACATATACATGACACAAGAAAAAGTTTGGGAAAACGAATACAGGAATTCGAAGTTTCTAACAAAGGAGAATAAACCACAGTCGGATGTGGTGCGTTTTGTGCAATTTTTACGAAAAGAAGAAGGTGTTGTGTTAGAAGGTCTCCGAGTTTTAGATTTAGGCTCGGGAACAGGCAGGAATAGTTTTTACTTTGCTGAATTTAGCTGTAAAGTTCTAGGGCTTGAAATATCAGAAACAGCAATAAAAATTGCGGAGGAAAATATTAAAAATTCCAAAGATCACATAATGTACGATATATCGTACATTATGCAAAGTATTGGCGAGAAGTTTCCGGTCGGGGATGATTCGCAGGATATTGTTTTGGATATTACATCTTCAAACTCTCTTACTGAAGCTGAGAGGGAAGTGTATCTCGCCGAAACACATCGGGTTTTGAAAAGTGGCGGATATTTTTTTGTAAAAGCTTTGTGTAAAGATGGGGACGCGAATGCCAAGCATTTGCTGAAGCATTTTCCCGGAAAAGAAAAAGATACTTACATAATGCCGGATATGAATGTTGTTGAGCGGGTATGGGCAAAAGACGATTTCGTTAAAACCTACGATAAGTATTTCAAGATTTTGAAACTGGAAAAGAAAACTAGTTACACTCGCATGAACGATAGGAGTTATAAACGAAACTTTTGGATCTGCTATATGAAGAAGGAATAGACAAAGGTGGCTATATCGTGTTATTATCCATCCGGACGCGGATTGGGTCCGCGGGCAATTTCAGAAAATGGAGTCGTAGATGCACCTTCGTGACCGCAAGGAAGAAGCTGTCGTGATACTGACGGATGAGAGTCGCCACCTGCTGGAGGTCTGTCAGGCGGGCGGGTTCGAGGCGAAATTTGAGGCCGTCGTCCGGGGGATGTTTCCCGAGACGACCCCGAAAGATTTCGCCGCGTACTTCCGGCTTTTCGTGAGCAAGCTGGTGAACATCGGCGTCGCGAAGCCGGTTCTCGGTGAGTGGCGTCAGCGGCTCGGATACAATGTGAAGTTCTTCCGAGCCTACGGCGTCGTGCTGATTACACATGACGGGAAGCCGAAATGCATCATGGCGTATCGGCATCTGCACATGAAGTACGAGGCCACTCGTCGCCTCATGGCTTCTCTGCCAGCACCGGCCACGAGCAACGAGCAGCGGGTTTTCCAGCAGGCTACTGCCGGCCAGCGGAACAGCCGGCTCACCATGTAAGCCACACTCGATCAGATCATCACACAGGAAGTGGAAATCAAGCTTCCTAGAGCGCAGTAAAAATAGGGCTTCATGCGGAACGGCCGAGTGCCTCACCCGCATGAAGCTTTTCCGTTTTATAAAAAGTTTGCTACAATAATCTTATGTCTAAAAAAGTCTTACTTTCAGGAGTGAAGCCAACGGGTCGACCGCATATCGGCAACTATTTCGGGGCAATGAAGCAATTTGTGGACATGCAGGAGGATTATCAATCCATGTTTTTTATTGCTGACTATCACGCACTCAATTTTATACAAGATAAAAAAGAGATGGAGCAACAGATAGTCGACTTGGCTTTGGATTATCTCGCTCTCGGTTTGGATCCGAACAAGTCTCTGATTTACAAACAATCCGATATTCCCGAACACGGAGAACTAACCTGGATTTTCGACACTATCACAACGATGCCATATCTTGAGAGATCTCATGCTTACAAAGATGCAGTTGCCAATGGTAGGGAAGTGACAGTCGGGTTATTTAACTACCCGATGCTCATGGCCTCGGATATTTTGATTTATGATGTTGATGTTGTGCCTGTAGGACAAGATCAGAAGCAACATGTTGAATATGCGCGCGATACTGCGCAAAAATTTAATCACGTGTTCGGAAAAGAGGTTTTTAAATTACCTGATGTAAAAATAATGCCAGAAGTTGCCGTCGTACTAGGAACTGATGGACGAAAAATGAGCAAAAGTTATGGCAACACTATTCCACTTTTCGCCGAGGATACGGAGATCGAAAAGGCTGTCATGTCCATTGTTACCGACTCGTCAGGAGATAGGCCTGAGAACGTCTACGCCATACATAAGCTCTTTAGGAGCGAGGCTGAGCTAGCACCTCTCTACGAGGCAAATAAGGGCCAATACAAGGCCTTAAAAGAGGCCCTGATTAGTGATTTAAAGGCCTTTATAGGACCTCTACGGGAAAAGCGTAAACAACTTGAAGCAGACAGAGAATTCGTTCTGGATGTCCTCAAAGAAGGTGGTAAAAGAGCAAAACAAAAAGCCGAAAAGAAAATGGAGCAGGTGAGGGAAGCGGTAGGGGTTAAGTTATATTAAAAAACATTCTTGTATTCTCGAGAATACGAGAATGTTTAATTCTATGCGATAGAAATGAAAAGTATTCTAAGTTATCTAAAAAGTGTACGCTTTGCTCTTGGCTATGCTTTTCGGTTTGCACCGGGCGGTACTGTCTTGATGTCAGTATTGGTAGTAATTGAAAATTCATTACCCTACGCCAGTTCCTTTTTGCTTGGTTGGCTGGTTAATCTCATCGTTAGCGGAGCACAAAGTGGTTTATATAAAAATGTTTGGTATGTGCTCGCTTTTTACGCATTTGTAAGTGCCATGCCGGCGATACTGAGTAATATAAGAGCTTATGTTGGCAGACGACGCATGCTTACATTGCAAATGGAGGTTGATTTGGAATTTTTAAAAATGCGTGAGGAGGTTGACATTGCTAATTACGAAGACCCAAAGTTTCAGGATTTACTTCAGAGGACTTTCAGAAATGGCCCAAGTCCTCTCCACCAACTCGGCTCCGCTCAAATCGATATTGTCGGTAAATCGGCCAGTCTTATTGTCGGTACCGTTCTCGCCATACATTTTAATCCAACGATATATTTTATAGTAATCGCTGCGGCCATCCCTGCTTTTATTATGGATATCAAATATGCCGGTAAATCCTGGAGCATTTGGTCAAAAGATTCTCCTGAACAAAGACGGCTCAGCGATTTACGACAACATTTACAATACAAAACCCTTCTTATTGAGACCAAACTTTTACAATCCGGTAATAAACTACTTTCCTGGATAAGAAAGATTTTCTCGGATTTTGCAAAAGTCCAACTAGGTCTGGAGAAAAATAGATTATGGCACACATCTCTAACTGACCTGCTTTCTTTGGCTGGTTTTGCCGGAGGTCTGGTATTGATTATGAAGAGTGTTATAGCAGGGGAGACCCCGGTCGGTACACTGGTCTACATGATGGCCACACTTTCTAGCGTACGTAATTCTATCGGTAGCCTACTTGAAACCGTGTCGGGTCAATACGAAAATCATCTTATTGTTAAAGACATGATTGAGTTCATGAACACAAAACCGGTAATTATTGAGTCAGAAAATCCGCAACAACTTAAACTATCCAGCGCGCCAGAAATTGTTTTTGAAAATGTCAGTTTCAAATATCATAATTCGGATAAATACAGTTTGAAAAAAATAAATCTGACACTGCGGGCGGGAGATAATATTGGATTGGTGGGGAATAACGGTGCCGGTAAAACAACCCTAGTGAAGCTTCTTTGTCGGATATACGATCCCACCGAAGGAAGAATACTGATAAATGGCGTTGATTTGCGAGAGATTGCAACGAAAGAATGGTGGTCATATTTGGCAGTTATGTTCCAGGACTATGCCACCTATGACTTCCTAGTGAAAGACGTTATTGCTATCGGTCGACCGGATAAGCCAACAAATCTAACAAGAGTTATTGAAGCCGCTCATACTAGTCAATCACATACATTTATTGAAGAATGGAAAGGGAAATATGAGCATCAGTTGGGTGTGGAATTCGGCGGTAAAGAGCCGTCAAAGGGTCAGAGACAGAAACTTTCTATCGCTAAAACTCTGTATAGGCAAGGTATGATTATGATTCTGGACGAACCTACAGCGTCCGTGGATGCCGAGTCCGAATCAAAAATTTTTGATTCGATAGAAAGCCTGGATAAAAATACTACTGCACTTCTTATCTCTCATGATTTTTCTACAATATCTGCCTGTGACAAAATATTTGTTCTTGATGAAGCGAAATTGATCGAAGAGGGTAATCATAAAGAGCTGATGGCTAAGAAGGGCCTCTACGCTGAGCTGTACAATCTTCAAGCCAAGAGATTTAAAAAATAATAATTAACTAATACACTTAACATACACGGTCGTAAAAGTTAGTGTATACTATGAGTATTGAATATAATATTAAGTGCACATAAGTGTACAGATAATCAAGATGGGGAATATAGAAAGAGATTTCAAAAAAAGAAATAAGCGACAGGATATTCAGAAAGCAGTTTTGTCTGCCATAGCAATTTCAGGGCTTCTAGCCGTAGCGGTCGTAGCCCCCAATACAATCCAGCTTTTGAAATCTTTTGGCCTTAACCCAAAAAGAAGGCAGAAAGAAATCATTAAGCGGGCACAGGAGAAACTCGTCCAAAAGGGCTTTCTAGTATACGAAGACAAGCATCTAAAAATCACAAAAAGAGGAGAGGAGGAGTTGAATAGGGTGGAATTGAATGATTGGAAAATAGAGAAACCAAAGAAGTGGGATGGCCGATGGCGAATGTTGATTTTTGATATTCCAGAATATAAAAGACTGGTCAGGGATAAAGTACGACAAACGCTACTGCATATTGGTTTTGTTAAAGTCCAACAGAGCGTTTGGGTTTACCCCTACGACTGCGAAGATCTCATAAGTTTGTTGAAGGCAGATTTTAGTATTGGCAAAGACCTCCTGTATTTAATAGTCGATAGTATGGAGAATGATAAAAATTTCCGCAAAATATTCGGTTTGCTTTAAACTCATCAATACACTTAGTATACACGGCCGGGAGAGTTAAGTGTATATTAGAAAAAGCATAAGGTTTAAAAGGATTTAAAAATTAAAACTATAGTAGTATTGTGGCAGTTGAGTTCTAAGAAGTTGGTCTGGATTAACAAATATGTTACGATTTATACACAATGAAAAGAACATACAATAAAGACATTGGCGGGTCAGTAGGACAGGAAATTTCTGTTTCCGGGTTTGTTCAGACAGAACGAGTGCAAAGCAAGATCATTTTTCTGGTTCTTCGGGACATCACTGGAGTGATACAAACCGTGATCGAAGCTTCGAGTCCGGCGTTTGAGACCGCGAAAGCCTTGTCGCATGAGTCGGTCGTGACTTTGACTGGGGTAGTGAAAGAGGCTAAACAAGCGCCCGGAGGATTTGAGATAAATGTAAAAGATATAGAGATTCTTTCCGTCGCTAATCCAGAACTTCCTATTCCGGTTGTTGTGAAGGGAAGTGATGAAGAAACAGAAGCGCCAACACGACTTGATTATAGATGGCTTGATTTACGAAAACCGGAAAAGGCAAAGATTTTTAAGGTTTGGACGGAACTCGAGAAGGGTTTTCGGAAGTACTGGGACGAAAACAACTTTATTCAGCTCTATCCACCAAACTTCCTTCAGACCCAGTCAGAATCTGGCGCAGAAGTTTTCACTGTGGATTATTTTGATCGCAAGGCGTACCTTCCGCAGTCGCCACAGTTCTACAAGCAAATGGGTATGGCCTCCGGTCTCGAAAAGGTTTTTATGGTTGCGCCAGTTTTCCGTGCTGAACCATCTTTTACTACCCGTCATCTCACAGAATTCACGGGGTGGGATTTCGAAATGTCTTTTATCGAATCCCACACCGATGTGATGGATGCTGAGGAGGGAATGATAGTAGAAGGATTTACCGCTGTGCTTCACAAGTTCTCCGACTTAAATATTTCTATCCCGTCTCGACCATTTCCACGTATTACGATGCTGGAAGCAAAGAAAATTCTTGGTGACCGAGGTGTTCCAAGCGGAGAAGAGCATGATTTGTCCCCAGAAGAAGAGCGGGCAATTTGCGATTATGTAAAAGAGACACATAATCACGAATTCGTATTTATCACTGAATATCACAAGTCAAAAAGTGCTTTCTATCACATGCGCCTCACAGAAGGCAGTGACCGTTCTCGTCGGGCTGATTTACTGTATCGAGGGATTGAAGTTACAACTTTGGCTCAGCGTGAACATAGGCCGGATATTTTGACTAGGCAACTGGAGGAGAAGGGTATGTCGCTCGAGTCTCATAAATTCTTTATAGACTTTTTCAGATACGGATGTCCTCCTCATGGTGGTGCAGGTATTGGTCCAGGACGGTTTATTATGAAAATTCTTGATTTGCCGAATGTGCGAGAAGCTACTTACCTCCCTCGCGATGTAAAAAGGTTGAACCCGTAAAATTTAGTGAATCCTTAGGCAGTCATCTGGACCTTCTCATATTCTTCTCGGTATTCCCTTCGAAATATTTCGAGCATATTTTCAGTAAGTTTCTCGTCTGAGTCAGAAAGATGGCCGATTTTATTTACTTCTAGACACAACTCCGATAGGTATTTTTGGGAATCTGCCAGGTCTTTAGCCATTCCTCTAGGGGTGCCTTTTATTTTTTTACTTGTTAGTTGCTGAACCGAGTCCAAATCGATAACTCGAGCATCCAGAGTCATATTATGGTCGGTCAGAAAACTATGAATCCAACCATTACCGTGCATTCGTCCAATATTTTTTCCCATAGATTCCATAAACCACCCTAAGTATTTTCCCCAAGTTAAGTCTTCAGGGTCTATTTTTAATTCTTGAGCGACCAACCTTCTCGCGTCTTCCAGTTTTGTTTTAGCTATGCTGGATTCCGTATTTGCTACTTCGGAAATACGTCCACGTGTGCCATATGCGCGCACCATAACCACCGGTTCATCTTCTTCTCCGGCGTTCAGTATCTTTTTTCTTCTAGCATCAGCGATAGATATGTGTTCCCCGCGTTCTCCTATAATCTCGTTAAGCCGAATCATAGCCAGTATTCTCTGAGTCCTTATTCCGAGGCCAAGAAAAAGTTTTGTTCTGCGCAAATCAAGTAATGCTCTGCCTATAGTTTGAATACCCTCAGCTCTTCCACGAATAGCACTGGTTATGGCTACTTTATCCACGATAGGAGGCTTTCCTGTTTCCGGAAAAGAAATATAACCCATACCTTTTAGGTCTATATCTCTATATAGTCTACCTTCGTTATCTTGAAAAATAACTCGTCCCAACATACCGCTTCGGCCGTGGTCAGGCTCAACTTCCAGTTCGTATGTATGCTCGCCTTTTTCTGGAGCGGGGGACAGAAACATACCTATTGGTGTTGATTCTCCGACTTCAAGGCTAAATGGAAGATGTACATCTTTATCAACCCATTCCACTTTGTTTTTTACCGGAACCATGGGTAAAAAATCTTTATTTTCAACGAGTGCTTCGTTACCCAAACCAGTTG
This sequence comes from Minisyncoccota bacterium, assembly GCA_036517295.1. Classification (GTDB taxonomy): domain Bacteria; phylum Patescibacteriota; class Minisyncoccia; order Phycocordibacterales; family DATDWN01; genus C7867-006. Next base: position 1,754 of record DATDWZ010000023.1, on the reverse strand, counting down.
GAGCATGTTCGAGAGACATTTACAAATTTTACATTAAATGCAATAAAAAATCTATTTTGATATAATTTGCCTGATGGATTCTACTTACAACGTCAAAACACATATATTTGAGGGACCTTTAGACACCCTCCTTTCTCTAATTGAAAAAAGGAAACTTTTTATAAACGATATTTCACTAGCCCAAGTTGCGGATGATTATATCGCTTATATAAAAAGTCTCGGAGATTTTCCCATAGCCGACTCTGCGCATTTTATTTTGATTGCATCAACCCTCGTTCTGATTAAATCAAAGTCGCTACTGCCGACGCTTACATTATCCGAAGAAGAGGAGCACAGTATAGATGATTTGCAGAAAAGACTCTCGGAATACCAGAAATACAAAGCTCTTTCCAGACACCTACGCCAGAGGTTTGGAATACATGTCGAGTACCTACGGTTACCTTCGAAAGAAAAAGTTATCGTTTTTACGCCGGATAAAAATACTTCGGTAGCAAGAATCCACGAGACTATTCAATCCGTCATTTTTCAAATACCAAAGAAAGAGTCTGTGCCGAAAGCCATCGTACAGAAGGTTATCTCTCTCGAGGAGACCATAGAAAGTCTGACCAAACGAATCACAGAAAATATGAAAATGAGTTTTAAGGATTTCTCCGGTATAGGCAAGGCCGAAAAAGTAAATGTTATAGTCAGTTTTCTAGCTATGCTAGAATTGGTCAAGCAGGGAATCATACAAGTGCGTCAGGATAAAGATTTTCACGATATAGAGATGGAAAATCAGACGGTTTCAGTACCGAGATACTGAAACAATTTTCAATTTTTAATTTAAAATTTTCAATCAATTTTCAATGACTAAAGATTTAATTTCCAAGCTAGAGGCCGCGCTGTTCTATCTTGCCGAACCCATAAGTCTGGTGTATTTGTCGAAGGTTCTGGAAGTTTCTAAAAAAGATATCGAATCGGCAGTTGTGGAACTGAGCTCCGAACTCTCGGGACGAGGAGTGAGGCTTGTACAACATGAAGATGAAATAATGCTGGTCACTGCGCCGGAACTATCCGGACTGATCGAAAAGATAATAAAAGAAGACCGCGAAAGAGATTTGGGCCGAGCCGGCATAGAGACACTTTCCATTATTGCCTACAAGGGTTTTGTGTCCAAAAAAGAGCTCGAATATATAAGGGGTGTGAATTCTCAGTATGCCCTCCGAAACCTACTTCTTCGCGGACTTATTGAGAGAAAAAATAGTGATACGGATGGTCGTATGGTAGGGTATAGTATTACTATGGATACTCTGCGATTCCTAGGCCTCGGTTCCATATCCGAATTACCGGAATATGAGGAGAGCCGGAAACAGCTGGAAATTACCGAGGAAGCCGTAGAGGAAAATGACGACCCTCAACAATGAACAAAAAGTAGAACCGATTTCAAAAGCACTCCTCGTACTTAACGGTGTGGTTGTTTTGTTGATTATTTTGATGGTTTTTCTGATATATACCCGTTCCACATATAAACAGCAAGTAAAAAAACAATCCGCAACAACGAACCTTCAAGTCTTCGATAATCTAAAAATAGAAGCTAAGGCAGTTTATGTTTTCGATGTTTTTAGAGATAGAGTCTTATTCAAGAAAAATGAATTTGCTCAGTTACCGTTGGCTTCTGTCACCAAACTGATGATGGCCTTAACAGCCATAGAACTAGTGTCGGGGAATTCCAACATAACCGTCAAAAAAGAATTCCTGCGCGAGGAGGGAGATTC
>DATDWZ010000022.1:0-22114 GCA_036517295.1 Minisyncoccota bacterium | reverse complement strand
TCGCTTTAATGAGTTATGCTATGGATAATAGGGCCGCAAAGGGCAGTGCCTTGTACACTCGGAAACTTATAGAAGGTATGCTACCAAGTAATGAGTTTGATTTCTACTTAGTCCATTACGACAAAGTTTCTGATCCGTTGTACCAGAAGGCCAATGAAATTATTATGCCAAAAGTTAAATTGCCGTACGGTGGCAGGCTTGTATCCCAATTGTTATTTTTTTGGAAGTATAGAAAAAATCCGTTCGATGTCGTCCACTGGTTTCATCCGAGAGTTTACCCGTTCTTTTGGTTAGTTCCTGCGAAGAAAATAATAGTTACTGTTCATGGGGCGGGGGATATAACAGCGCCGACAAACTTCATATTCTCGCGTTCGGTTTTTAACTTCGTGCTGAAACATTTCTATCGCTCTATAGATATCATCGTTGCCGATTCCAATTTTGGCAAAGAGGAAGTCGTAGAACATTATGGTTTCCCAAAAGAAAAGGTCAGAACAATATATCTAGGCGGAGGCGAAAACTACAAACCGATGGATAAAAATGAAGCAAAAAGTATCGTTTCTCAAAAATATAAAATCGATTCACCATACATTCTGGATGTCTCCCGTCTGCAACCGCATAAGAATGTGGGAGGATTGATCAGAGCGTACGATCTTATGAGAAAAACCAACCCGAATCGCACAGAGAAACTGGTTATCGTCGGAGGCGGGGCTTATAACAAAGTTCCGGAATACGGCATCGCGGAACAAGCAACGTTCTCAAAAGACATACGGTTCGTTGATTTTGTGGACAAAGCAGACCTCAATGCTGTTTATTCTGCTTCCGAATTATTTGTTTTTCCCTCCCTCAATGAAGGTTTCGGTCTTCCGGTTGTGGAGGCTATGGCGAGTGGTGTGCCGGTCATAACGTCCAACATAACATCTATGCCCGAAATAGGGGGAGATGCGGTGATTACGGTTAATCCACTTGATATAAGTGGATTAGCTGGCACAATGCACATGGTGCTTACCGATAGAGTGCTCCAGAGAAAAATGATAGAATTGGGTCTTAATCGGGCCAGTGGTTTTACATGGGGAAAAACGGTCAGAGATACAGAGGATTTATATAAATAATATGGACATAAAAAACCTGTTTAATTTAAACATCGATAGTCTGACAAAAAATTCGGACAAAAAAGGAGCCCTTGAGAAGCTTTCCTTTAAAAAAGATTGGCCGAATTTTCGAGTGGATGATGGAAAGATTTATTTTACCGAAAAAGCCAGTACTGGTTTTACCGAAGAAAGTAAGGATTTGTTTCTAAACACTGTAAAGAACTGGATCAAGAGTCACCCTAAACTTTTTTATTTCATCTGGCACGTTATAGGCTCATCTTTCCTTGGTAAGAGTGCAAAACAAGCGATCTCCGGAATTCCTGTGGGGAATATAGTTTTAAATCTGGGTTCCGGTGTGACCGTTGTCCGTTCGGACGTCGTAAACATAGATTTTTATCCCTTCCAAAATGTTGATTTTGTGGCCGATATTGCTAATTTACCAATTTCAGATAGTTCGGTTGACGGTATTATCTGCGAGCAGGTTTTGGAGCATATTCCAGACCCAGAAGCGGTAGTAAGGGAGATTCATCGAATACTAAAGCCCGGAGGTATTGTTTACATAGTTGTGCCTTTTGTATTCAGTTTTCACGCTTCACCATATGATTATTATCGTTGGAGCCACATAGGTCTACGGGAGCAGTTCAAGGATTTTAAGCAAGTGGATGCCGGTATGCGTTCCGGCCCCGGGGCAGGTCTAAACTATATTTTAGCCGAATTCTTTTCCATGCTTCTTTCTTTCGGTATCCGTAGGTTACAGCAGATTTGGTTTATGATTTTTTTGATTTTGTTTGCCCCGTTATGTTATCTCGATTATATAATATATAGATTCCCGACTGCTGAAAATATCGCAAGCCACATTTACTTTATAGGAAAGAAATGAATCCCGTAAGAGATTATATAGTTATGTATTACACATATATATTAAAAAGTAAGAAAAATGGTAGATTATATACAGGTAGTACAAATGATCTACGGAAACGTCTCAAGCAACATAATGAAGGGAAATCGACTTTTACAAAGAGAGACAAACCGTACGAAATAATTTATTATGAGGCTTGTATGAATGAAAGTGATGCAAGGTCGAGAGAACTACAACTTAAATCAGGAAATGGAAAGCGCTATCTCAGGAATCGCTTGAGAGGTTTCCTATCTCAAACGGGATGAAAAAATTATCAGTAGTCGTACCGGCATATAATGAGGAGTCACGCATCACGGAAACCCTAAGGGATATTAGTAACACCCTGTCCAAACAAGGATTTGATTACGAAATTCTGGTAGTAAATGACGGATCGAATGATAATACCGCCGGAGTGGTGGAGGATTTGATAAAAAACATACCCAAACTTTCCCTTGTCAACAACAAAAACAATAACGGCAAAGGTTTTGTCACAAAACAGGGGATGCTTTCTGTCACCGGAGATGTCAGGCTTTTTATGGACGCCGACAACTCCACAAAAGTGGGGGAAATCTTCAAAATGCTTCCTGTATTTGAACAAGGATCGGATATTGTTGTCGGATCAAGATGTATTCCCGGTTCACACATTGCCGTAAAGCAGTCGAAAGTCAGAATATTTTTAGGATGGGCTCTCAGGACGATTATACACACTGTAATGCCCGTCGGCGTCGTCGATTCCCAATGCGGTTTCAAGGCCTTTACCCCGGAAGCCGTCAGGATCGTTTTTCCACAGCAAACCGTTTTCCGCTGGGCTTTCGATATAGAGATTTTGGCGCTTGCCCGTAAAAATGGATTAAAAATAAAAGAAATGCCTATAACCTGGGTCAACAACACGGAAAGCCACATAACATTTGGAGGAATGCTGAATATGCTGGTGGAAATTATCAGGATTAGGCTTAAGATGTAATATATGAAGAATTTATTTCTCAAACACTGGCAAGCGGTCGTTCTGGCGGGCATTTTAGGGGCGATCATTATTTTGCCTACCATACTCTCTGTTCAAAAGCTCGGGCCGGGAAACTTCAAGGGAATCTATCCCATATTGAGCGACGACGAAGACCATTACCTGGCTGAAATACGAGAAGTATATGATGGCCATTTGGCCATGAGTAATCCTTACATCGCGGGTTATAAAGATACTCCGTACACCCAACCTTCTCTCGGAGCGGCTTATTACGCCTATTTCGCCAAGATCTTCGGTATATCCATAACCCTAGCCGCCGCTATAAACGACTTTGTTCTGCCGTTTATAGTTGTGCTTGTGTTTTATGCTTTGATATTGAGGCTTACCCGATCTTCTCGGTTTTCAAAAAGAATATCCCTTGCCACGACTTTTCTCTTCTTTCTTTCCTTCGTTTCTTCTTTCGGTCGCCCGGTCAACCCGCAATTAAGTTTTATATTTCTTCTTCTTGGCCTATATGTTGTCTGGCGTATCGTCGAAGAAAAGCATCCGCTCGAAAAACTTGTGACCTACAACGTTCTTCTTTCAGTAATATTTGGGGTTCTGGTATACATCTATCCTTTTTATTGGATGACTATCGTTGTCATATACGGACTCGTCACGTTTTGGCTCTTGTTTTTGGATAAAGATCTTTCTTACTGGCTCAGAGCGTGGTTTTCTTTCTTCGTTCCGTCCCTTCTATTTTCTATACCGTTTCTCCTGAACCTCGGAAAGCTTGCGGTAAGTCCCTTTTTTGCCGAGACAAATTTGCGAAACGGCTTTATACAAACTCACATACCGGGTGCTTTCCTTGATGTTTTTCTCATGCTTGTTTCTCTGCCCATTATCTACCTGGCTCAAAAAGTAAATTCCGAGAACATCACTTCGGACAATAAAAAAACGATGTTTTTAGGATATTCTTTGGTAATAGGCGGAGTGATCCTGAACTGGCAGAACGTCATCACGGGCAAAACTCTTCAGTTTCCTCCGCATTTGTATCCGGTTATGATTTTGTTCGTTTTTATCATTTGCGCGACGTCTATTGCAAGGATCGATCTTAGAAAACCGACAAAGTATGGCGTGGCTCTTCTCTGTGTGGTCGTTATTATTATCGCCGGCGTGCTCTATAAACAAAAAGGCGAAGCGATATATGCTTTGAGGATAATATCTTCCCCTAAGGACGTGAGCAGTTTACAGCGCCTCTCTCCCGTCATGGCGTGGCTCAGCCAAAATACTTCTCCGGACTCGACGGTCTATGCCTTAGGAAAAGATCTCAACTCTCTCATACCGGTTTACACGCACGATAACGTCTACTACGTAAGCAGTGCCAACATATTTCTCATGCCGGATACAGAGCTCGAGAACAGATGGATCATCCTGCATTATCTCGACGATATAAAGTCAAGCAATATTTATGGGAATCGGGACATCTGGCCAAACAGGTTTATTGATCCATATCAAAACAAAGAATCGAGAAGAAAAATCTTACAATTTATAACGAGAAAATCTTATCCGGAAAATGTACTGATGGATTCATCTAATGTGGATAGGGTTTTGAAAGAGCACACGGACTTAAGGCGAGCCGGTTTTGAAAAATCGATAAAGAGTTACTCTGTCGATTATGTTCTTCTCGATATTTCAGATCTCACATATGTCGATTTGGATAAAGTTTTTGGCACATATAAATTCTTGGATCAAGTCTATGCGGGAGGAAATATTATCGTATATAAGGTAAAATGAAGAGTATGAGGCCTTGGGATGTATTTTTCAAAGAAAAAATGACCAAAACACTCTCTGAAAAGAAGAGGGTAATTGATATTGGTGGCGGATTACGGATATCCAAAAAAAAGGGAAATCGCTTTAACCCAGAGAGAATGTGGATGCTACCGCTTTTGGAAAAAGTATCTTATTTAATAATGGATCCTGTTCCGGACTATGATCCCGACATTGTCGGCGATATTCACAAGATGCCCTTTCCGGATAATTCTGAAGAGGCTGTTGTTTGTTTGGCGGTCCTTGAGCACATCGAGAATCCTTTCAAAGCAACTGAAGAAATGTACCGGGTCCTAAAACCCGGAGGGCATTGTTTTATATATGTTCCGTTTCTCTACTACTATCATGCCGAAAAAACATACTACAAAGATTATTGGCGATACACAAAAGATTCACTGAACCTGTTATTCAAGGATTTTTCTAAAATTGAAATGGTCCCAGTGCGTGGCGCGATAGGGACACTGGTAAGACTATCTCCACTCGGTCGATTTAAGATACTCGAAAATATTGCATATTTTCTGGACAAAATAACCGGCAAACTCACTACCAATCAAGTCAGTGGATACTACATCTTCTTAATCAAATGATTAAGAAGAATTTTCACTTTTCAATTTCTAATTTTCAATGAAACTCATATACATATCAAATTCGCGTTTACCTTCCGAGTACGCACATGGTCTACAAGTGATGCAGATGTGCGAAGCTTTTTCGGCCAATAACCATGATGTCAAGTTGGTCATGCCATCGAGGATAAATAGAATAAAAAAAGACCCCTTCGATTACTATGGAATAAAAAAGACCTTTTCCATAAAAAAACTGCCGACTTTGGATTTAATATTTCTGAATAATAAAAATATATTTTTCTTGATTCAAACTTTAACCTTTCTTCTATCGGCAAAGATATATCTTCTCTTTAAAAAATATGATGTTCTGTATACCAGGGAACAGATGGTAGGTTTGTTTTTTAGCAATATCGTTCTGGAACTGCATCTTCTGCCTAAAAAAATAAGACCATTCCATCTTCGTATTTGGAAAAAATCAAAAAAACTTATCGTCCTAACATCGTTCATAAAAAAGCGTCTAATTGAATTCGGAATTTCTGGGGACAAGATAATAGTTGCTTCCGACGGGGTGAACCTCCCTTTGTTTGACATTTCTATATCAAAAGAAGATGCTCGGAGAAAAACAAATCTGCCTTTGGATAAGAAAATAGTAGGATATGTTGGCATGCTTCGAACGCTTGGTATGGAGAAGGGGGTGGATATTGCGCTCAAATCTTTATCGGAAATAAAAAACCCGGACATTATTTTTGTTTTGGTCGGCGGGACAAAAGAAGACATAGATTTTTATGGTGATTTGGTTTCAAGGCTGGGTATAAAAGAAAGGGTTTTGTTTGTTGGCCGTGTGGCGCATTCACTGGTTCCGGTATACCTCAAGGCCTTCGACGTTTTACTTGCCCCCTTTCCGGAAAACGAGCATTATAACTTCTATATGTCGCCCATGAAGATATTTGAGTATATGGCCTCAAAACGCCCCATAATCTCGACCAAATTGCCTACTCTTATCGAAACCTTGGGGGATAGTGCTCTTTTGCTAGAACCTGATAATATAGGTCAATTACGGGATGGTATTACAAAGGTGTTAAATGATAGAGAATTGGTCGATAACCTCTCCCTAAAGGCCTATAATCGTGTTTTGGGCTATACCTGGGAATCCAGAGCCAAAAGTATAATTGAGTCTGTAAAGTTTATAAAGTGAAATACATCAAGAAAAAAATAAAAAGCGTGGTCGTGGGTACGGCATATATTTCCGGACTGGCCCGACTTTTTGGAAGCATGAATTCGCAGAAACTTTTCTGTGTGGGCTATCACAGCATCTATGATTCAAAAAATAAGGAAAAACTATGGCAGGATTTGTATTGGAATATTTCGCTTCCGGTGGAAAACTTTGAGGAACAACTACTCTTTATGAAAAAAAATGGACACTCGTTTATTCACTTTTCCGACCTAGGCCGATCGGATATAAAAAAACTTCGAAAACCCACCATCGTTTTTTTTGATGACGGTTTTAAGGATGTACTTGTAAATGCTTTGCCGATATTAAAAAAATATAAAATCCCGGCAACGGTCTTTATTACGACGGGACTTGTCGAAAAAACGCATTTTCTATGGACCCTTCTTATGAGGAGGATGTTAAAAGGGAAAGTCGTTAAAGCGGAGGCCGAAAAAAAGATATTGGAGATGAAGAAACTTTCCGGAAAAGAAAGAGAGAAAAAAATCCACAAAATGCGCGGAGAGTATGGTTTCAAAAGGAACAACGAAACGCCGGTGTTTCTCGACTGGAAAGATGTGAAATTGCTTGTGGACCACGGAGTAGAGATAGGATCACACGGAGTAAGTCATGAGAAAATGACAGAACTTTCGGAATTGGAGCTATTTAATGAACTCTCCGCTTCTAAGGCGATGCTCAAGGGGAAGATAGGAGAAAAAGTGCAATCCGTATCTTACCCTTACGGGCGTTATAATGAAAAAGTCGAGAATATGGCTACAAGTTGCGGGTATTCTTACGGGGTGACTACGACAAGCGGGTGGAATAGACTCGAGGAAGTTTCTAAGTTTCCGTTCCGGATTAAAAGAGTTACTCCGGAGCCTCATGACAAGCTCGGAAGTTTCGCCGTCAAACTCTATATGAATATATGACCCTTGTATGATTTTGGAGACAAAAAAACTGTTTTTCAAAAAAGGATTTATCGTCTTTGAAGACGATAAGATAATCGAAGCGGTGAAAAGCCGGCGGTATTCTTCTTTTGTTGGAATTACTAGATCTGATTTAAACTTCCAAGATATTGTAAAAGGCGTAAAGAAAACCTCGGTCATCGACTTGACCCGACGTGAGGACGATATTTTTTCGGGATTTAATGATACGACCAGAAACGAAGTTCGGAGAACATACAAAATCCCGTCTTTACGCTTTGTGTCCGGGGACAAGGGCTCCGCACCGTACCGTTTATATAAAAGATTCGAGTATTCTCAAGGCCGGGTACCTTTTCCGGAGTCTTACATGAAAGACACCACGGTTTTCTCTGCTTATTTGGATGAAGAGATCATTTCCGGGGTATATGTCGATAGTGGGGGAAAAGATCTGCGTATAAGATACATTTTCTCCAAACGCCTAAAGTCCTTCGATCCGGAACTCTATAAAACCGTAGGATACGCCAGCAAGCGCCTTATTTGGGAGGTTTGTCTCTGGGGAAAAGCGAATGGTTTTAGGTCTCTGGATATGGCTACAGTGAACCTCACAGACAAAGAAAAAGAGGGGATTATGAAGTTTAAACTTTCTTTCGGGGGGGACATGGCGGACGAATACACTTATCTGTATAAATCAAAACTTTTCCGATATTCTGAAAAGGCGGCCTTATTGAAGAATTATATAAAGAAAATATTTCACTGATCAATTGAGGAGGAGCCTTTTGTATTGGCGCAATTGCGGAGATATCTTGGTGGTTACCGTGGGTGCCACAAGCATACATAAAAATTGGATGTTTTCCGGAAAGATCCACAGATTTCTGATGAGAGCACTCCAGGCATATTTTCTCACACCCTTTCCGTTTTTTGTTTCGAGCATCAGTCCGCCAACGGTAAATGCCGCATATAACTTTTTATATTTCTGATACTCTGTCGGTATGTAATCTTTTATGAGATTTGCCACTTCTACGTTGTCAAATATATCAAAGAATACAACGCTCCTTTTGTCGTTAGTCCAGCTGGTCTCGTTCTTTCGATGGAGCACGAAAGATTGTCCGATGATCAGAAATCGTCCATATTTACTGATCCCGATAAGAACTTGGGCCTGCCACAAGTATAAATTTTCGGGTCGAAGATATTTTTTTACGCTGATCTCTTCCGCTATGAATAGTTCCTTTTTAAAAATAACCGCCGGGAGAAGATTGGTGAGATATAGCCAGTTGTGAACCTTTTTAAGGAGGTTGTGGTCTTTTTGCAGGTCTTCGATAAAGAAATCCCGGTCTATCCGTAAGCGGTTTTCAAGTATGACCTTAAAATCATGATTAGAGTTGTCAAAAGAGGTGATGTTTGAGGTGTTGATCAGAATAAAGTTTGGCCTTTTTTCCAGTATGCACTTGATGCAATATTCTATGGCGCCCGCCCGCATCAGATCGTCGTCACCGCAGATCAAGACGTATTCTCCCTTGGCTTCATGTACCAGTAAGTCTGCATTTTTAGAAAAGCCCAGATTTTTTGGGCGGTTGAACCGACGAAGAAAATGATGTTGGATGATTATTTGATCCAAATATTCACCAGTTCCGTCTTCCGAGGCATTGTTGCCGACCACTATCTCGACCGTATTTGCCAGTCCGCCGGAAATTACTTGCTGTATAAAGCAATCAACTATTGTTTTAAGGAACCCTATTCGGTTATAGGTCGGAATGGCGATTGTTAGTATAATATCGTTGGTCATTTTACAGATCAAAAGTCTTTCTAATCCCTTCTTCTATGGAAACCAGAGGTTTCCATCCCGGGATATTTTCACCGAGCGTCCATGGTACCATAACTTCTCTGGGCCGGTAGTCTTTTTTACCCCAATTGATGTTTAGTTTTGTGTTAATCACTCGCTCAAAAAGGGTGGCTAATTGTTTTAGGGTTAGTATTTCATCTGACCGCACTGTGAATGATCTGCCACACATCTTTTTTTCCGAATCATCCTTAAGCAAGGTTATCATCCTGACATATCCGTCTATTACATTGCCGATATAGTTCATGTTAATTATTTGTTCTCCTCCCGACATATCCAATGCCTCATTAGTTTTGCTTATTTTGGTCCACAGGTTGAATATTTTTGGTCTCGTGTCCAGCGGCCCGAACGTATCATATAGCTTTATGGTGACGAAGTTGATGGGGGATATTTCTATGTAATATTTGGATATGTCCTCGAAGGCTTGTTTTGTCGCCGAATAAAGATTGACTGGCGAATACTCCTTGTCTTGGTAGTGTTGCCAAAATGTTCCTGTATTGACGAACCAAGGGACATCGCTCTTTACGGAGGCTTCCAATAATAATGTCCCAAAGACCACGTTTGAGTCCACCAGTTTCCTTACCTCCTCCGGCTTGTGCTGGGCTAAAAACACGGATGCCAGGTGTATTATTCCGTCAAACTTTTCTGTTCGCATAAAAGAAATTAAGCTGTCAATGTCATTATCAAAAACATAAGGCGTAACCTTTTTAGAGAGAACATTTATATCGGTAGAAGGACGGACAATAGCATACAGACTATTGTCTTCTTCAAGTAATCTTTTTATGAGATGTGTTCCGATGAACCCGGTTGCTCCACTGATTAATATTTTCATTGCAAGATAAAAGGAGTATTAAAGTCTCCCAGTCTCGGAAAAGCTTGGTCTCTCGTTGAAATGATCGGTTTTTCTACATTCCACTTCATGCCGAAAGAATTCATATGGATCCCACCCTCATGTTCCGCCGATCTCATGGTTGACTGGAGGTATGTAGTGCAAGATTGGTCTTCGAGCGAAATGAATCCATGAGCAAAACCCGACGGTATGTATATCATTTTATGGTTGCTGTCCGACAGTTCCACTTCTACGAATTGACCGTATGTAGGGGATCTTTTTCTTATGTCCAAAACAATATCCAGGATCTTTCCTCTTGGAACATACACCAGTTTCGCGTGGTCCTGCGGAGGGCTTTGGAAATGCATCCCTCTGATCACATTTTTATTCGATATCGAATAGAAACTTTCCTCAAAATTACCGATCATTCCATTTTTTTTCATTGTGTCTTTGTGGAACGGTTTAACAAATAATCCACGTTCATCACTGAACACATCGGGCTCAATGATCTTTACTCCCTTCAGTTTTGTTTCCGTGATCATCATGTTATTGACCATTCTATAGATAATCTCTTCGCATCTTTGACATATTCCTCAAGATCTTTACTCGTCACGCATTTCTTGTTTTTATAGTACTCTTTATACCAATTGACGGTTTTTTCAAACGTCTTGTCACTGCCCCAGACGTTTTTCCATTTTAAACCAATGTGCGCCTTTGTCGAGTCGAGTTTTAGAAGATGAGTTTCGTGAAAATCCGAGCTGTCATTCTCTATGCTGTATTTAATATCGGACCAGTGTTTTTTAGTATGATGAATGACCTCCTCTACGCTCAAAGAAGAACTTTCATCCGGACCAAAATTCCAATTATCGGCAAATTCCGTCTTCTCTTCAAGCAACTTCCATCCAATATTCAGGTAGCCGCTCAATGGTTCCAGTACGTGTTGCCACGGCCTTGTCGCTTTAGGTCGTCGTATCACTACGGTTTCTCTTCGACTAGTTGCCCTCATTATGTCTGGTATCAGTCTGTCCTTAGCCCAATCTCCGCCCCCGATTACATTTCCGGCACGGACTGTAGCCAATAGAGTATTATGCTTTACTCCGTAATCTTTTGGATAAAAGAACGAGCGTCTATAGGTCGCGGCGACCAGATCTGCCGCACCTTTTGAAGCGCTATACGGATCATCTCCTCCCATGGCGTCGGTCTCACGGTAACCCCATATTTGTTCTTTATTTTGATAACACTTATCGCTGGTTATTACGACTATAGCTTTAACACTCTTTACCTGTCTGCAACTTTCCAGGACGTTTGCCGTTCCCATTATGTTGGTTTCCAGGGTTTTAATCGGCTCCAGATATGATGTTCGGACTATCGGCTGTGCCGCCAGATGAAAAACAATATCCGGTTTATGTTTCTTTATGGTTTCCAGGATCTTTTTTTTATCCAAGACATCACCGGTTACGCCAGTGATCTTTGGTTTTAATAACCGAAAATGGTTTGGATCGGTAGGGATGCCGATGGAATAACCCACGACGTCAGCCCCTAATTCGGACAGCCAAAAGGATAGCCATGAGCCTTTAAAGCCGGTGTGTCCCGTGACCAACACTTTTTTCCCTTTATAAGCACCGCCGAATAATTTGTCCATATGTATAATTATATAATTTTTAATTCAGGAAGGGGAACTATAAACTTTCCGCCATTTTTTCTGTATTTTTCCAGCTCTTTCATCTCCACTATTTCGTCGCTGATATTCCAGCACAATATGAGTAAGTAATGCAGTTTTTTCTCATAGATCTTTTCAAGTGGATGCACCAATAGGTGAGTACCGGGGGTGTAGAGCCCCTGTTTTGTCTTTGATTTGTCCACAATAAAATCAAGATAATTTTCTTTAATACCAAAATAATTCAACATAATGTTGCCTTTGGCCGGGGCGCTATACGCAGCAACCCGCTTGTTCTTCCTCCGCAGGTCTTTAAGTGTCGAAATTATTTCATTCTTTAAACTTACTATGCCGGTATTTATTTTATGGTATGTGTCGATGTTTTTTAATCCGGCCGCGGTTTCTTCTTTGATAAGATTTTCTACGCTTTTTTTTGTTTTAAAAACACCTTTGCGAGCAATATATATCCTTAGTGAGCCGCCTTGCATCGGAGTTTTCTCTACGTCATAGATCTCCAGTCCGGCTTTACCGAATAAGTTTTTTAGAGCCATAGCGGAATAATAAAAGACGTGTTCGTGGTATATGATGTCGAACTTTTTTTCGAGTAATCCGTTCAAGTAGGGGAATTCAAAAACGGCGGTACCCCTTGGTTTTAAGATCACCTTCACACCTTTCACAAAATCGGTAATTTCGGGTACGTGGGCCAGGACGTTTGCTCCGAACACCAGATCCGCCTGTATTTTCTTTTTAGTTTTTAGTGTACGGGCAAGTTTGTAGTTGAAGAATTCGGCGATTGTCGGAATATTGTTTCTTGTTGCTATCTCAACCACATTTACAGCCGGATCAATTCCCAGCACTTTCACGCCAATTTTCTTAAATGCCTGAAGTTGGGATCCGTCATTACTCGCTATTTCTAAAACCAAACTTTTTTTACCCAACCCCAATTTTTTAACAAGATGCTTGGCGGTCTTTTCACAGTGTTCCAAGAACATCTTCGAGTTGGATGAGAGGTATATATAATTTCTGAACAGTTTTTTGGGAGAGACTATTTTTATGAGCTGTACTAGGTAGCATTTTTTGCAAAAACCGAGACTCAGATCGAATCTTTCTTCGCTTTTTAATTCGTCTTTCTTCAAAAACGAATTAACCAAAGGCATCTCTCCCAGTGAAAAGAATTTTGTTACTTCTGTATTACAAGCTCTGCATTTCATCTGTGTTATATAGTTAAGATTATTTCCAAACCTTCCAAAAGGCTTTATTGTCTTGCCATATCTTATTCAGGTGTCTCAGGTCACGTTCCGTATCCACGCATTCCCACTGACCTTTATGCTTATAGACCATGATCTGCCCCTTTTTTACCAGCTTTTCAAAAACTCCATACTCCAGATCACAGTCGTCATCTTCCGTTAGGTATTTCAGCAGTCTTTTGTCAAAAACAAAGAAACCGCCACTGATCAGGCCTACCGAAGATTGTGGCTTTTCTTCAAACGAAATAACTTTCGAATCCTTTTCTATAATCTCTCCAAAACGTGAAGGGGGTCTTACGCCGGTGATCGTCAGTATTTTCCCGTGAGACTTATGAAATTTAACCAACTCCTCTATATTTACGTTTGCCACACCGTCTCCATACGTCATCATGTTTATATCATCATCCAAGTATTTTTCCAGTTTTTTTAATCGAGCACCCTTTAGGCTGTTTAGTCCAGTGTCGATCATGGAAACGTTCCATTTATTTTCGTTATTATGGTTATGAATCTCTATTTTTTTTGAACCCAGATTTATTAAAAAATCGTTAGAGTGAATGTGATAGTTGTGGAAATATTCTTTTATTGCAGCTTGTTTATATCCGAGACTTATTATAAAGTCTGTGTAACCAAAGTGGGAATATATTTTCATTATATGCCAGATGATCGGCTTTTCTCCTATCATTACCATCGGCTTCGGTATCTCCTCGGTGATTGTTCCCAGTCGAGTTCCGTATCCGCCAGCTAAAATAATAACCTTCATAATAATTACTTGTAATTATGTATAAATTCTAGAAATTTACTTTTTAGATAGTCGATCTGCGCTTCTCCGAGACCCTGGTGACTTCCAACCACGAAAGCGTTACGCATTACGTGCTCTGTATTAGGGTGGTCTTTTTGGTACAATCTGTGCGGGATGTTCTTAAATCCAGGCTGTTTGAGCACATTTCCTGTGAATACGGGTCTGGTTTGGATATTGTTTTTTTCCAAAAAACTGACCAATTCCATTCGGGTAAATGGCGCTCCCCTTTTTATGATTATAGGAAAAGCCAACCATACTGTTTCTGTGTGTGCGGTTTGCTGGGGGAGAGTAAAGTATTTTTGGTGATTTGCAAAGAATCTATATAACTCGTTGAAGTGTTTTTTTCTAACCCCTTTAAATTTCTTGAATCTTTTCAGTTGTTCCAGCCCAAAAGCGGAAGAAATTTCCAGGGGTAAAAAGTTATACCCGATTTCGCTGAATGTAAACTTATTATCATACTGCACACCGGCCAGTTTTTGTTTAAAGCGGTTTTTTAGTAGTTCGGAATTGGCTTTTTCTCCGAAAAGGGAAGATTGCCTGCCCCATCCGCGCAGAATCACCAATTTATCGACCCATTTCGGGTTATTTACGCAAATCATTCCTCCGCCACCTGCGCCGTTTATTATGTGGGAGCCGTAAAAACTAGTCGTAGATATGTCGGAGTAGTGCCCGGTGGGTCGGTTTTTGTATTTGCCTCCCAAGGTGTCACATGAATCTTCGACAAACCATAACTTATGTTTTTTGGCTATTTTTTGTAACCTCTCCAGGTTTGGAATATTGCCAATCAGTGAAGGTATAAAAAGAGCCCTGGTTTTTTTTGTTATAGCCTTTTCTACCTGGTCTACGTTAACGATATATGTATTCGGATCTACGTCCACGAAAACGGGTACCAGGCCTTTTTGTACTATTGGTGCCAGGGTGGTGGCGAAGGTCAAGATCGGAGTTATTACTTCGCTACCCGGGGGAAGATTCAATAATTCTAACGCAAGTAAATTGGCCGATGATCCGGAGTTGACCATTACTCCGTATTTCTTCCCGAACAACTTTGCTATTTTCTTTTCAAATTCTTTGGTCCGGTCACCGATAGCGGTGTTGCCTTCTAGGACTTTTATCACGGCATCAATCTCCTCCTTGCCGTGAACAGAGAAGCCGTAGGGTACTCTCATCTTAGGTTGATTTAGTTTCGCCATATCATATTTCTACATGAATAAAACTTTTCTTATCTTATCGCTTCCTTATCGACGGCCCCAAGACTTACGATTGAACAACTATATAATAACCGTCCCAAATAGTCCACACAAACGGTTATTTACCTTCGAACCATAAAAGACTGTACGGTTCATTTTCGGGGTAGACCATGTTTCCAAAAATAGCGGCGAAACGCTGCCTCCACTTCGGAATATGGAAGGAATTTGTGATCTCTATTTTCGGATGCTTAGCCAGCAGTTCTTTTTTTGATCTAAACTTCTCAATCCCGGCAACCCTCCTTTCAAAAGTCGGTACCCCGACCTTTTCTGGGGAGATCCTAAATAGGGTGTAGATCACGGCGTGTCCCGGTTGTATCTTATCCAGTTCGGATAGATCGAGATCAAGTCTACAGTCATAATTTTTTTCTCCGCGCGACAGTTTTCTGTAATTTTCAACTTGGATGGGCTTACAATGTAACACGTGAACCGTACCGTCATATATCGGGTACTTTCTCATGAATCGAGTAAAATCATTTAACTTTTGGCCGATCTTAGCTTTATATTCCGGGTTTTTATCAAGCCATTTCGATATATCCGTATATACTAGCCCATGCCATCCAAACTGACCGTCCCATACCACCCCGCGCGCATTTCCTTCTTTGGCCCATCGGGAGGCTATTTCTAGGGGCGCAAATTTCATACCTTTTTCCTCGAGAAAGGGTCTGGCGGTCACACACAGCCATTGATCTTCCGGAAAGGTCTCGCCTCCGATTGTCTGCCAATTTTCGGCCACTAGTTTTAGGAGTCGTTTACTGCGCAGGCTGAATCCGCCATTGCCCATTTCGGGACTGCCGGGACGATACCACGGAGCTCCAATATAGTCATATTCCAGGAATTCGTCCGTCCACGCATCAGGATTCAATATGAACCCGTCAGGATGAAAATGTATAATATGCGTTGTGTCCACATATCTCCACAACTCTTTAATTACGAAGTCATTATAGTCTCGGATCGTATTATAGTGGGGGATGGGAATTATCCTCGGATCATCGTCTTTTATTGAGGAAAGGATCTTTACCGCACCAAAAGAAAAATATTTCTCACAAATACCGGCTGCCGTTTTAAGTTCGGCCAGATCCTTACATGTCACACCGATCAAAGTAATTTGGGGTAGAGCTTTTTTCATGATCATGTGGTGTTTAGTGTTTATTCAGGAACATATTGCCTTGAAGCTTGATAATAAAGAAAAATACTAATTAGGCTACAGAGTATTTTGGTCGCCACTTGGGCCACGACCAAACCCAGGATCCCGCCCCACATGACTCCACCAAAAAGAAACCCTATCTGGATGATCGATCCCAATGTATTCAATATATATTGTTCTTTAACCTTCTTCCTTATCACCAGATACGCATCGCTCGGTATGGACACTATCCATAGAAGTGAAACGGAAAATATTTGCGAGTACCGGATCGAGTCGGTGTATTTTGGGAAGAACATATGGAAGATGTACGGAGCAATAATAATGTAACCGATTATAATAACAAAACCAAAGATCAACAGTAGTAAGAATTTGTTTTTTATTCCTGCCCGTATTTCCTGGTCGCTACGTTCGGCAAATTTAGGAAAAATAAGTCCAGCCAAACTTTTCAGCGGCCCCTTGATTTGGCTTGGTATTGCTATGGCAAAGTTGTATATAGCCAGTTGCGCTGCGCCTATGTAGTGAAAGATAAGGATTTGGTCGATATTGTCTGCCACTGTCGCTAGTATGTCCATAAAACTCAAATGTTTGCTGTAACTCAAAGCATCAGGATCTACATTTGTGTTGGGTCTGTGTATTCGGAGAGTTCTGACGTACAGAATTATTCCTATGAGAGTATTAGAGACAAAGTAGGTTGTTACCAGCCATAGAGGACTCGGGTTTAATAACAATGCCGATAATATACAAGCCGAAGGGAAGAGGTTTCCAATAATGCTAAAATAAATAGCGCTATGCCGAAAATCTTTTTTGGCTACCAGGTATGCGTTATAGAGGTTCGTGCTTCTCAAAAACGGAGAAAGGGAACCTACTATTAGAAGTGCTATGCCAAGTTGGCTGTTCCCATTAACAAAATAATAAATTGATGACCCTAGAGATATTAGAAAAAACAAAACGCTCCATTTTACGTTCTGCCAAAAGGCATAGTTTAGAGTTCCGTCAAATCCACGGCTAACGGACTGTAGGACTGCGGTGTTTAGGCCGGTAAGGGTGAATGCACCAAGGATACTTGCAATAGAGAGTATGTATTTATATTCTCCGTAGGTTTCTTTTGATATAAAATGGGCAAAGGCTATTGCCAAGAGTAGTGTTGCGAGGGAAGTGACGATTTGGCTCAAAACAGCCCAAAAACCACCCTTAGCCAGGTAAACCATATCGGTCTTTGTGTATTTTTCCAGGAGTCGTAGGCCGTTCACGGTTTTATTCTTCAATTCCCGCATATCGCCACATAATATCGTATTTTCTGCCTATTTACTAGCCTATTAGGGCGGTATTTGGTATGATTCCGTTATGAAAATTACACAAAAAACGGTTTGGTATTTATTATTTGGAGGTATTTTTATCAGTCCATTCATCGCCTTTCTAGTACCCAATTCCATGTTCTTTCCTTTTATCACCGGAAAGGGCTTTGCTTTCAGAATATTGGTCGAGATTCTCTTTGGTCTCTATGCTTTTCTAGCCCTAAGTAACCCGGATTATCGGCCGAAGTCTTCTTGGATTACAAAATCCGTACTTCTGTTTATTGCCGTCATGTTTGTAGCTGATATTTTCGGGGCCAATCCATACAAGAGTATTTGGAGTAACTATGAACGAATGGAGGGCTTTGTGCTTATAGCACATCTGGCAATGTATTATGTTGTCCTCTCTTCGGTGCTCAACACAAGACAGCTTTGGGAAAGATTTTTCAATACATGGATTATCAGTAGCATAGTGATGTCTCTGTATGCCGTTATGCAGTTAGCCGGAACAATAGTCATAAGTCAGGGGGGAGTCCGTGTCGACGCCACCTTTGGCAATGCCGCATACCTGGCTATTTACCTGGTCATGAATATTTTCTTATGCGTATATATGATTTTCAGAAAGAGAGGGCAGTCTTGGCCAAAATATGTATACGGTGGCGCCATAGTTCTACAGACGATAATTCTCTACTTTACAGCCACAAGAGGAGCAATATTGGGCATTATTGGAGGTATACTGCTGACCGGTCTCTTTATGGCCTGGAAGGAGAGGGGCAATAAGACCGTTCGTCGGACAGCCTACGGATTTTTGGCCGGAGCCGTTCTCATTGTCGGTGTTTTCTTTGTTCTCAGAGACACATCTGTAGTTCAAAATAGCCCTGTATTGTCGCGTTTCTCCCATATGGGCATTGCCGAGTTCAAAACCCAAGGTCGTTCTTATATATGGCCTATGGCCGTAGAGGGGTTCCTAGACCGACCCATACTTGGTTGGGGGCAGGAAAGCTTCAATTTTGTGTTCAATAAGTACTACGACCCTGGTTTGTACGGTCAAGAAGAGTGGTTCGATAGAACCCACAACATGGTTTTGGACTGGTTGATAGCCGGAGGTATTGTCGGTTTATTGTCGTACATCAGTATGTATGTTGCTTTGTTCTATTATATATGGAGAAAGAAGACCGTTCTGGAACTTTCTGAAAGGAGTGTCTTGACCGGAATGGTGGCCGCCTATGTTTTCCACAACCTATTCGTCTTCGACATGCTCATAAGTTATATGATTTTCTTTGCCATCCTAGCTTATGTTCACAGTATTAATCTGGACAGGGGAGCGCCGGACAATAATAAAAATCCAAAAACATTTTCCGATAACACTATATCGTTTATTGCCGGGCCGGCCATTCTGGTTCTTACACTGGTGGTAATATATTTTGTAAATATTCCGGCCATCGGAGCGAACAAAGTTCTAATACAAGCCATAACCCCGCAAAAGAACGGAGACATAGAAATAAATTTAGAATTATTCAAAAAAGTTTTTTCTTACAACTCTTTCGGTTCTACGGAAGCGATAGAACAACTGACCCAGATAACTTCTCAGATGGCTTCCGCGCCAAATGTTTCCGATGAATCCAAAAAGAAGTTTTATGATTTGACCAAAGAAAAACTGGAAGAAAAAATTTCCAAGACTCCTCACGATGCTAGGTATATGGTTTTTGCCGGATCCTTCCTTAATCGTTTCGGGCAATACGAAGATGCTGTAAAATATCTGATTCGAGCTGTTGAAGAATCTCCGAAAAAACAATCAATCATTTTTGAACTTGGCGGTGCGTATTTAGGTAAGGGGGATGTTCAAAAAGCCTTCGAAATGTTTAAGAGGGGTTATGATCTCAAACCGGAGGTTATGGAATCAAAAATAATTTATACCATCGGGGCCATACGTATGAAAAATGAAGCATTGAAAAATGAGATGTTCCAAAAAATTCCACAAGATATAATTATATCGGACGATAGATTTCTTCAGGCATTTGCCGCAGTCGGGGACTATAACAGCGCCATAGCAGTATTGAACGCCCGCTTGACAAAAGAGCCAAATAATCTGCAATATAAATTCTCTTTGGCATCAATCTACGCAACTTTGGGCCAAAAACAGAAAGCTATCTCTCTCTTGAGAGAGATGATTGCACAAGAACCCGCCTTCAAAGATCAGGGAGAAGGATACATAAAACAGATACAAAATCAGTAAATCTAATCTATAAAAACAATACAAAATGAAAAAACGGTGATTCTTATGAAGATCACTGTTTTTTCATTTTATGCTCTAAAACATTAATATTCTATCGTATTGATTTATATCTTAATATATATCTTTAGTAATGTTTTGTAATGTATATTTTATAGGTTTTTGTGCATGCTAGTAAGAACTATTAAATTTAAGATTCTAACACTAGCCATTTTTGATAACAAAAGACTTCTGTATACATTATAGAATTAGGAATACCTTATCCATGAGTAGTACTTCATACTCAACCGTGGCAAGGCTTGATAGGCGACGCGAACTTTTTAGGTCATAATTTTGTCTGTTTCTTGACCAATAATTTAATATTTTTTTTCCACAAAAAATCACGATTTTTGCTTGCCTATTATGATAATATCTTCATATGTTTCCTATGTTTTTTGAAGATTAAGCCATGAGCCATTTTCCTAGAAAATCACTCATTTTTATAGTTCTTTTATCACTCCTATCTTTTTCGACGCCTTTGTATTCTGCCGGAACCCCGACGATTTTTAGTTATCAAGGCAGACTGGCTGACTCGAATGGTGATCTCTTGGGCTCATCTTCTGGAACGACTTACTATTTCAAGTTTTCAATATGGAACAATGCGACTGTGGATTCCGGTACAAGATTATGGCCGACAGATGCACCAGTATCTACCAGTTTGACTGTTAGGCAAGGTGTTTTCAGCGTAAACATCGGTGACACTTCTGCCGGCTTTCCGGATACTTTGGATTATGATTTTAATACAAACAGTGACGTTTATTTGCAGGTCGAAGTTTCGTCGGACAATTCATCTTTCCAAACATTATCTCCGCGCCAAAGAATAAGTAGCGCACCTTTTGCAAAACTTGCAGGTAGCGTGAGCGGAACCGGCTCATCATCGTTCGGCACAACTACTCCGTTCGGCACTTCTGTAGTTTCTGTTGAAGCAACTTCAACAACAGCTACGGCACTTTCTTTGCGTGCCATTTTAAATCAGTCCGCAAACTTGTTTCAGATTCAAGATTCGAACACTAACAATTTATTGTCGATTAATTCTATCGGAGGATTATTTGCGTCATCAACTTTAAATGTAACCGGTGCCACGAGATTATATTCAACACTTAATCTTTTCGGATTGGCTACTTTGAATCAAGCTTCATCAACAGGATTGTCCGCTAACTTCGCAGAGTTTGGCGGAACAGCAACGACAACATTTACAGCAACTGGGTTACTTGGAGTTTCTTCAACAACACCGTTCGCAAGATTGAGTGTTAATCCAATCGCTGGAGATTCTTTCGGATTTGTTGTTGGTTCAAGTACAGCTACACAACTTTCAGTTTCATCGATAGGTTTTGGTACCACCACTTTGTCAGGGTTGACTGTTTCCGGTTCTGCTACATCCACATCCAATGTCGGTTTTAACCTCTCCGCCGGGTGCTTTTCCATAGGGGGTAATTGTATAGGACAGTCTGCCACTGTCTCTATTGGCTCTGGAGTAACTGGAGCAACTGCCGGATCAATCCTATTTAATGGCTCAGGAGGGCTTTCCCAGGACAACGCTAACCTGTTTTGGAAGCAAAATGGAGGGGCTTTAGGTATAGGTACTACGACCCCATACTACAGCTTAACCATAGCCTCAAGTACCGGAGCCCAGTTGTCCTTGACTGATACGGGCGGACTAGCACAGTGGACGGTTAGAAATGCCGGAGGTAACCTCTATCTTGGCACCACCACAGTTGCCGGTAATGCCACAACTTCCATCTCCGCACTTGAAATCGCAGGCTCTGGTTTTGGCACGACAACTCTTCGTGGATTAAATATCTCCGGTCAAGCAACATCAACATCGGATGTCGGCTTCAATCTCGCCGCAGGATGTTTCTCGATTGGAGGCAACTGTATCGGAAGTGGATCATTTTCAAACAACGTATCTGCCGGAGGAACGGGTAACACAAGTTTCTCCGACAACGCTTTAATTTTTTACAATGCAGTTACTGGTAAGCTCGCAGCTACATCATCAGCTCCTCTGTATGTTGGTTCGATAATCGCAACAACATCATCTCTCGTATCAAATCTCCCACAATTAACATCTCAGTACTCATCATCAACCATCTACTCATCATTCCTGACGGCTTCGACCACCAATCTCGTGGTTAACGGAAGTTTGTTCAACAACCTTCTCGGCACGGGTCTCTCACTTTCCGGTGGAGCACTAACAGCATCACTCGGAACATCGATCGACATATCGGACGAAACAAATCTTGCTGCTACATATCCGCTAGTATTAACAGGAGACACTCTCTCTACTTCATTCGGCACGACCACGGACAACACATTCGCAGGAGTACAAACATTTAATTATTCA
>DATDWZ010000021.1:0-17498 GCA_036517295.1 Minisyncoccota bacterium | reverse complement strand
GACCGACTTCAGTCGGAGTGTAACCTCTGTACACCATATTTGCTGCATCTCTACGCACCTTAGGCATGTGTGGATTCTTTGTGTATGACATGTTGGACATTCTATACCTAGTTGCGTCCAAGCTATTGAACCATTACGTTGGCTTTGACCTTTTTAGCAAAAAGGTCATCATCAGAAGCAATTTTGTCCAAGGATTGTGCGTCTTTTATCCATTCTTTCATCGGTTCGAGCCAATCATTCTGCTTGTGTGAAAGAGATGTCATTTTTTCTTGAAGCGACCTCTTTTCAGATAACAACTTTGCTTTCCGATTTCGATAATCTTGTTCGTCAATTACTTGATCTAGATATCCTGTAAGAAGTCGCTCTAACTTTTGTGAAATGACCGATAGTTTTGTTTCGCTCTCTTTCACACAGGCAGTCAAAGACTGGGCGGAATTGTTAAAATCTTTTTCTGCCATTTTTAACAATTCCGCCCAGTCTTTGGGCAAAGAAACTTTTTGTATTTCGGATGATAACTGGCGATCCAATTCTTTTTCTCGAACGGCAGATTCGGGGCAATCAAAATCTTTTCGCTTTTTTGTACAACGATAAAAGGAGCTTGTATCTCTCGGGCAGATTATTAGAAGCTTTGACTAAAAGTTCATATACGGTTTTTCTTAAAACTGGCCACAAATATTTATGCTTTTTTAGAAGTTGTATTTTTTCGGTTTCTTTTACAGGAACCATAGGTTCGTTGTTTTCGTGAACAATTACTTCCAATATGTTTTCTACAGGGAGTCCTGTAATGATTTGCGTTTCAGTTACAGCGTTCATTTTGTTTTTTTAAAAATCATTAAGTAGTGTAATGTCTGCCCCTATTGCGTTTAGTCTTTTTGCTATATTTTCATATCCACGGTTTATAGAATAGACGTTGCGTAGAATAGATGTACCTTTGGCACCGAGCATAGCAACCAGGACAATCGTCGCCGGTCGTAAGGCTGGAGGGCAAATAACCTGGTTGCCTTTCAGTTCCGTAGGTCCTTGTATCATTACTCTGTGTTGGTCGGCCAGGACTATGTTTGCTCCAAGTTTATTGAGTTCTATAAAATATATAGCACGGTTCTCCCACATCCAATCATGTATGAGTGTTGTGCCGTGCGCTTGAGTAGCTATGGGCACAAAGAAGGGAAGGTTGTCGGAGTTTATTCCAGGATATGCCGAGGCGTGTATTTTGTCTCCGGGTGCCATCATTTTTGATGGCATTACGGTCACATCGCAAAGCCGAGTCTCTCCGTTTTTTCCCGGATATATTTTTGATTTCTTATACTTCAACCCCATTTTTTCCAGTTTTAATAGTTCTAGAGAAAGGAAATCGATAGGGCATCTGGTTATGGTTAGTTTTGAGTTTGTCACTATGGCTGCCGAGATAAACATCATTGATTCGGTCGGATCCTCGCTGTTCCAATATTCCACTGGCCAGTTTATTTCTTTTACTCCGTGGATTATGAGCGTAGAAGTCCCAATGCCTTCTATTTTCACTCCACATTTCTCTAAAAAAAAGCAGACCTCCTGTACTTGGTAGTTTGGTGGAGTAAAGCGGAGCATCGTGGTTCCGGGGATGAGGGCTGAAGCAATAAGTAGGTTTTCGGTGGCGGTGTCGCTGGCTTCATACAGAACGATATCGTTAGGTCTGAGTTTATTGTGGGATATTTCATGATGAGTTCCGCTGGTTTTTATCTTTACACCGAGAGATTCCAGTCCGTACCTGTGTGCCACTATAGTACGCTGACCCATCTTACATCCGCCGGCGTGCGGTATTTTGAAATCTTTCTCGAAATGTATCAGTGCACCAATCATCATAAGTATTGAACGGATTCGTGATGACGAGTTTTTGTTTATCTTGCCCAATTGGAATTTTTTTGGAGGGGTTATCCTCACGGAGTTATGTCCTGTCCATTCTATCTTTACACCAACACTTTCGAATATCTCGATTATGCGCGAGATCTCTTCTATTCGCGGTATTCCGTGGAGCGTCGTAGGTTGTCTGTTCAGCAGGGAAGCGCAAAATAATCCCAGAGCTCCATTTTTCGATGTGTTTGTTTGTATCGTACCCGACAATTTCTTTCCTCCGACAATTTTAAAATCATCCGTGTCATCCTTGGTTTTTATGAGAGATGTCCCAAGTATTGAGCCTATTTTATATATTTGGTCCGCCGTCAGGTTTTGCTCGCCTTTCTCCATCCTGGCCACTGCGCTTTGCGAAGTCCGTAGTCGCTTTGCAAAGTCGCCCTGAGTCATTCCCTTGTCCTCCCGCAGTTGCCTTATACTAGCTCCTATGTTTTTGGTGTGCTCCATGATGCCGTGTGGATAATTATTTTATGATTTATATCATATATGAGATATTATATTTATGCACTGTGGATAAGTTATAAATATGAAAATACAAGAAAATATCCCCCTCAAACCTTTTATCAGTATGTACGTCGGTGGCCCGGCGAGGTATTTTGTCGAGATCTATACGGAAAAAGATTTATTTCAAGCATTGCATTTTGCCGAGGAAAAAGGTATCTCACATTTTATTCTTGGTGGGGGCAGTAATACATTGGTTTCCGATAAAGGTTTCTATGGTCTTGTTATCAGGATAAATATTTTGGGGAAGAGAATAATATCGGAGACGCATGAGTTCGTTGAAATAGAAGTTTCCGCTGGTGAAAATTGGGACGAATTTGTCGCTTTTGCTGTTGAGCACGGTTTATACGGCATAGAAAACATGTCTCATGTTCCAGGTAGTGTCGGTGCTTCGGTAGTTCAAAACATCGGTTGTTATGGTCAGGAAGTTTCCGAGAGTGTTGTATCCGTAAATCTGATTAACACTCAAACGTTTGAGAGAACGACTTTTATAAAATCAGACATGTTGTTTTCCTATCGCAAAAGTCGCCTAAATGACTCTGGTCTTGATAAGGGCAAGTATGTCGTTATGAGTATAGTTTTTCATTTGAAAAAGGATGGCGGACTTAATATGAGTTACGCTGATGTTAAAAGATATTTTGATGAAAATCCAGATGTCGAGCCGACCCTGAAGACCGTCCGTCAGGCCATAATTAATATCCGTGATAGTAAGTTTCCTTTTCCGGATAGTCCAAAAAACGGAACGGTAGGTAGTTTTTGGAATATAGATGTTGTAGACGGGACTGTTTATGACCACGTAATCGATAAGTTGAAATCAATAGGTTTCGATTCCAAAGCCAACGAGATGATTAACAAGAGAAGCGTTTTTGCCGTTGCCCAAGGATATAAATTGACTCCAGGTTTGTTTGTGGAGGTTTTGGGTTTCAGAGGTAGATCTGTCGGAGGGGCAAAAGTGTTAGAGAAGCACGGCGGAATAATAAATAATTTTACAGGTACAGCAACCGCAAAAGACATCTTTGAGCTCTCAAAAATAGTCGCGAGTGCGGTTTATAAAGAGTTTGGTGTAAAAATGAAAATCGAACCGGAGTTGGTGGGAGAGTTTGATTGAGTGATATATTTTAGTGTGATAAAATACAGTCATGTCACAATTCTATAACGATTCTGTTTTCTGGGTTGATGTCGATAAAATACACCCGAATCCTTTTCAGCCCCGCCGTGAGTTCGACGAAGCCCAGATGCAAAGTTTATCTGATTCCATACGCCAGTATGGAGTGTTGCAGGCCCTTGTCGTCACACGCAAAGAGGTGCCAAAAGATGACGGTGGCTTGTTTGTTGAGTATGAGCTCATCGCCGGTGAGAGACGACTCCGTGCCTCGAAGCTGGCCGGACTTTCTCAAGTGCCAGTGCTAATAAAAATAGGGGACGAAGGAAATGATTTAATGAAGTTGGAGTTGGCGATTATTGAAAACATACAACGAGAGGATCTCAATCCAGTCGATAGGGCACGGGCTTTTCAGCGCTTGATAGACGAGTTCGGTTTCAAACATGTCGATATTGCAAAAAAAGTCGGCAAGAGTCGTGAATATGTTTCAAACTCTGTTCGACTCCTGGCTATGCCGGCAGAAATTCTCGAAGCCCTGTCTCAGGGGAAAATTTCCGAAGGTCACGCACGACCATTGATGATGCTCGGTGACAGACCGGAAGAACAACTGACATTATTCAAAGAAATAATGTTCAAGAGACTGACTGTTCGTGAAGCGGAAGCAATTGGCCGACGAATCGCTTATGACAAAATTCGTAAGAAGGGTGCGTACCTTGACCCCGAGACGCAGGAGATGGAAGAGAGACTAACCGAGAGTCTGGGAACTCGTGTCTCGATAGAGAAAAGATTGAACGGTGGGAAGATTCTCATCGATTTTTTCTCCGAGGAAGACTTGCAGGGTATTGTCGAGCTTCTCAAAACAAATAAGACGAAATCACCGACAGAGATGTTGGATAAACACATAGCATCGAATCCGGTTCCGCCAAAGAGTAAGTTTATCCCAGACTATGTTCAGGATTCGAGTGCTGTAGAAATGACCGTGGTGGATTTGGACGACAGAACTCCGGAAGAAAAGAAGACGGAAGAAAACACGGAGGACGAGATTTATTCCATAAAAAACTTCAGTATATAAGTAAAAACAATTTTAATTTTAAATTTTAATTTATAAATTTTAAATCAAACCTCAATGTTCCAATGATGAACATTAATTCATTGAAAATTACTTTTTAGTATCCAAAAAGTTGTTTATCCTCCTCTTAGCCATCGTCGTCTTGCAATGCTCCAGCCACTTACGACTCGGTTTGGCACTTTTTTTAGTTTCCACCTCTACCATATCATTGGTTTTTAGTACGGTATCTATTGATACAAATTTTCCATTAACTTTTGCTCCAGACATTTGACTACCTATGTCGGTGTGTATAGCAAAAGCAAAATCAATGACGGATGAACCGACGGGTAAGTCAATGACATCGCCTTTTGGGGTAAAAACGAATATGCGTTCTTTGAAGAAATCATTTTTAACACTATCGACGAATTCGTCTCCGGTATCTTTCTGATAATCTACCAACTCCTTTACCCAATGTGGTATGTCTCTCGCACCCACAGATCCTACTGCTTTGTGTTCGGATTTAGGTAGTATTTTTGTGATCCATGTAAGATTCTGATTTGGTGATTTATCTACCCCCTTTTTATATTCTTTATATGATAGGTGAGATGCAATACCGAACTCGGCTTCTTTGTGCATTTCCTCCGTGCGAATCTGCACTTCTATGATTCCGCCGTCTCCAGTGAAGATTGTGGTATGGATTGATCTATAGCCGTTGAGTTTCGGTGTGGCGATGTAGTCTTTTATTCTATCCGGTAACGGTCGCCACGAGCCGTGTATGATGCCGAGAATTTTATAACAATCGGAAACCGTTTTAACTATTATTCGTAGGGCGGATATGTCATATATTTTATCTATATCCATTCCCATACTTGACAGTTTTTTATACAACGAGTACAAACCCTTTACTCTATGGTCTATATGAAAATCCGTTATACCTTCTTTGGCCAGTTCTTTCTTGATGGATTTCTCAAACTTTTCCAAATGTTCTTCCTGTTCGACATCTTTTGTTTTTAAAAGCTTTTGAACTTTTTTAAAGTCTTCCGGATACACATAAGCAAAGGACAAATCTTCCAGTTGTCTCTGAATCTTTTTAATACCCAAACGATAAGCGATAGGGGCATATATTTCCAGAGTTTCTGTGGCTATCCGGAGCTGTTTTTCTTTTGGTACATATTGAAGGGTTTGTATGTTATGGAGTCTGTCACAGAGTTTTATGATAAGAACTCTTATGTCTTGCGACATAGCCATGAAGAGTTTTCGCAAACTTTCGTTATATCTCGCTGTGCCGTGGTAGCGTATTTTTCCAAGTTTTGTTACACTTTCCACAAGAAATACAATTTCTTTCCCGAATTCTTTTTCTATATCTGTTGCTGTCGCTCGAGTGTCTTCTATCGAGTCGTGTAGAAACCCTGCCGCAATAGTTGTTGCTCCCATACCAAGTTCGGCGATATTTTTGGCTGTAGCAAAGAGGTGGTTGTAATACGGCTCCCCGCTGTTTCGCAGGTTGCCATCGTGCATTTTCTTACCATAATCGGAAGCCTTTTCTATCAAGGCGATATCTTCCTTGGAGGGATCATGCACGAGGGAGATAATCTCCTTTATGTCATTCATAACCCCATATTATCACAAAACCTATCCTTTTCTATTTTTTCTTCTTAGCGAAACCTCTTCTCTTTTTCTCCTGAGCAAATATTTCCAAAGCACGAGGGAGTTCTATGGTATACACATCGTCCTCTTTCAGTGAACGAAAATCTTTCTGGTGTACTATGTATGGTCCGAACATTCCGACATTTGCGGTTATTTTTTCTCCGGTTTCGGGATGTGTGCCGAGAACTCGCGGTAGGGTGAGGTATTTCAAAGCGTCTTCTAGTGTGACGGTACTCAAGTCTTTTCCTTTCGGCACACTAGCCATACGAGGCTTCTCTGCTTTTTTTGAACCTTTGCCTTTTACACGGTTTCCAAGCTGTACATATGGGCCATATTTACCTATCATCATATATATAGGTAGGCCGGTTTCCGGATCTGTGCCAATCGGTTCATCTTTTTTAATCTCGTGACCGTCCATAGTCAGGGCACCGTCACAATCCGGGTATCTTCCGCAGGAAAGAAATTTTCCGCTTCGAGAAAGTTTTATAATCATAGCCTCTCCACAAGTAGGACATTTCATATTTGGGTCGGCGTCACCCATGTTCGTTACCTTGTCCATCTTGTCTTTGCTTTTTACTTCGGCCAAAAAAGGTTTATAGAAAGTTTTAAGGGTTTTCACATATTCTTCTTTTCCTTCGGCGATGAGGTCCAACTTGTCTTCCATCTCAGCAGTGAAACTGTCACTTATATAGTCTGCAAAGTTTGCCTCGAGGAAACTTGAAACCACGTCGCCAGTGTCTGTTGGAATCAAAGCCTTGTTCTGTTTTTCTACATAACCACGGTCTTCAAGAGTTTTAATAGTTGATGCGTATGTAGATGGACGACCGATGCCTCTTTTTTCAAGCTCTTTAATCAGTCCGGCCTCGGAATATCGTCCCGGCGGTTCCGTTTGCTTCTCTTCCGTATTTATCCCAGTAGTAGACCCTGTAGTGAGCTCTGCTCTACTACCGGGGTCACTACGGGACTTCGCTTTTTTCAAATCCAAACTTTCTCCAACAGTGACTTTTGGTAATTCCACATCGTCGCTTCTTGAAGCCGGATCGCCTAAAAGCCATCCAGGGAATTTGATTTGTGAGCCTGTTATAGAGAAGTCTGGGATATCTCCATTTTTTATATTAGCCACAACTTTTGTTCGCAAGGTCTGAGCATCTTTCATTTGAGAAGAAACTGCACGTCGCCATATAAGTTCATAGAGTTTTTTCTGTTCGTTGTTGTGGCCAGAGTGTTCCACATTAAAATGTGTCGGGCGTATGGCCTCGTGCGCTTCCTGCGCGTTTTTACTTTTTGCCGTGTAAGTTCTTATTTGTAGGTGCTCTTTCCCGAATTTTTTTTCCACGACTTCAGCAATTTGGGCAATAGCCGTTTGGGCCAGGTTTGTTGAGTCAGTACGCATGTACGTTATATGTCCTGCCTCGTAAAGTTTCTGAGCAATACCCATAGTTCGTGACGGAGAGAATCCGAGTCGACTCGACGCCGTTTGTTGGAGTGTGGATGTGATGAAAGGTGGTCGCGGGGTTTTCTTTACTTCGCTTTCTTTTACGTCTTTTACGAACCACGAACCCTTCTCAGCTTCGGCGACGATTTTATCCAAAACCTTTTTATCTGTTGGTTCTTCTTCGCACACCACGGTGAAGTGAACTTTCTTCTTATCGGCGATATCCGCTGAAATAACCCAGAACGTATGTGATTTGAAAGCCCGGATTTCTCTTTCTCGTTCCATTATTATCCTTAGAGCGGGGGATTGAACTCTTCCGGCAGACAAACCATAACGGACTTTTTTCCAAATAAGTCCAGAGAGGTCGTATCCTACGAGCCTATCCAAAACCCTTCGCGCTTCTTGTGCTTGTTTCAGGTCGTCATCTATATCACGCGGGTGTTTTATAGCTTCCGTCACTGCTTCTTTTGTAATTTCATGAAATACAACCCGTCGCGGATGTTTCAGGCTTGCCGCTTGTGCGACGTGCCAGGCGATAGCTTCTCCTTCGCGGTCCGGGTCGGTTGCTAGTAGTATTTCGGTAGCTTTTTTAGCCAACGACTTTATTTCAGCAACCACATGTTCCTTTCCTTTCGATATTTCATAGTGTGGAACAAAACCGGCTTCGATGTCGATGGCTTTCTTGTTTGATTTTGGTAAATCACGAATATGTCCAACAGAAGCAACCACGGTGTATTCACCGTCGAGATATTTTGAAATTGTTTTTGCTTTTGCCGGAGACTCAACAATAAGTAACTTCATGTTCTCTAGTATTACCGCAAAATAATTTTTTGTCCAATCTTGAATAAAATTTTCAATTTTCAATTTCTAATTTTCAATCAATTTCCAATGAAATAATTTATAAACGAATGGGCTCCGCGATGTCACTTCGCGGAGCCCTTGCACGTTACGTCGCCGGTGGCGGAGGAATATCGGGCATGACGCCGAGGGAACGCGGTGCCCGTCCGTTGTCGCTGTCGTCGCATCGCGCCTGCCAGCAGTCTTCGCAGAAGGCACCAATTGCTCCAGGCGGAACAATTGGTCCCCAATGTTTGATGCAAACTTCTCCCTTTCTACCACAATCACTGCACCAATAATTGGAGTAGTCGCCACGTGATGTGTCGCGCCCAGCCATCTTAACCTCCCAAAGTAATACTATGCCAAAGTGTTTACATGTCAACTTTATAGACTTTATGAACTTTATAACTTTACAAACTATTTCAAATGTATCTCTCCCATGCTTTCTTCGATAAGCCCCTTAATCTCCATCGTGGCAATAATAGTCTGGGTCGCATACACCGGTTTTCCAAGTCTGCGTATAATTTCATCGCGAGAAAGTGGCTCATTCAATAACTCAATCAATTCTCTCTCGTCGGTCGAACAATCTGAGTAGTCGCGCATTTGTAAAAGCTCTTCGCGCGGTCGCAGACCAAGTGCGGTCACAATATCGCTCGATTGTGTTATGGGCGTCGCGCCCAGTCGTAGTAGCATATGTGGACCTTCGCTCGTTTTGGAAAATATTGAGTTCGGCACGGTAAACACATCACGGTTGTATTCAATCGCATATTTTGATGTGATGAGTGTTCCGGATTTCAGTTCCGCTTCTACTATAAGTGTCGCGTGACACATTCCGGCCATTATCCGGTTGCGTTGCGGAAAAGTGTAGAGATGGGGTCGGAAATCATCAGGGAACTCGGAAAGCAGTGCTCCGCCACTATCCACGATTTCGTTTGCAATGTTTCTGTTGGTCACCGGATACAACGCTTTTTCTCCAAGCCCCGAGCCCGGTACGCCTATAGTCGTCAGTCTGGCTCGAAGCGCGGCACGGTGGGCGATGGCGTCCATACCGAGGGCGAGTCCCGATACTATAGTAATAGAGTAGCCACGAAGACCTTCAATCAATTTTTCACAAACATTTTTTCCGTACTCGCTGTATTTGCGTGATCCAACAACACACAAATATTTTTCTGTTTTCGGCAATTCGCCAACTATCCGTAGAGATTTCGGCGGGTCGTTAATTTCAAGAAGGAGTGGCGGAAAATCTTTTTTGGGCAAGTCTCGGATTCCTGTCCCGTTAGAGTTTTTCATTAGGTTATAAAAAGTAATTAAAACGATATCCGTCTAATAATAACAATAATTTAGTATTTATTATAAAACTCTAATGGGATTCATAATAATCGTAGTAATATTGTATCAGTATCTAAAAGTTTTACTAATTTCTATAATGTACGATATATCGTACATTATAGAAATTTATATCACCAACAAAACAAAGTCATTGACAGTTTATTTTACAGGTCTAATCTTAACTATAGGAGGCGACTGTGTTTGTACAACTGACAAAGAATGTGCAAAGTTATTGTCGCCTAGGTTCCAGCGTGTGGAGTCGATACACCAAGGCGGGTTCCATCATCAAACTCTGTAATAACAAGAAGAGAAGCGGAGCTATTGTCTGGTTCTGGTTCGGAGGGACAAAATTCTTCGCCGACAAAAAAGACATGGCCGGCGCATACCGGCGCGTGTCAGGGCGGAGGGCTATGCGCGTTCGTCTGTAGCGGGGCTCGTGACCGGTCCCGCTATTTTCGTAATTCATAATTTGGCATACGGTAACACCTTTGCTAGACTTCTTAGATGAATACTCCTGACTTAAATAATCTACGAAAAGAGATCGATAAATTGGACCGGATAATCATAGTCACCCTCAAAGAGCGACTTTCTGTGGTGAATGAGATCGGTAAATTAAAAAAACTCCAAAACTTACCTTTTTTGAATGAAAATAGATGGAACGAAGTGGTAAAGACTCGCTTAGCTTTGGCTCGTGAATTAGGAGTAAATGGGGACTTTATTAAACAGATTTTTGATCTTATTCACACCGAGGCGTTAAGAATAGAAAATGACAGCAAATAATTTAGATAAAAAAGAACGAAGGATGTCGGAACGATTGAATAATTTTGACGAATACATTTTTGCACAGTTGGCCAAAAAAGTATCGGATATTGAAAAGAGTACGGGACGAAAGGTTTTGAATTTTGGCCCCGGTAATCCGGATTATCCTCCGCTCCCGGAGTATTTGAATAAGTATGGTGAATTTATACTCGAAAAAGGTTCATCGGGTTATCCCGGATACGGCGCAAACAAAGAATTTGCGAAAGCACTTGTGGAGTGGTACGGACGTCGTTTCGGGGTGGATTTGGATGACGGCGAATACTACCCACTGCTTGGAGGCAAGGATGGGCTTAGCGCTTTATCTCTGGCTTTACTTGATCAGGGCGACGAAATACTTGTTCCTGATCCCGGATACCCCGGATTTGTCGGTCCGGCGCTCTTGGTCGGTGCGATTCCTGTGGCGTATGATCTATTACCGGAACACGATTTCAAAGCTGACCCGAAAGAGATTCAGAAAAAAATATCCCCAAAAACAAAAGCAATTTGGATTAATTTCCCGTCAAACCCGACGGGACAGATAGCCGATTTGGCAGAGTTAAAGACATTCGTCGATTTTGCAAGGAAAAACGGGATCTGGCTCTTGTACGACAATGCTTATGTGGATATAACATACGACGGTTTCATCGCTCCGAGCATATTGCAGATTCCCGGTGCCAAAGATGTGGCAATTGAGATAGGTTCATTCTCTAAAATGTTTTCTTTCGCCGGATTTCGCATGGGTTGGATTGCGGGGAATAAAGATTTAATAACAGCGGTTGGTAAAGTCAAATCCCAACTGGATTCGGGGATGTCTCGGCCTCTTCAGAAATTAGGAGCATATGCCCTGAGTAACTATAATGACGACTGGCATGAGGCCATGATAAAGAGTTATGCTGACCGCAGGGATATTATCGTCGAAAAGTTACGAAGTCTCGGTTTAACATTCTCACTACCTAAAGGCGCTTTGTACATCTGGGCCAAAATACCCGATGGGGAAAAAAGTGCGGAAGATTTTTGCGACAGGTTACTTCAGAACAAACAAATCTCTCTCGTTCCCGGTACGGCATACGGTAAAAATGGCAACCGGTATGTCCGAGCCAGTTTCTGTATAAATATAGACACCATTGGCGATTATTTCTAGTATCTGTTTTCAGGCCAACTTATTTTTGCTACACTATAAGAGCCTACTATGTTGGATATAAAGTTTATACGTGAAAATAAGGACATAATCTCTCTCGGTGCCAAGAAAAAGCACATCGATTTTGATGTTGAGGCTCTTATAAAAACGGACGACAAGCGCCGAGAGCTTATGCAGTCGATCGAGAAAAAGCGCGCCGAACAGAACGAGGTGAGCGACAAGATCGTGGCTATCGCGGACAAGAACGCTAAGTCTCAGATGATCGCCGAAATGAAAATTCTCAAAGGAGAGCTTGAAAAAGAAGAGGAAGAACTGAAAGGCGTTATGCACGAATGGCAAACTCTAATGATTGCCGTGCCAAACGTTCCCGACATATCCGTGCCGGAAGGAGCGACCGACGCTGATAATAAAGAAGTCAAAGTCTGGGGCGAGATTCCAAAGTTTGATTTCAAACCGAAAGACCACGTCGAACTGATGACTAACCTCGGCATGCTTGATCTCGAACGGGGAGTAAAGGTCGCCGGTTTCCGCGGGTATTTTTTAAAAGGTGACGGCGCACGGCTGGAGTTTGCCCTGTGGCAATTTGTCCAAGATTTTTTCCAGAAAAAAGGTGCAACCGACTCCGAAGGAGGTCGGACAATAAACTGGGTTCCCATGATTGTTCCATCACTCTTGAAACGAGAACTACTTTTAGGCACAGGTTATATTCCACAGGGTGAAGAGGATTTGTATAAAACCCAGGACGGGGAATATTTATCCGGAACGGCGGAAGTTGCCATGATGGGTCACTATATGGACGAGGTTTTGGACAAGAAAGATTTGCCCGTAAAAATGCTGGGGTTTTCCTCAGCTTTTCGTCGAGAGGCCGGTGCGCACGGAAAAGATACGAGAGGTATATTCCGGATACACGAGTTTTATAAATTCGAGCAAGTTGTTTTATGTGAAGCCTCTCACGCCGAGTCTGTAAAATATCATGAAGAGATAGAGAGAAACACGGAAGAAATTACCGAAGCCCTCGGTTTGCCGTACCATGTGGTTGTTAACTGTGGAGGGGATTTGGGATTAGGACAAGTTAAAAAGTATGACATCGAGGTTTGGCTTCCTTCCGAAAATAAATATCGCGAGACTGGTTCAGCATCGTATTTTCATGATTTCCAAACAAGACGATTGAATATCCGCTATCGCGACGATGACGGTAAAATGAAATTTGTCCACTCACTCAACAACACCGCTCTTTCCGGCCGACCCCTCATAATGATAGTAGAAAACTACCAGCAGGCTGACGGTTCGATCAGGATACCAGAAGTACTCCAGCCATACATGGGAGGACAAACCACTATTTCTAAGAAATAAATTGTAATTTTATAATTTTTGAATTTTTAATTTTATAAATAAATCTTAATTTTTAAACATTAATTCATTAGAAATCATTTAAAAATTACAAAATTAAGAATTAAAAATTATCCCTATGCTCTCCAACCTTCCCCAACGCGAAGAATATCTCCGAAAAAAGAGAAAAAGACGGTTGGTTAAATACGGAATAGTTTTGCTGTCAGTGGTTTTAGTCGTTGGCTTGATTTCATATATTTCTTATAGGCCGAGTATTCGTATTTCAGAAATAGAATTGTCGGGCGGGATTCTTGTTACCCAGGGGGAGTTGGAGCCAAAGGCCCTGTCTTTTGTCCACGGTTCTTATTTTTGGCTCTTTCCAAAAAACAATGTATTGTGGTATCCGCATGAACTGTTGTCGGAATATCTAAGCACAGCATTCAGAAGAATCGATACCATAAATATTCATCTAAAAAACTTTCACACTTTGGCTGTTGAGATCACAGAGAGAAAACCGGTGGCCACCTGGTGTGAAGGAGAGCCTAGTGGGAGTTTGACCGACCGTGAGGGAGGGAGTGCCGAGGATAGTAATCCGAAGTGCTATTTTATGGATCAGAACAGCACTATCTTCAGTAATGCGCCGACTTTTTCCGGCGACGCTTATTTCAAA
This sequence comes from Minisyncoccota bacterium, assembly GCA_036517295.1. Classification (GTDB taxonomy): domain Bacteria; phylum Patescibacteriota; class Minisyncoccia; order Phycocordibacterales; family DATDWN01; genus C7867-006. Next base: position 3,777 of record DATDWZ010000021.1, on the reverse strand, counting down.
TACTATGGATTTGTGGCTAGTTCTTCTCCGATAGGAAAAGATTACATCGCTTCAAGCACGGAATTTATAGGTATCTCAAGTTTTGTCTCAAGGGTTAAGGGCTTGGGTCTCAGTCCACAATATCTTGTGGCGAGGAATGATAACCAGTTCAGTATGGTTCTTGCCGGTGGAGGTGAAATCCTTTTTGATATAAAAGAGCCGATTTCCATGATAGAACAAAATCTGGAAGCGCTTCTACGCACGCCGGCTCTGGCTACCTCAACTAGGGGTACATTACCGATTGAATACATTGATCTACGATACGGTAATAAGTTGTTCTACAAACTTAAACAGTAATTTTAATTTAAAATTTATAAATTAAAATTTAAAATTCTCTGATAGACTTCTCACTATAATTAGGCTAGTTTACTCACATGTCATTTTGGAACAAATTAAAACGACCAATCATGGTTCTAGCTCCTATGGCCGACGTCACCGACCCTGCTTTTCGTCGTATCATCGCAAAGTATGGTAAACCGGATGTGATGTGGACTGAATTTGTTTCGGCGGATGGACTTTTCCTGGGCGGGTATGAACACCTCATAAAAGATTTGGCTTTTACAGAGGAGGAGAGACCAATCGTTGCACAGTTTTTTACAGGAAAACCGGAAATGATGGAGAAAGCGGCGGAACTAGCTGTTGACCTCGGTTTTGATGGAATAGATATAAATATGGGATGTCCGGATAAAAGTGTGGAAAAACAGGGTGGTGGGGCGGCTCATATAAAAGATCCGAGACTGGCCCAAGAAATAATCCAAGCAGCCAAAAGAGGTGCATCAAAAAATGGCAAGAACTTGCCAGTCGGTGTAAAAACTCGTATAGGTTACAATAAAAACGAACTGGAAACATGGCTCCCGGCGCTTTTGGAAACGAACCCGGCTGTTATCACTCTCCATGCCCGTACACGCAAGGAGATGTCTCTTGTACCGGCAAGATGGGAGCATGTAAAACGGGCCGTTGATATTCGCGATGCCTTTGTCGATTCGACTGGAAAGAAAAGTGAAACTTTAATATTTGGAAACGGTGATGTGTTTGATCTTAATGATGGGCAGAGGAGGGTCGAAGAAACAGGTTGCGACGGGGTGATGCTTGGTCGCGCTATCTTCGGAACGCCATGGCTGTTCTCTAATTCGCGCGAATGGACGAATAGAAATAGTTCAGAAGTTAGAAAGAAGATCTTGAGAATAATGGTTGAGCATACGAAACTGTTTGAAAAACTTCTTTCGTATAAAAGTTTCGCTATCATGAAAAAACATTACAAGGCATATGTGAATGGTTGGGATGGGGCCAAAGAATTACGCATGAAACTGATGGAAGCAGAGGATGCCAGTGAAGTCGAGGCTGTTGTAATGGATTACTTGACTAATTCTAACTCCATGGGTAAGGTATAGGGAGAACGTACGTACGAGCGTCCCATCGGTAGCGTTAGCTCCAACACCACAAAGGTGATAAAGGGCTTCGTCCGAAACGTTTAGGGGAGAGAAGGTATGGCCAGCACAAGGGGTCCTTGTGCCGGTGGTTGTTGCTCTCGCCCGCTTCATCTTGATGCTTTTGGGCTCCAAACGATGAGGTGCGTATGCCACCGAACAGTTAGAGTTCGTCCGAAACCTCGGGTCGCCCATGCGAAGGTCCTGTGAGACCAGTCGCACGGTGGCCCGAGGCCTCCTACATTCACCCTGCAATCCTGCAGCGGTGTTTTTTGTTGCGAAAATTTTTCGCACTATGATACTATGTGGAGGTACGCTCTTTCGGGAAGGATGTGTGACGATGTTTGCCGGGCTTGCAGTTTGCTTGATCTGCGGAATGTTCCCCCTACCAATTCTCACGGAGGATTTGACGAGCGATGTCTGTCCTCGGTGTAAAGAAAGGATTGTCGCCGTTCTCAAGCAGAATTTGAAACCGCCAGCGAAGCTGTTTCCGGTCTCGATGCTCCCCATGTCTTTTCTGCGACTTGAAGCGGATGAGCCTGGGGGACGATTCATCGAGCGTCCGATACCGGAAATGGCCTTTGCCGACGAGGCTCTCGTTCCCGCATGAACATTTTTGGACCACCGAGCACCAGGAATTCATTGGTGCTCGGTGGTCTCCATCGGTAGAGTAGTCGGCAGAGATGCCGGCTTTGTTGTAAATAAGATTTATTTTATGCTAGGGTATTAGAGGAACCTCGGGTGAGTCCGAGACTATGTCTCCCACCGCGAGCGGAAGGTATTCCGCCCGACTGGTTCCGTGATGTGGGCTTGTGTCATCCGCTGTTGCGGAAGGGTGAGTCTTACAATGTGGATAAGTTAACCGACACTCCCCATTAGATTTTCTACTCAGTCTGTTCGGAGAGGAGGATGTGGGCAGGTCATAGTGAACCGTGCGACACTACAATCCATAGGCCAGTATCGAGTCCCTCTCGAATGGTTTAAAACTAGTGTCCAATAGGGTAGCTATGGCCTGGTCCATCGCACCAGTTTGCCATTGCGCAAACTCGGTGTTTTTTATTTTCCCTAAACTCTGATTTTATTAGAGTCGGGCGTCCTGCTACTAGCGGGATTAGCCAAAATTACGCTATACTCTAACCATGTCGGAAGCACTGTATAGAAAATATCGTCCTGCAAAATTTGCTGATATTATCGGCCAGGATCATGTAGTCAAAGTTCTGGAAGCCGAAGCAAAGTCGGGGGAGATTTCTCACGCATATCTTTTTGCTGGTACTCGCGGTACAGGCAAAACCTCTCTCGCTCGTATTTTTGCAAACGCCATCGGCACATCGAAAGACGATATTTACGAGATTGACGCCGCATCGAACACGAGCGTAGAGGATATTCGCTCGCTGAATGAATCGGTTTTCACGCTACCTTTTGAATCAAAATACAAAGTCTATATATTGGACGAAGCCCACATGCTTTCAAAATCAGCTTCGAACGCACTTCTTAAAACTCTCGAAGAGCCACCGTCTCATGTTGTATTTATTCTGGCCACAACCGAAACACACAAGATCCCCGAAACGGTTCTCTCGCGTTGCGAAACATATACATTTAAAAAGCCGAGTCAGGAAGTTTTGAAAAAAGTAGTGACAACCGTGGCAAAAAAGGAAGGCTGTGTCATAGATGATGCATCAGCCGAACTTGTGGCGCTCTTGGGCGACGGCTCTTTCCGCGATACTTTAGGCATTGTTCAGAAAATTATTGCTTACTCAAAAGATAAACGCATTTCTGAGGAGGAAGTGCGTCTTGTCACTGGGGCGCCGGCAGTCGAGCTGGTCCATGATGTTGTGTCAGCTATCGCTAAAAAAGATTTGACACTCGGTCTCGCTAGTGTGAAAAAGGCCGTCTCTCAAAACATAGATATTTCTGTATTTCTGAAACTTATATTACACACGGCGCGAGCAGTTCTCCTCGTTCGTTTCGGAGCGGGAGATGGAGTCAGGGATGAATTGTCCGAAAAAGAGTTTGCATTTGTTAGCGATCTCGCAAAATCAGATGCCGAGTTCTCTTCAAAAACCCTCATCACCCTACTCGATGCCTATGAAAAAACTCAAGGCGCTTACATTCCACAACTACCTCTTGAACTAGCTTTGGTAAACATAATTGGTGAGAAATAAGTCAAAACCGTATTCTAGTCAATAGCTTGGACGCGTTTTGTTAATAATTGTATTGGCGAACGAAGTGAGATTCCCATGTGTAGTCTTTCGTGATTGTAGTAGCGGGTATATTTTTCTAAAGCTTCGTTTAAACTCTTCACATCTCTTAG